>JBHENH010000011.1:0-18507 GCA_046262135.1 Pyrinomonadaceae bacterium
GGACTGAGAGCGGGATGAAGTTGCAAAAGACATTTAGTGGAACTGACAGGCCGGCCGTTGCCGTAGCGGACAAGTTGCGGCTGTTTCCTAGAACCATAGCTGCAAAGGAGACACCGACAGGGCTCTCAGGTGTGGTCACTTTCACGAAGCGAATGGTCGGCGCTTGACCCGTCGCAGAAGCGTCCTGTTCGCTCATGTAGGGTCCGTCGAGATTAACGGCCCACAACACATTGCTGCGCGGAAAGGTGACACCAATGTTGTTGAACTCGTAGTAGTTCATGGCCGCTACTGCACGCGTAGTGCCTTCAATGATCCCACTTGGATTTGAGTTGATAGCCGACGCGGCTGCGAGAGCTGAAGCATCTGCCGCATTCTGCAGTTCTGTTTTGGCTAGATAGAGATGGCTAATGTCGACACCGAGCCCGACTGCAAGCAAAACTGTGAGCATCCCGAGCGCGGACATTGCGAGAATTGATCCGCGCTCTCCTTTGCGGTCGTTTCTTTTAGTCGAGTTGATCATTTCGTCTCCTCTTAAAACGCTAAGGTAGCCAATACTCGTTGCTAGGGCTTAAGAGGTTCGGGGTTCAAATCAAAAGTAATACTTCGAGGTTCTGGAAGCGGTTGATTGACATTGCGAACACTGAGTGCTGGTGTGTTTGTTGAAGGTACCGAGCTGCTTTCGACGGCACTCTTCCCTTTTGGGCCGACCTTTTGCGCGTCTGTTACTTTCGGCGCGGAAACCGGGGTCGTCTCGGTGGTTTGGCCTGTTATCGAGAAGCCCGTATTTCCCTGAATCTCTTCGGTCTTCGGCTCCAGGCCCAGCGGAGATCCATTCTTCAAACCGTCGACACCGCGCATCTGCGGCAAATCGTCACGATTCACTGGCTTAACCAGGACCGCAGTGACGATGAACATCAACTCCGTTTCGTTCTTTTGGAACGACTTGGATTTGAAGAGAGATCCGATCACTGGAATGTCACTGACAATAGGTATGCGGGAAAGCGTCCTGGTTTCTGAATTATCCAACAAGCCAGCCAATGCAAAGGACTGACCGTCGCGTAATTCGACTCCGGTTTTGGCACGACGTGTTCGGAGGCCGGGGATAACGAAGCCGTTGAATTTCACTCCGTTGGCAAAATCAATGGTGGACACCTCTGGTTCAAGCTCCAATCGAATATGGTCTTCATCGATGATTGTTGGTTTGAAGTTGAGACGAACACCGTACTCCTTAAACTCCACACTCATCGCCATGCCGCTGCTCGAACCTCCACCCTGGACCACGGGAACCGGGAACTCGCCGCCGGCGAGAAAACTTGCTTGCTGTCCGTCCATGGCAATGAGATTGGGCTCGGCCAATTCGCGAAAGGCACCTTGCGTTCTCAGCACGCGGAGCATCGCGGAAGTGTTTATCTGGCGATTGAAGATAAACAGATTCAAGGCGGGCGAAATCACACTATCAAGTATGGTGGAGACTGGGCTGGTTGATGCACCACTTAAGGTGCTTGGTCCACCGCCGCTATTGATGTAGCCCGCTGTGCCGCCTGGAGGAATGGTTGTAAACGAAGTTCCGTAGTCGCGTAGTTTGTTTCGATTGACTTCCGCCACTCGAACTTGCAACTGTACTTGAGCAATGTTCTTCACCGGCGAGGCCAGCATGTTTACTGTCTTGAAACCCGCTGCCTGAACTACGCTGTCTACCTGCGCCCCGGTTTTGAGGTCTGAGACACTGCCTGAAATAACAACTGAGCCGTTGGCCTGGCTAAGCCGTATATCTTCCTTCGGGAAAAGCGCGCGGATCTGGGAATCGATTAGGGATAGGTTGGCCCTGACGTAAACATCAAAAACCAGATATTCTCCGCCTGATTGCTCCCATGCGATGAAGTTGACCTGTCCGAAAGTCTTGCCGTTCACCAGCACCTGATTGGGGGTAACCAACACCGCTTCGGCGATTTCAGGGTTGGATACTGAGAAGCGTCCAACCGGCTTGTCGAAATTGATCACTCGCGACTGGCCCACCAGAACGTTGACCGCAACTGCCTCTTTGTTCTCACCAAATGAAGCTTTGTAAGAAGTGGTCTGAGCGTAAGCGGCACAGTTCACAAGGACGATTATCACGTTCGCCAGGAGTAAGCTTACTCGGCGGTTTTTTGGGGAACGGCTGTACATGATTCTTTAGCTCCTTTGCTAATCGGTAAACTGGTCTAACGTCCGGAAGGGCGATCGATACCCGTTATGGAAAATCGACACTCCGTTTTTTTGCACCTTCGATCATTTCAACCGAGGCACGTGGACGTTCGGGAACTTTTGAAGTTTCTGTCTTTGGCTCGGGGCGCGGTTTTCGCGGCAGCGGTTTCACATCAACCTTCGGCTGTTCACTCTTTAGTGAGCCAGGTTCCGGGTTGGGTCGTGCACGCTCTCCGCCAAGCAGTTGGCGCTTATCGACTCCCTGGGTTTGCTCGTCACCCTGATCTATCGAGTTACGCATCACCAGTTGAAGCTTCCCTTCGCTCGCAGCCAGGGCGAGCTTTTCTGCCTGTTCCGGCAAGACCAGAAGAGTGACGGCCTTAACGCTATTCGCGTCGCGCTGATTTTCCGGCTTATCAATGTTTTGACCGTTGGCGAGGACCTTGATGTTCTGCAAAACAATCTTGGAAATCGGATCCTGCATTCCGGCCCGTTCCTGTGGATCGATCACGACAACGACATCGACGAGCGTTCCCGGCATAACGAAGCCAGAGATACCCACCACATCGTCGACCTTCACCGTCATGGCTCGGTAACCCTCAGGTATAACTGCGGAGAGCCCGCCGGCGGTTCCTTCCGGCGCCAGCCTCGCTTCGGTGATCGGCTCGCGCGGAGCAATATTCGTTACTGCCACGCGTCCGGCCAACTTTTCGGCTGAATCGAAAGCGCCATCTGGCGTCGATTCATTTGGAAATTGGACCACCATGACCTGTTCGGCAATAATTTTTGTACCGACGGGAATTGCGACCTTCGCAACCGCGACCCGGCTAAGGTTTTTTGTTAAAGCCTGGGCGCTCGAGAGGTAACGGCTGACGGAAACTGCGGCGAGCAGTCCGAAAAGGAGTGCACCGGCTAGGACTATAAAGAAGCGTTTGTTGCGCATGGTTAACTCTCCGTGTAGTTAGTTGACGTGGTCAGTGGCAGTCGCCTCAGGCGCGAAAAATCGTGATGGAGATAATGCTGCCAAGGGTGATTGCAACGCCGTAGGGAATCGTGTACCTGCGATCTGCGGGCACCGCGAATTTCGGCATCGGCCATCCGGGTAGTAACCCGACAAAAATCTGTAGGACCCTATGCATGGTGCTTATTAAGATGCCCGCTCTTAAGATTGAGACAATCGCCAGTAGACCTCCGGTAAGCACCACCACAAGGAAGGTCGGCAAAACTAAATGAGAGCCCGTAACCGCACCAATGGCTGCGAATAGTTTTACGTCGCCGGCTCCCATTGCTCCGAAGACGTGAAGCATGAACATCAACACAAAGGCAAGACCACAACCTGCCAAACTTGAAGAGGTGCCCTGTAATCCTCCAACGATCGTGTTCATAACAACACCCGCAGTGAAAGTTGCGATAACAAATGAATTAGGAATACGCCGATAGCGGACATCGTAATAAGCGATGATGACCGCCAGGGGAATAAGTAAGACCGCGCTAAGTAAGAAGATTGACACTGTATGGCGATTCCCGGGTTAAAGGTTTCAGCTACCCAAAGCGATGCGACTTCCTAACTCGCTAATTTTTGTGCTAATGGCGTCCCCAAGGGCTGTGAAGACTCCCACGACGGCGATCGCAATTAATGCGGCGGCCACCGCGTATTCCGAAAGTTCCAGCCCCGTTTCATCTCTGACAAAGCTTATGAGCATGATGCGTGCTCCTTGGTATCAAACATTGCTATTTGGGCCAGGCGCATTCTTGCGACACCCTGTTGCTAGAACGCGCCTGATCCAACGCGCAGGCTATTTGCCGGTGCTGATGCGGGTACCGAGTTCGGTGATCTTCGTGCTGATCGTTCCACCCAACGCCGAGAAGGCACCGACGACGGCAATCGCAACCAACGCTGCGGCAACCGCGTATTCCGATAACTCAAGACCTGTTTCATCGCGAAAGAATTTGCTAATCATCTTTTTGCTCCTTTGATTGTTATTGCTTGACTTCCTCATCTACCTTCTCCTGCGTCTGGAGAAGCGGGACGAGCTTGGCCCGCAAGACTCATGACATGAGAGCCACGTTCGATTGTGACCCCCGGCCGTTTCTGCGTGACTGAGATCTGGCAAGGGCCGTGCGGCGACCAAAGCCATTGATACCGCTCACGACAGCGCCACATAGAGTCAGTGTCAGTAACAAGAGTCCGTTTTCAGCCGCGACGGCAGTGCTGGCAAGGACAAGGCCCATTGCGAGCACAGGTGCGGTGACGACGATCACTGCAAGCGATACAAACTCTTTTGTGGTTAAAGCCTTCATGATTTGTTTTGCGTCTCTCTGCTTATTCGCGAGGCATTGTTGCTTCGCGAGTGAACGTCTCCATTACAAGAGACGTGCCATGAGCACTGAATCACCAAACATCAATAGGCAGCCACTTTGCGGTATTTTCGTACGGCTAAACTGTCGCCCTCAGTTCACAACGAAGAGTGTGATCACAACGCTAAAGGAAGGTCTCAGCCATTCACCTTGGATTTTGCAAGCGGAATAAGTTGTCGCCCTCGGGGTACAGCAGAACGGATCACTGTAGTGGCGGCAGCGACAATGCGGATGCCTAAAGAAAAAAGCATTCGAGACGTTGCTCGAATGCTCATAAGAAACGGTTGGGGGTGTGCGATCAGCTTCTTTCGCTGCGAAACTGTAACCCGGGCTCTGTGTCCTCCTGCAGAAAATCCGTTACGTCGATGGCCAGTCGCTTCAGCTTCTTGTATAACGTTTGTCGGGAGCCCAGGCCCAAGGCCTGACTGGTCTTCGCTACGTTACAATCGTTTCGTTTTAGCGTCTCCGTGATAACTCGTCGCTCGTAATCTTCCAACAACAATTCCAGGTTTTCACCGGAGCGCGTTTCAGAATCTGCTTTCTGGAAAACAGCCGGGTGTATGTGTTCACTAATATGCTCTGGCGTGATGTATCCGTTCTCTTCGGCATATAAAACGAGTCGTTCCATTTCACCTGCCAACTCGCGAACATTTCCAGGCCAGGAGTAACCTTCCAGGATCCTGATTGCGTCCCATGTGATTCCGGCGATTGCCCTGTCGTTTCGCCTGCAGTAGTGCGAAAGGTAATGAGAGATCAGCGCCGAAATGTCCTCGGGTCGTTCCCTCAGGGGTGGAACTTTTACCGTGAGCGTGGCGATCCTGTAGAACAGGTCTTCACGGAAAAGCTTCTCGCGAACCAATTGTTCGAGATCTTTGTGAGTTGCAGCGATTACTCGGATATCAACTTTTCTGGGAGACTGTTCACCAAGAGTGTGGATTTCCCCCTCCTGCAGGAATCGCAGAAGCTTCGGCTGCAAAGCAAGGGGAAGATCTCCTATCTCATCTAAAAACAGTGTGCCGTGTTCCGCGGCGCGAATCAGTCCTTCGTTATCCTGGAGGGCGCCGGTAAAACTCCCCTTGCGGTGGCCAAAGAGCATGCTCTCAATCAATTCCGGTGGAACTGCGGAGCAATTAAACGGGACAAATTCTTTTTCTGCGCGCCTACTGAGTCTGTGCACAGCATGCGCTACTAATTCCTTGCCCGTGCCTGATTCGCCGGTAATTAAAACAGTCGAGTTTGAATCCTTAATTCGACCGACTGCATGGGCCACCTCGTTCATTACCCGACTTACAAAAATCATCCCTGGCAGCGTCACCGCGTTCGTGTTTGCGGCGGCGCGTTCCCCAGCAGGAATGGGCTGGCCCACGGCAACATGAGAGTGAGCGAGGCGAGTGACGTCCATTATCGCCCCGAGATCTCTCGCTTGCTGCTTCGACAAGGCACGCACGCAACGTCCGTATAAAGCGGCGCCTGGTCGTCCCGGTTTTGAAGAAGCCAGCACGAAACAGATTGAAGCATCTCCCTCATTGATTTCAGGCCAGGCAGTGGTATCGGCCAGTGTTTCACTTACGACCAATTCCCCAGAGGCCAACTCCTCCTCGCTCAGTCCCTCGGCCCAATGCAACCTCGGTCGTTGACCAGTGTCGAGAGTCCAAACGGACATTCCATACATGGGCGCGGTAGATTCCACCATCAGGCTCAATTTGATCATGACCTCATAAAGCAGATCGGGGCCTGAAGTTGCTGCCTGGCAAAGGGCACGCACTATGGCGCCGATCGGGAGTTGATTTGTCTGTAGCGTTTCTGGAGATTCGGCGGAAGAGTGGGTCAAATCTGGCATGTTGCCTCCCAATCCTGTAATGAACGAAAAATGGCCGCCGTCAGGTAATCCAGAGCGGACCATCAAAGATTTCGAGGGAGGCAAGATTTGGGATTCTGAAGGTCGGAAAGCATAGTGGCTTGAGCTCTCCGTTGATTCGACCAGAGTCTAGCTTTGTAACAATTCAGTGTCAACCAGTTTGAACGCCGTAACAGTTTCAGAACGCTCCCGCCACAATCTGTTCGCCGCGCGTACGCCTTTTTGGTCCATTAAGCAGCTTTACCTCTAGTAAACGTTGAGGTTACGTCTCAAAACCGTCACGAAAATATCACTTTACACCATTAAGCACGGGTGCTACATTCCGCTCACCTTCGGGCTAAAGTATTGACAGTCAACGGATTGCTTATGACCAAAGTACAGCTAATTGGGGTAGCAGACTCTAGTAAACGGGCTATCTTGTGGCTAACCGCACAAAACCGGTTAAGCAGCCTCTTAAAACTTTCACTATGACGATTCGATTTGGCACGTCTGGCTGGCGCGCTGTCATCGCCGACGAATTCACGTTTGCCGGCGTTCGATCAGTCACTAAGGCTATTTGTTCGCATTTCGGCTCTACAAACGCTGGTGGGAATCTTATGGTGGTGGGATACGACACTAGGTTTTTGGGAGAACAATTCGCCACGGAGTGCGCTAACGTTATTTCCCAGAACGCTTTCCGTGCTCTTCTGTGTGATAAGCCGGTTCCCACGCCGACGCTTTCCCATGTTATTCGAACCAATGGTGCAGTGTGTGGAATTAACTTTACTGCTTCGCATAACCCGCCTCAATACAACGGGATGAAGCTTTCGACCAGTGACGGGGCACCCGCCCTCCCTGAAATAACCCGAAACGTAGAGGGGCTCATAAAGGACAGCGCGCCGCAACCTTTGAGACTGCCCGATGCCGATGCCACACAGACCTTCGCAGCACGACCTGGTTATCTTGAGGACCTCGGCACAAAAATCAATTTCGATGTTATCGGACGTGCAAATGGGCGCTACGCTTACGATCCGCTGTGGGGAACAGGCCGAGGGTATCTCGACGAAGTATTACGCAGCCACGGCCTGGAGGTCGATACCATCCATGATTGGCGCGATGTACTTTTCGGCGGCCGATCTCCGGAACCGGAGGCAAGCCACCTGGATGAGTTGCGGCACATGGTTTTATCAAAAGGCTGCATTCTGGGGCTGGCCACGGACGGTGATGCCGACCGGTTTGGAGTTGTAGATTCAAACGGAATTTTTATAACTCCAAATCAATTGATTGCACTTCTCTTCGATTATTTAGTGGAGTCGAGAAAATGGGATGGCGGGGCCGCCCGCTCGGTCGCAACTTCACATCTGGTCGATCGTGTAGCGAACGATCGCGGTCTGCCAGTTTATGAAACTCCTGTAGGTTTCAAATACATCGGGGAACTGATAAATGAAAACAAGATTGTCATCGGCGGAGAAGAGTCGGCGGGGTTATCGATCAAAGGTCACTATCCGGAGAAAGATGGCATCCTTGCGTGTTTGCTCGCAGCGGAGGCAGTTGCGGCGCGCGGCACGAGCCTGACCGAACAGCTAAGCCAATTATATGCCCGCGTTGGCAAACTTGAGTCCGGCCGAATCGGTGTGCGATTGAATCCGCAACTCATGGAGTCGCTGAGCAAGAAGCTCGCGGAAGATCTTAAAGAGATCGGCGGCCGACGCGTGGAGCAAACAAATCGGATGGATGGCGTTAAGTACATTTTTGCCGACGGTTCCTGGTTGTTGATGCGCCCCTCAGGAACAGAACCGGTTGTCAGGATTTACGCAGAATCAGAATCAAGGTCTGACATGGAGGTGCTTCTTGAGCAGGGTCATAAATTCTTATTGGGTTGACGAGCGGATTCGCGCGCAGCGCGTAGCCCCTCGAGTAGGAACTCTAACTGCGGTGAGGGAAATTTCGCTGGATTTGATCGGTACGCCCGCCGAAGTTCGCCGGCGGGGTGGCGTGATACCCGCCTGGGTCATTTTTGGAATGGTTATCCTGGCGACGTTCGCGATATGCGTAGCCGTGACCTTGCGGACCAGAACCAGAATGTCGCTGGCCTCCCAACAGTATGTCCGGATGCAAACAGATGTGGAAGGTTTGCGCAAGGCCAATCAATCCCTGCGTTTGGAAATTGAACAACTGCGGACTGACCCTCGGAGTATTGAGGCCGCCGCGCGCACGAGACTAAACATGGTGCGCGCCAACGAGATTGTGATTCCCGTCGAATGAACAACTGGGAACATCATTCGTCACGGATGGCACTGGATTCATTTTACCTGCCGGTTGCCCGCCAGTTCCCCCTTCTTGAAACCCACGTTCCGCGAGTGCCTGCCGAGCCTGCGCGACTGTGACTGCCATCACAGTCGCGCTCCCTTCTTCCAACAAAGTAAAAAACTCTAAGTATACGTGTGTTGACAGTCACATACCCGTCAACTAATATCGAATTTTCCTATTGAAATGTTCGCCATTCATGAAGATGCCTGAAACAAAAGCGATCGGGTCTCCCGTTGACGAAGCGGTGGAGCGCTGGGAGCGTGACACTCTTAAGCCGGCGCTGAACAAGCATCCGGAGAGAAAGAGTAAATTCCAGAGTGTCTCGCTTGAGGATGTGAATCGGCTCTACACTCCAGCCGACATTGCTGAGCTCGATTTTTCCCAGGACATCTCCTTCCCCGGGGAATTCCCTTACACGCGTGGCATTCACCCCACGGGCTATCGCGGCAAGGTCTGGACCATGCGTCAGTTTGCCGGGTTCAGCACTCCAGAGGAAACTAACTCGCGCTTCAAATACTTGCTTGCTCAGGGACAAAACGGAGTGTCCGTCGCCTATGACTTGCCCACGCTGATGGGCTACGACGCCGATTCAATTTTGTCGGAAGGGGAGGTCGGAAAATGCGGCGTCGCCGTCTCATCATTGGCTGACATGGAAGTTCTTTTTGATCAAATTCCGCTCGACAAGGTTACCGTCTCACAGACTATCAATGCGCCCGCCTCGGTTTTTTTGGCGATGTATCTTGTGGTCGCAGAAAAGCAAGGAGCCGATTGGCAGAAGATCTCGGGAACTCTTCAGAACGACATCTTGAAAGAGTACATCGCGCAGAAGGAATGGATTTACCCGATTCGTCCCGCGATGAAGCTGGTCGTGGACACTTTTGAGTTCTGCACGAAATATGTTCCGCGCTATAACCCGGTATCAGTAAGTGGCTATCACATTCGTGAGGCAGGCGCGACAGCCATTCAGGAGCTCGCATTTACACTGCGCGACGGGCTGGAATACGTGGATTGGGGCGTTCGGGCTGGATTGGAACTTGATAGTTTCGTGCCCCGGATCTCCTTCTTTTTCAACGCGCATAACGATTTCTTTGAAGAAGTTGCGAAGTATCGTGCCGCGCGACGAATTTGGGCGCGGGAAATGCGCAGACGGTTTGGGACAACGAATGAGCGCACTCTGAAGCTTCGGTTTCACACCCAAACTGCCGGCGTTTCTCTGACGGTTCAGCAACCGTTAAACAATATCGTTCGTGTGGCCATTCAGGCGCTTGCTGGTGTACTGGGTGGAACTCAAAGCCTGCACACCGATGCGTATGACGAAGCGCTCGCACTGCCCACCGACCGGGCTGCATTAATCGCACTGAGAACACAACAAATCATCGCCGAAGAAACCGGCGTGGCAAACACAATCGATCCTCTCGGCGGCTCTTACTTCGTGGAAGCGCTAACGGAAAAGATGGAGAAAGGCGCGCTCGATTATTTTCGAAAGATCGACTCCATGGGAGGAATGGTCGCGGCTATTGAAAAAGGATTTCCACAACGTGAAATGCAGGATTCGGCCTACCAGTATCAAAAGGCGGTCGAGCGAGGGGATCAAGTAATTGTCGGTGTCAACAAGTACTCTATGGACGACGAGCCCTCCGAAGTTTCGACGCTGGTCATAGACGAGAGTGTCAGAGAACATCAAATTATGCGCCTTGAACAAACGCGAGCAAGCCGTGATGCGGGCGCAGTCGCGAAGGCTCTCGAAAAACTGAAACAAACTGCTCAGTCGCAAGAAAACACTATGCCGGCGACGATTGAAGCGGTCCGCGCGTATGCCACGCTGGGTGAGATCTGTTCCGCCTTACGCGACGTGTATGGAGTCTACGAAGAGCCCGCGTTCTGATGCTCACAACTCCTTCTTCAGCGAGTCACTTCCCTTCCTGATATGAGTGAAAGAAAAATCCGTGTGCTGGTCGCAAAGCCTGGACTCGATGGTCATGACCGCGGCGCGAAAGTAATCGCCCGTGCGCTGCGCGATGCCGGCATGGAAGTTATCTACACCGGATTGCGCCAAACGCCTGAGATGATTGCGGCCGCCGCCTTGCAGGAAGATGTAGACGCCGTCGGGGTTTCTATTCTGAGTGGAGCGCACAACACGCTGTGTCCGCGCATCGTCCAACTCCTTCGCGATCAGGGTATGGACGATTGTCTTGTGGTTCTGGGTGGCATAGTCCCGCAAGACGATATTGCCAAACTAAAGTCGCAGGGTATCGCCGAGATCTTTCTTCCTGGCACGTCTACGGAAAACATCGTCAAGTTTCTCCGCGAAAACGTTAAGCCGCGTGAGTGATTTAACACAAGACGAATCAGCGGATATGGCCCGCACGATCTTCGGTCCTTATGATCTGGAGAATCATCGCGGCTACAGTTGTTCTTACCTGGATGGTTGGGGCGCAGCCATGCGCAGTAATACCTGGGTTCCGGCCTGGAGCTTCACATTCTTGCCCTTGCTGCTAAACACAGTGACGGGTGGGGGAGTGACGAGTTGCCAGCTCAAAGACAGACCCTCATATCCGACAGCGCCTTGAGAGCTTTCGGTCAATATTAGGACTCGTCCATTCTGCCTTTTATTTCAGCGGTTGCTACAGCCGCCGTCGAGTTAGCCTTGCTGGTGGCAGATAGGCTTCCCGTGCTGGCACTTCCGGGGCCAGACCCGATCATTTTCGGCTCATTGGAATGCATCATCCCATACGTTGGATCTGACGTAAGAGAGTTGCCTTGAGGAGCTGCGACTGCTGCGATAATCGCTTGCAGGGGAATTTCAATGCCGCGTGCCGTAATCGCCTTGTCGATTGCAACAGCAAGCAGCGACTGGGGTCCATCTTTTCCTTTGGTAGCAACTTCAGTTACGTGGCCCACGAACCTGGAACTCGCGGCATCACCACCTCTCCCTTAACAACCACCTCACTGATCGTGCGCAGATCAAACTCCTGACCGACGGCAGCGTTCTTCGACTCAAGTGACTTTGTCAAAACGGCGAACACGGTACTGACGGGCGGCGGGCTGCCCGCCAGTAGGGTCGCCGTTAACAGCAGCAGGATCAGCGCCAGTAACTTCCAGTCACCCTTACGATTAACCGCGTTAACTTTTTTCCGCCACGTCATGGTCACAATTCAAGAGGCAAAGGGGTGGCAACTTTCGTCGCCACCCCTGGTCCCAGCTATAGAATCCGAAACTTAGAAGCTAAATCGTACCCCAAGCTCGGCTGATAAGCTGTGCGGTACAGTTACGCCGCTTGGAGTAAGGAAATTCGTCGGTGTCGCGAAATTCGTTTGCCGAACGTCCGTCACGAAGTTATTTCCAAAATTAGCTCTGTTAGTCAGATCAAAGACCTGAAATATCAGAGCCAGGCCTGACCGCTCCCTAATTTTGAAATTCTTCGTGATCCGTGCGTCGAGCTGAAAGTAGGCTTGACCGCGAATATTGTCAAACGGAGCGAAGTGACACTGTCCGGCGCGCAGGCAGTTCCTGTATTTCACGGCATTGGCCGCAACACTCGGATCGCCAAAGGCTGTCAAAGCCCCCTTTAGATCGCCGGGACTACTGTTCAACAGCAGCACGTGAGACGTGCCGCGGCCACTTCCTGTACCAAGCACATCAACAGTACCCCCATATCCGGCTGTATACGGACGAGCCGACTCCAACTGCATGACCGGGGCGATCTGAAATCCGCCCGGTAGATTGACGACACCACTCATCGAAAATCGATGGCGTGAGTCACTCGGAGTGGGTCCGATTTCTGAGGGATCGAACAATGAAAAAGGATTCCATGCGCGATTGCGAAAAGCCGCTGCGTTTCCGTTGTAGGCCAATGCTCGTGACAGGGTGTAATTCGCGTTAACGCTTACGCTGCGATGGAGACGCTGCCGGTAAGAGACATTCAGACCGTCGTATCGTGATCGGCCAGTTGAAGTTTCCAGGTCAATACGACCGAGAGCAGGTAACCCCGCGGCAGTGAATGCGGCAGTCAGTGGCCGGGATGTGATTTCATTCCCCGCCGAATCCAAAAACAATCGCCGAGTAGGATTAATATTTATCGTCTTGGACTCGTGCAAACCCAAAACGTGTGTGTATTCAAACTCCAGAACGGAGTAAGAACTGAGCTGCCACGAATATCCTACGTTCCATTGTTGAGTGTAAGGATTACGATAGTCCGGATCCATAATTCGTCCCGTATTTCCCGCGGCCAACTGCGTTTGCGCCGGCGGAATGGTGGGCATCGGATCAACTCCAAACCGCCAGTTTGAAAGAGGGATCGCCGTTCCTGGCACTACATCTCCACTGGCAATGCTAAACGCCGTGGCGAAGATCGTGGGATTGATTTGCTGGATCATGAACAGAGGGATATTCAAAAAAGTCTGTCCGTAGTAAAGCCCGTATCCACCACGCAGCACGTGTCTGCCGTTTCCGTTCATGTCCCAAGCAAATCCGACCCTGGGGCTAAAGTCACGGCTGTCATCATGTGGCAATGCCCTGGCCGCCGGGTGATTGATGGCCTTTAGGAAAAGATAGGTCCGGTTTTTCGCCTGGGCCTGCGTACCTATGAGATTGAAATCTTTGTCCCAACGCAAACCCAAATTCAACGTCAAATTCCGTCGCGCTTTCCAGTCGTCCTGGAAATAAACGCCAAACATCTTGGCCCCGCCTGGGAGGTTAAAGTAGGGATCCCCGATCGCTATCGTCATCCCACCCACCGCCCCGGGCGTGGAGAAGCCTTGAGGATACTTACTGGCGTTAGAGGTAATGACGCTGGGAAGATCGTTAAAGTCTATTTCCAATGTCGGATTGAATTCAAAGAAGCCGCCGAGCTTTGGTTCCCAGAGGTAGTCAAAGCCGGTCCTGAACGTATGGTTACCGCGACTGATCGAGAGGTCATCTTTGAACTGATATTTAGACTGATATGACTGTTGCGGCACATTTACATTTGTGCCAAAGCTGATTCCGGTGGGGAAAGAAAAGAAGGGTACTTTCGCGTCCGTGTCAATCAGATTATTCCAGTAGGAATACCCGACGGTTGCCGCATTAACCACGCTGCTGCTAAGAGCGGAGTTTAGCGTGATATTTCCTAACAGCAATCTGTTCTTTGTGAAGTTGCCTTCGGTCAGATCATTTCGTTGGCCAGACTGATCATTCAGACCAAGATTTGACTGATCGCTAAAGCTGGCGAAGATGTTGTGCCGTGAATTAAAGGTGTGATCGATTCGCGCATTGATACGCCGATCGTTGTAGGGCGTTGGAAGGACTGCCGCGGGAACTGCTCCCAGATTACGAACGAGATTCAGTTCCGCCAACGCATCGCTAGCGACGGGAATTGATGTCGCCTCTTTTTGCTTTTCGTAAGCGAAGAAAAAGAATGTCTGGTGATTGTCGTGGTAACTGCTGCCCCCTTCCCCGAAACGCGGCAGATAAAGCGGTCCGCCGATGGAACCGCCCCATTGCTTGCGGTTGAAGGGCGGCTTGGATTTAAGTGACGTGTTGCTCGGCGAAACTTCGCTGGCGTTTAGTTTCTTGTCACGAAGGAAATAGAAAGCTGAGCCATGAAAATCACTTCCGCCCGACTTAGTGACCACATTGACGGCGGCGCCTTCGCTGCGGCCATTCACTGCGGAAAAACGTTGTGTGCTGATAATAAACTCCTGGATAGCTTCCAACGGAAACTGCATTACCGGCCCACCAACCGTGTTGTCTTTATTGTCAATGCCATTGACAGTGACATTTACGTTACGACCGCTCGATCCGTTAACAGCGAAGATTGCAATGCGGCGCTTTGTGGGATCATATGAATCGACCGGCTTTACTCCCGGGGCCAGATAGGCGAGGTTGCCCAGGTCGCGACCATTCAGGGGCAGGTCCTGAACTTCGCGTGGAGTTATGTTCATGCTGATGTCGGTCTTTTCTCGATTGACTAACTCCGTTTCACCTGCGGTTACAGTGACATTAGCTGTTTGTACACCCGGATTCATCGTCAAGTTGAACGTGTTAGTCTGGCCAACTAGTAATTCCACATCATCCGCTCCGGCATCACCGAATCCGCTGGCACTGACTCGGACGCTATAACGACCAGCCGGCAAAAAGTCGAGTTTGTATTCACCATTCTCATTTGTGGTGGCTGTCCGTGCTGCGCCCGTTGCCCGACTCGTGACTGTTACAGTTGCTCCATTGATAACGCCCCCCTTCTGATCGACGATGACCCCGCTTATGGCAGAAGTCGCCGTGACCTGGGCAAAAACAGCACTGCAGCCGAGGAACAAAGCGAGAACCACCAGAAAAATGCTCCGCCCGACAATGAGGGAATATCTCGTTTTCATGGAACCTCCTAAAGTAAATGTCATAAGTTGAGACAGTTGCATGTCAGGGCATCAGACGGGGAGAAGCTTCTCAACGTCTGTGAACAATGCAGCTATTAGGCGGAAGAAAGATTACTAAGTATCCACGTAGCGTTCAGAACTAATATGGGACGAATGGAAAAAAATTATTCCACGGTTCTCCAGTTTTCTGGATTGCCGAATGGCGGCATGCTACTCCTTCTTCAGAAACGTAGCAACACCTTTTTGACAGTCCTCCGTGAGGCGGGCAATAACGTTGATATCCAGGCAGGTCTCCAGAGCATCCACGGTCATCGCCACGTTTAGTATGGGGAGCGGCCCGAATGGCGTGGCGATTAAACCGTTAGCGGATCACTTTCGAGACCAACGGGCGATCACGGTGCGGGCTTTCGTGCAGCTGGCAATTTCCACCGGCACATTCCAACGCCGCCTGCCCGTCGGACGCGCACATGTCTTCAGGCCCACGCCTTAACGTCGGGCGCCGTGTGCCCGCGAAGGCTGAACCTGGCTCTCACAACTTCATAGCAGAGAACACACGTCTGAGGAGGTAAATCATTCCCTCAGACCTGTCTCTTTATGTCTCGTGTTGCTAATCGAGTGCTTGACTGGGCTCTGGACCTGCGCGAGCAGCGATTGCGCTTGCTAATCGCTCTTGAGAAATTTAGCAATGCCTTTTTTGCAATCTTCGGTCATGCGCGCAATGACGTTTACGTCAACACCAGTCTCAAGCGCATCACCGAACGTCATAGCGTCGATCTGGTATAAAAGCGTTTTTGTTAGAGCCACCGCTGATCTGCTCATCTTTTCAAAACCCCGGGCATAAGAGCTGACTTCAGCGTCGAAGTTCGCGTCATCAAAGATCTGATTGACGAGGCCGAGCTGTTTCGCTTCTACGGGGCTGATCTCGGCGCCACGCGTAATCAATTCAAAAGCACGTTTTTCTGAAATATTTCTGCGCAGAATAGGCATCACTATCGCCGGAACAAAACCAATCTTCACTTCCGGATAACCAAAGTGAGCGTTGGTTGACGCGAGTACAATGTCGCACGCAGTCGCGAGCCCGCAGCCGCCGGCCAGCGCTCTGCCACGGACGGCCGCCAGCACCGGAACACGCAGCTGACGAATTAAAAGAAACAGTTCCATTAAGGAACGCGCGTCATCGACGTTCTCCGATACAGACGCGGTCGAAATCTTCTGTAAAGCTGCCAGATCAGCTCCAGAAGAAAAATCCTCACCAGCCCCCCTGATCACTACGACCCGCACGGCATCGTCAGCATTCGCCTGTGCCAACGCATTTTTTAACTGAGCAATCAGGGCATCGTTTAGTGCGTTCCTTTTCTCCGGACGGTTTAGAGTAATGCGCGCGACAATTCCATCGACCTGATAGAGAATAGCTTTGCTTTCTTCAGTCATCCGGTTCTCAGCGTGGCAGGTGGATCTTTTTCACTCGCCCTCCGACGCGGCGGCCAACTCATGACGGCAAAAACTCGAGCAGCGCCGAGTTCACTTCATGCGGTGCCTCATTCTGCACCCAATGGCCACTATCAGCTATGCGCACCTCGCGATAAGGAGCATCAATAAACCTTGCCACTCCCCGAACTGTTTCGGGCAGGATTGCGAAGTCCTTCTCGCCGAAGATAAATAATGTAGGGACGCGAATGCGGCCATCCCTGGCAGACTCACTTTGGTCTCTATCGTTTCCCCTGCCTCGTGAAATTAATCGACGTACATTTGCTCGATAATAGTTGACGGCGGCAGTTACGGCGCCCGGCTGTTGCAACGCTTCTTTGTAGATCTCAACGTCGGCATCGCTGAAACTTCCTTTGCGCCCGACACTTTCTTTAAAGGTGCGATTTAGGACGGCGAAGCCTTTTCTCCGAATCGCCCATTCCGGCAAGCGCGGAAGCTGGAAAAAGAACATGTACCAGCTTCGCAGCAATTGGCGAAATGTCATGTTGGCGCGCCACGCGGCAGCGGGAGGGACCTGCATAACAACGAGTTTGGAAACACGATCCGGACATTGTTGGGCTACAGCCCAGGCGACTCCCGCCCCCCAATCGTGGCCAACGATGGCAGCCTTCTTCGCGCCAAAATAATTTATGAGGCCAATGACGTCTTGGACGAGGACGTCCATATTGTAGTCTTCAACTCGTTTTGGCTTATCGCTCAAGTTAAAACCCCGCATGTCAGGCGCAACGACGTGACATGTCTTCCCAAGTGCGTTCAGCTGATGGCGCCACGAATACCAAAACTCTGGAAAGCCGTGCAGCAGGATGACAAGATCTGGACCACTACCGGACTGCGCGTAATGCAATGTGACACCGTTCACCTGCGCGTAGTTTTGGGTTATTACGGTTTCGCGACTTGATTTTGGATCCGTTTGAGCAGATGACATTTAATGCAACCCGCAGAAGCAGGTCTTTTCCAAGCAAGGCGAGCTTCCACGTTAGTAAAGCGTTGGTCGAGAACTGACGAGAACGATCCACCGTCAAGTGTTGTAATCGTCTCAAGCCTGGGACAATGCTACTTAGCTCCAATGCGCGTCACTTCATCTTCCGACAGCTCAATTTCCATGCGGAGCAGTGCGGTGGAGAAAGTCTTGCCCTGTGCGTCAGTCATCAAAGAAAGAGTGCCACCGCCACCGAGGCTTTCGTGGAGGAGAAAATTCAGCGCTGCGAGATTGGGCAGCTCAAATCGCTCAACGTTACCCTTACAAATTCCCCTGAAGTGTTCCTTAACACGCGCGGCGGTGACTTCGCGAACCAGTATCGGGTAAACGTCATCGCGCAAAGCAATCAAACCTACATTCGCGGTGTCGCCTTTGTCACCCGAACGAGCGTGAGCGAGTTTTCCGAGTTGAACCTTCATAACGAATTGAGCCAAACCGATTTTCCATACTCCATTCATCATTTCTGATCTTTCATCTGTCAAACCGGCTTGGCTATTCAAGCTTAAGTAAATACGGAACCCGGAGCAGGATGGACCTGTGTGCGGGCTCCAGCTAAACGTGCTGTTAATCGAATCGTTCCTGATCCGGTCGAGCCTACGTTCGGCTAGGCTTTCGTCACTGGAATGAAAAATGAAAAATCTGTAATGTGATATGAAAAATCTCTATTTAATCGATCTTCACACATGAATTACGTCCACGTTCGGTTTGATCTCGTCCTTAGCAATGAGCGCAGGCCAGTAAGCAACAATCTCCTCGACTTTGGGTCTGCCTCCGGCAAAACCTGTGACGCCTGGCGGGCCGGTTAGAACAAGTGGCGCAATCTCTTTGGTAAATCGCTCAACCTCGTTTCGGTTTTCACTACGAACACCAACACGCAGTTGAACCTCCGCAATATCTGGCGAAGGATCGCCGGCGAGTGGTCCATGTGTCGCATTAGCCCCAACGAACTCCGTTAAGATTTGATCAAACTTCAACCCCAGGCGATCCAGCCGGGCCCGAAG
>JBHENH010000011.1:18517-32656 GCA_046262135.1 Pyrinomonadaceae bacterium
CGTATCCGCTGCCCGCGCCTTTTCGTAAGCGTCGGGCCAGGAGTACACGAGTGTCCCAACGGCTTTGAAGCCAGCCGAATAACTTATAGACACTTTCAAGAATTCGCTCGCAGGCCTTCCCTGAATGCCAAACACCCGCACCCGGTTTGGGCCATCGCCCTCAAGTTGAATGGTTGTGAAATCGGCAATGCAATCCGGAGTGAGGTAGGAATGCGGATCGCCCATTTCGTAAACCAGCTGCTCTTTTACAGACGGAATGTTCACCCATCCGCCCGTCCCTTCATGTTTAGTAATTACAAAGCTGCCATCTGCCGAGGCCTCGGCAATGGGAAATCCGACATTTGCAAGATGAGGAACTTGCCGCCAGTTATACTGGCAGTTACCGCCCGAACATTGTGCGCCACACTCGATGATATGTCCGGCAATAGTCCCGGCTGCAAGTTTGTTCCAATCATCCGTGGCCCAGCCGAACTCATGAATCATCGGGGCAAGGCTAAGGCCCGTGTCAGTTGCCCTACCTGTGATTACGATCTGCGCGCCGCGATTCAACGCTGCGACAATTGGCGCCGCCCCCAGATAGGCATTCGCACTTTGTATACGTGCACGCACACTAAAGAGTGCGGCGCCCGTGTCCATATTGCGCAGCTCAACTCCGCGGTCCAACAGTTCATCCAACCTGGCCATGATGTCATCGCCAGTAACAACTCCTATGCGGACTTTTCCGGAAAGGCCAAGCTCACGAGCGACTTGTCGAACGGCGTTTGCGCAACCTTCGACGTTGACACCTCCGGCGTTGGCGGTTACGCGGATATTGTGCTTAACACAGGTGGGCAGGATTTGCTTCATTAAAGGCACGAAGTCTTTCGCATAACCTGCGGCCGGATCCCGCGAGTGTTGTTTCTGCATGATCGACATAGTAACTTCGGCTAGGTAGTCGAGCATGAGATAGTCGATTGGCCCGCCTTCGACCTGGCGTACGGGTGCATCGGGAAGATCTCCCCAGAAACCCTGTCCAGCTGCAATACGTAACTTCTCTTTCATTCCATGCCTACAGACTTATCGTGCGATATCCGCACCAATCCGAGCAACGGTGGCGAGTGGCTCACATTCCACAGAGTGTGGCCACGCCCGTGGAAAGGAGTTGGGAAAAGTTACGAAGTGGACCAGTGTCTCGCGCAAAAAGTACGCCCGTTGCACGTATCCTTGCGCTGTACCAACGCCCTCAATCCCGCGCCTCAGACTAATGTCGGGGGCAGAACAAACTGGCCAATATGCGGCCCAGGGTAATTGAGACTGGTCCGCAATGACAGCTCCAACGCATCCCGCGTGACCTCGGGCGTAATCACTGCATCAACAAATCCGCGCGCAGCTGCATACTTCGCGTCGAGTTCCCTCTCATACGTGTTACGTACCTGAGCCATCTCAGCTTCGAGAGCTTCACTTGGTTCCGCGTCGTTGCGTTTCAGTTGGTCGAGCTGACTGCCGAAGACTGCCTGGACGGCCGAATCACCTTCCATCACTCCCATTCGTCCGGTGGGCCAGCTGAAAATAAAATCCGGATCGAAGCCCTGGCCGGCCATAGCGTAGTAACCTGCTCCGGATGCATGATTCACGGTCAAAACGATTTTCGGCACCAATGCCGTCGCCATAGCCTCCACAAAACGCGCGCCGGCACGAATGATCCCCGAATGCTCTGCGTCTGAGCCAACCATAAAACCTGAGACATCCTGAATGAAGAGCAAAGGTGTCTGTCGGCGGTTGCAGGTTTCAATGAAGTAAGCCACCTTCTCAGCTGATTCCGTGTAAACAATTCCCCCAAATCTGGGTGGACCACCGCCAGGCGCGGGAATCATTCCACGATTATTCGCAATTACTCCCACATGGATTCCACAAACACGTGCATGGCCTGTAATCATCTCTTTAGCATAATCAGCCTGAAACTCGTCCAGGTGCCCGCCGTCGAGAAGGCACTCGAGTAGGTGGCGAATGTTATACGGCTGCTTATGATCTTCCGGAATGATTTCGTAAAGATCTGACGCTGGTCGCGCCGACTTTACCGCGGAGATAATCGCGACAGAGGCAGATGACCTGGCCGGTAGCTCCGAGACAAATTCTCGAATTCTTTCAATGCATTCGCGGTCATTTTTGACGCGATAATGAGCAACGCCTGAGATTTCGTTATGAGTGCGCGCGCCTCCGAGCGTTTCGTTGTCGATTGTTTGCCCTGTCGCACCTTTCACAAGGTTGGCCCCGCCCAACCCCATGAATGATGTGCCTTCAACCATAATAATGGCGTCAGAAAGTGCCGGCAGATATGCACCCCCCGCAATACAGGGGCCCATCACGGCGGAAATTTGGGGAACCTTAAGATACCGGCGCATCAATGAGTTGTAATAGAAGATTCGCGACGCTCCATACTGTCCTGGAAACACGCCTCCCTGATACGGAAGATTGACGCCCGCGGAATCAACGAGATAGATAATGGGAACATGAGATCGCATCGCGATTTCCTGCGCCCGTAGAATCTTCTTTATGGTTTCCGGCCACCACGATCCGGCCTTGACAGTGGCATCATTTGCAACCACCACTACTTCGCGACCATTGACGCGTCCGACTACTGTTACTACTCCAGCGGCGGGGGCAGACCCGACTGCTAGTTCTTCATTGCTGTTTGTGCTTTTCGAAAGTGGACCTTTCCCGCCTGCCGCATTTCCCTTTCCGCTTTGTTCCTTATACTGATCGTAGGCGACAAGAAGTCCGATCTCCTGCGCGTAAGAATCTTTATCCAACAACAGATCGATCCGTTCCCGGGCTGTTAGCTTTCCCTGCTTATGTTGTTTTTCTATTTTATCTGCACCACCGCCAAGGCGCAGTTTCGCTTCGAGTTGCTGCAACTCGTCAGTCAATTCCCGAAGACGTTTGGAAGATGGTCTGGCAGCCGGCAGCGCAGGAGACTTTTTCATGATTCAGACTGGCACGCCAGTCCTAAGTAGAAATTTCCTTCGGTGTTTTGTTTTTCCGGTACAAAGTAACACGGTGAAATCCGTCTAGACAAAGGTTGAAATTAAAAACAACTCCTGTCAGAAGGGCACTGCTTCACTTCGCGATCGCCTTAATTAGTGCTTCTGAATTGATGCCCTGCGGGATACCTTCGAGGATTAGCACGCGCGGCCCTCGCTGCTCCATGACAACTTCGCCTTCATTGGTACGCCAGCTGCGGCGTCTATCAGACAAGGGGCCTTTAGAACGAGCCGGCGCCGGCATATCAGTCGCGCTCGGGTAACGCAGCTCCGTTCTTTTCGCATACGCATCGAAAAATTCTCGTGCCTCGGAGTCGGTGTCCCAACTGGTAAGCTGCGTCAGCAACACCTGATGGTTCGGTCCTTCATATAAAGCATAGCGATCACCACCCCATCCTGCTGCGGCCCGTTTCGATTCCGGCTGCGAATTCAGAAACTGATCGAGAATTAAGTAGTAACTCCATTCGCCATTGACGTCATACTCTAGTCTTCTCCATCCAGTTCCCAGCATCCGTTCCAGATCCGGCAACATCACCTTAACCGGTGCTTCGTAGGCAAAATATTTTTCCACATGCAGAATTTGCTCACTCGATTGAGGAAGTTTGTGAAACGCTTTTGAAACCGCAGACCATCCGCCACGTTGATGAAGTTGGGTGCTCCACTGCAGTCCTTGTAAGTAAGGGAAAATTAATGATTCACGTAAAGCACGGGGAGCCTGGTTAAACTGTGCTGAGGATATACCGGAGGACATGATCGAACGCGTGAAGGCCAGCGCAACGAGCGGGTTCTCCCGCATGTATATAGTCATCGCGAGCGTGGCATCCCCCTCAATAAGAGCATGGGCGGCCAGTTCCGCGTCCGAGTCGCCGTGTGGCCATTTCTCAAAACGTCGCAAGTTAAAATGCTGATCCTGCAGCGCATGCGTCAGCTCATGGGCCATTACTGGCTTTTGACCTTCCAGCTCCAGCCAGTCTGCAAGATGAAACTGCCGCGCCCGAGGATCGTAGTATCCGGCTACTTGTTCCGTCAGGAGCCGGATAATAAAGGGGCGAAACTCGAAATCCAGCGGCGCCAGACCAAACTTGCGTAAGGACAATTCCGTTGCGTGCATCTCCGTCGCAGTCATTTGTTCATCGAGATTCTTGATTAGCATTCGCTCGATCTCAACTCGCGATTGCGCGCCGCTTCGCACAGACCTAAGGATCCGCAGTTGTCGGATTGCGCTGGTATCTTTCAAGACAGCAGCGGTGGTTGCAATAATCGCCGCATTTCGCGAAGCGCTCGTGGCAACGCTGGCACGCTGCGTAACTGACGCCTGCGAGAAAGGCCGCTCCGACAAGAGGACGATCGGTACGGGAAGACCGGTTAGGAAGATTAAAAACAGGCTGATTCGCTTTGACATGATTGGGCTTTCGCTCTTATAGTCCGCTAAACGTTTCAATCTATCTAAATCACCAGCACTAACTCACACAACTCGATCGGGAAGAGTTTGGAGGCAGAAGGCTCAGATGACAAGTCCAGCCCCGGAAGCCGTATTAGGAGATTGGCATGAGACGATGTTACGCGTGCGGTATGCAGAGACCGATAAGATGGGCATTGTCTATTATGCAAACTACCTGATCTGGTTTGAAATTGGTCGAACGGAATTTTGCCGGGCCCGCGGTTTCTCTTATCGAGATATGGAAGAAACCGACGATGCCTTTCTCGTGGTTGCCGAAAGCTATTGTCGTTACAAGGCGCCGGCGTATTACGACGATGAACTACTGATTCGCACTCACATTACGGAACTGCGAAGACGTTCACTGCGTTTCGGTTATGAAATCGTTCGCGTTTCGGACGATCAAATAGTTTCTGAAGGTGAGACGGGACATGTGGTCACGGATGCAAGTGGTCGCGTGCGCTCTTTTCCAGAAGGGTACGCTCAACGACTCCTGGCGCCACCGTTAATCAAATCGCAGTCTGCCGGCGAAGTAGTTCCGACTCAGGAAGGACCTGAATAACGACAGTAGTCCGTAGGCAGCGGTCGTGGGTAAGAGCCGATTTTCCATTTCAAAATTTTTTCATTTTCCATTTTCTATTTCCATTGCCTATCGGCCAAATAAATGGCAGATGAGAAATCTGAAATGAGAAATGGAAAATCTCATTTTGCTTCGACGGTCACCGCCGTCTGCTCCTGCCCTCTGGTCGTATCTACTGGTCATGCGGCAAATTCAGCCTGACGATGCTGCGGGCGCGGCCTGTTTCCCGGTCGATATCGATAACCGCCGCGCAAATTTGCACCTGCTCAGTTGAATGCTCCGCCCTCCTGGCAATCGCAGACGTGAACCGCGCGATGACATCGCTTTTTTTCATACCGATTACGCCCGAATAACTTCCCGTCATTCCCACATCAGTTAGATAAGCCGTGCCCTGGGGCAGGATTTTTTCATCCGCAGTTTGTATATGAGTGTGGGTTCCTATCACTGCGGAAACGCGCCCGTCCAGGTACCATCCCATGGCCACCTTTTCCGAGGTGGCCTCGGCATGAATATCAACAATGCAGACTCTGGTTTCAGCCGGCAATGACTTAAGTAGTTGATCCGCCGCGCGGAAGGGATCGTCAGAAGGCGGCATGAAAACCCGCCCCATCAAATTGAGGACTGCAACGTGAGTGTCTGCTATCACTCCGGTCCACATGCCGCTTCCTGGCGTATTTGGGGGATAGTTCGCAGGCCGGATTAACCTTGGCTGGCGGGCTATATAGCCGATCGCCTCTTTTTTGTCGAAGATGTGGTTTCCCGAACTCATCACATCGATGCCGGAAGCGAATAACTGTTCACACAACGCGGGTGTCACGGAAAATCCACCCGCAAGGTTTTCGGCGTTCATGATCGCGAGATCGATATTGTTTTGTTCCCTCAGATCCTGAATGCGCTCCAGAACGGCCAGGCGTCCCGGCTTTGCTACCACATCACCAATCATCAACACTTTCATAAGATGTAAATCATGAATCGTAAATCGTAAACAGAAAAAAGCCGCAAACAAAAAAACCGTAAACCGCGAGTAGTTCGAGCTACTATTTACGATTCACGATTTACTATTTACGGCGCAAACGATTTATGACTACTTGTTGGCAGGAGGGAAATCCGCAATGGCCGTTCCGAAGCCGTAATTGAACCTGCATGACAGGTGGGTGACCTTTTTTGGCCGCAGCCTCTGGCAATTCTTAACGCTGAAGAAGTGCACTGGCAAGCGGCATCGGTCTCCCATTTCAACGGCGTTGGCTCAATCATCGTTACTCGGTGACGCGCCCCGCAGACTAGTTCCCTCCGCCGCGGGGGATACTAGCACAAGATAACGCCGAACGGTAAAGTTCGAAGCTTATGGAAGCTCATTTACCTGGGATCGAGAGGAAAAACCTCTGCTTTCGCGGGGTATACTATTCTCAGCGGACAATAGCAAACTAATCACTTGCGAAGATCGAGGATTTCCGTGAGGCGAGAGGGTTCAAGTGAAACTAATGTTACCGCTTCCGCCTTTTTCCTGCTCAATATTGCTTCGCACTTTCAGCAAACGATCCAACATTTCAGCGCATTCTGCGCTGCGAGTCGCAAGCTGGGCATCGGCCTGTTCATGAGTTTGTTTTAGGCGGTGAAGCTCATCAGCGATGTGTAACGCAGCTAAGATTGCAACCTTCAGCGAGTCGACTGTTAGCGTACCTGAGGAGATTTCGCGCATTCGACCATCGACAAAGTCGGCGAGCCGCATCAGGTATTCCGAGTCACCGTCAGAGCGAATGTTGTAGGTCTGATTATAGATCTCAACTCTAATTGTGGGTGCGGCTGTAGTGGTTTCCATACTGCTTTTACCAAGGATCTGCCCGATTCCGGTGCTCATCTAAGCTCCTCCGCCATCTCGGGGTCGAGCGCGGCAACCGCATCCAACATGGCCTCGACTTTTGCGCGGATGATGTCGCGTTCAGCGAGAAGGGCCTCTACCTGTTTTTCCAGCCGAGCTTGTTCGTTAGGCACGCTCCCACGGTTGCGTCGCATAACGGAAAGTTCCTTTTCCAGGCTCTCCTTTTCCTGACGAAGAGTCTTCGTAAGCTCGATCGTGCGATAGATCTTATCTTCCAAATGCGAGAATTTTTCCAGTCCAGATAATCCGACCATCGACCTTCTTTCCTCTATTACCTACACTTACTTAAGCCGCCGCGATTATGCGACTTCACGCCAACAAGCGCAAGACTGTTTAAGCAGTAGCAGGCGATTTATTTTCAGTGTAACTCTGCGGCAAATTTCTTCAGCAGTGAATCTATTAATCCTCGATGTCGCTCTTCAACTTCATCGTCCCGCAGCGTCCGCTCGGTGGAACGATATTCTATGCGCACGGTTATCGATCGTTTGCCTTCGGGAATGCTCTCGCCTTCATATGTGCCCACGAGTTTCGTTCGCGAGTAGTCAGCAATGCCTTCCACGTCGATTGCCTGTACCAAGTCTGCGAAAGTGACGTCCCGTGCGAGAATCAAGGTGACGTCACGCACGACGGAAGGATAACGCGGGAGCGGTTTATATTGAGTAGGGCGTTCCGGAGAGTCGAGCAATGAAGTGAGATCGAGTTCGGCAACATAGACTGCTTGGCGAAATTTGTAAGAAGCGGCGATATCTTCAGAGAGACGTCCGATGTTCCCTATTGCTATGCCATTCGCCATCAGGATTCCTGCGGATTGTCCCTCGCGCAAGTGTTTGAAGGTAGCTTCAGAAAAACGCAATGGTCCGAGCTTCATGGCGTCGACTCCGCCTTCCAAGGCGCCTTTCAGTTCATAAAAATCAACTTCCCGGGATGCTTGCGCGTAACCCTCGGAGACGGTGCCGCCGGTCCCAATTAGAGAAAGCGCATCCCTTTCGATAGGAAGATTTTGCGCCTTCCCCACATTCCCTGATTTTGCGAAAATCCGCCCAATTTCGAATGAACGTACATCTCTGATGCCATGATTCAGATTGTGCCGCAGCGACTCTAGTAACCCTGGGAGCAAAGTCGGTCGCATTCGTGTCGATTCTTCGAGAATCGGGTTCGCCAGCGTTACAAAACTTATCTCTGATTCCTGAAAGTGCGGGATCAAGGAAAACTGGTCATCGTGTGCCGTATCGATAAAGCTGAAGTTAACTGCTTCGTCGAATCCCGAGTCTTTGAGCACGCGGCGCAACGCTCGACGCTTAATCTCCGTGGGCTGATACTCACCGGACATGTTTGAAGGCGGCAATTCCGACAAGATTTTGTCGTAGCCCGAATGACGCGCCACCTCCTCGATCAAATCTTCTTCGAGACTTACATCCACCCGCCAGGTGGGAACAGCAAAACTCAATGCGTCATCTTTTTTCGATCCATTATGCGTGAAGCCAAGACCTGTAAGTATCCGTGTCATCTCGGGCACGTCAACTCGAAGCGAGGTAACACTTTCAACTCGTGGCGGACGAAGCTCTATAACGCGCCGTGGCACCGGACTGGGGTAGACATCGATTGCATCCCTGGTCGCAACTCCACCGGCGATATCGCAAATCAACTCAACGCACCTGGCCTGAGCATTAAGGACGTTTTCGCAATCGGCGCCCCGCTCAAATCGTCGGGAGGCTTCTGTGTCCATGCTCAGTTGTCGAGCGGTCTGACGCACAGAATCGGGATGGAAGTAAGCGCTTTCAATAAGCACGTCCGTTGTTGAGGAAGAAATTTCTGAAAACTCACCACCCATAATTCCTGCGAGGGCCACCGGATCTCGTGCGTCGGCGATGACGAGCATGTCGACGTCCAAAACGCGTTCTACGCCATCCAGCGTTCGAAGTGTTTCACCAGGTTTCGCACGTCGAACAATGATGCGATGATCGCGAAGCTTAGCTAAATCAAACGCGTGCAACGGTTGGCCCAGTTCGTGAAGGACGTAGTTTGTAATATCGGCGACATTATTAATCGGCCGTTGGCCAATTTCTGCCAGACGTTTGGCCAGCCATTCAGGAGATGGGCCAATTTTAACACCATGGACAATCCGAGCTGCGTATCGTGGACACAAGTCCGGATCTTGAATTTCAACAGAAGTGTAATCGCTGGTTTTACCTTCACTTCTTGGGGCTTTGGATTTCGGACTTTGGACTTTGGACTTTTCTATCACCGATACTTCTCTGGCGATCCCGATGTGTGAAAGACAATCCGGCCGATTTGATGGCACTTCAACATCGAGAATGAAGTCTTCCTTGGTTTGCTCGACAGCGTCGATGGCCAGACCAACCATCGTCAGTCGGTCGCGAAGCTCCGCCGGCGCGGCGGTTGTGCTCGTCAGCTCACGCAGCCAGTTGTAACTAATTAACATAAAGAGGAATTGAACTTGGTGCTTTGTGCTCTGGACTTGGTGGTCTTGGGTCTTGGGTTTTTGGCCTTTAAATTGAAATCACGGTTGATAAGTCCAACTCAGGCTCGCAACAAAAACAAAGTTCAAAGTTCAAAGTAAAAAGCTCCAACGGTTCGGTTTAATCAAACTGCTCCAGAAAACGTGCATCGTTTTCAAAAAGCAGCCGGATGTCGTCGAGTCCATACATCAAACTGCACATGCGGTCAATGCCCAGCCCAAAGGCAAATCCAGAATAGACGTTGGGGTCCACCCCGGCAGCGCGGAGTACGTTGGGATGCACCATGCCTGAGCCCCCGAGCTCTATCCATCCCGAGTTTTTGCAAATCCGGCATCCGGCGCCATCGCATTTGAAGCAATTGAAATCGAATTCAGCACTCGGCTCTGTGAACGGAAAATATGACGGACGAAAGCGGGTTATGGTTTTTGCGCCAAACATACGGCGCAAAAACTCGGCCACCGTGCCTTTTAGATGGCCCATGTTAATACCGCGGTCCACGCACAGTCCCTCGACTTGAAAGAACATGGGATTGTGCGTTGGATCCGGCGTATCCCGACGAAAGACACGCCCTGGTGCAATCATTCGCAAGGGAGCTCCACGCCGCTGCATGGCGTGAATTTGAACGGTTGAAGTCTGGGATCGCAGCGCGAATCCGTCCGTCGTATAAAAGGTGTCCTGCGAAGCTCGGGCCGGGTGGTTCTCTGGAATATTCAGCGCATCAAAGTTATAGAAGTCGGTTTCAATTTCCCGACCATCCTCAATGGCGTAACCCAAGGCTACAAAAATGTCCTCGATTCGCTCTCTTATGATCGTGATCGGATGGAGATGCCCACGGCGCGGACGTCGCCCCGGCAGCGTAACGTCGATGCGCTCACGTAGCGTTCTCGCTAATTCGATGAGACGCGTTAGGGCCTGCTGGGCCTGGTGAATTTCATTCGTAATCTCCGCTTCGTTCTGTTGAACGAGTTGTCCGAATAGAGCGCGCTCCTCGGGAACGATCTGCCCAATCATCTTTTTGGTCGCGGCGAAGGCGCTTTTCTTACCGAGGTGGCGAGTCCGCAGGTCAGCGAGAGCGCGCTGCTCCTGCTCCGCACGCTCGAGACTAAGGTGGTTTAGCCCCGAAGAGTTAGCCCGAAAGCCGGCAAAGCGTTCGAACTCTTGTTCGAACGCTTTGCGTGCCGCCTCAACGAGGGCTTTCGGATCCTGTCGGCCTGGTTTCTCCGCCATCGTCAAATGAACCCGATCCTTTACGCTGCGGCCTTCTGGTTTTTATTCTCTAAAGCGTTCTTTGCCTGAACGGCTACTTCCTTAAAGGCCTCAGGCTGGTTTACGGCTAAGTCGGCAAGAACCTTGCGATCCAGTTCGATACCCGCAACCTTCAATCCGTGCATAAGCTGGGAGTAGTTAAGTCCGTTCAAGCGTGCGGCCGCGCCGATGCGCACGATCCAAAGGCTGCGAAAGTCACGCTTCTTTAACTTTCGTCCCGTGTAGGCAAAATTTAACCCGCGTTCAACCGATTCTTTTGCCGAACGGTACAGTTTCGACTTAGTCCCACGATACCCTTTCGCAAGCTTTAATATTTTCTTACGCCGCTCAAGGCGCTTGTTTCCACGTTTTGCTCTTGGCATGTTCCAACCTCCTCAATGATGAGCACAAACTATGAATAATGAATCCAGGCTAACTGTTCCCCTATCTCCGTTCACCATTCCGCGTTCGTCGTTCATAGTTCCTTTAGTCTCGTCCGTACGGCAGCATTGCTTCGACTCGCTTTTGGTCGGACTTCGAGACCAGAGCATCAATATCCAGCAACCTTTTCCGCTTGTTAGTTTTCTTCGTCAGGATGTGGCGCGCATGCGAATGACCACGTTTGACTTTCCCGGTGGCGGTCAAGCGAAAGCGTTTCGCGGCACCCTTGTGTGTTTTTAATTTAGGCATAACTGCTCCAATTTGAATTATCAATTTCCAAATTCACTTCGCATCTGCATCGCTCTTGGACGGCGGTGGCTTGGGTGCAGGCTGAGGAGTTGAATGTTCCGACTTGGTGGCCCCTTTATGCCGCTTCGGCCCGAGGATAATGAACATCTGATTTCCTTCCATCCGGGGCCGCGCCTCCACCTCCCCCACATCGGCCAAATCTTTTTCCAGCTTTTCAAGAATGCGCGAGCCCAGCTCGCGGTGCGTCATTTCCCGACCACGGAACCAGATAGTGGCCTTTACTTTATCGCCTTCCTCGAGCCATTCGCGCGCGTGCTTCATGCGATAGTCATAATCATGATCGTCGGTACCCGGTCGAAACTTTACTTCTTTAACCGTAATGGTTACCTGCTTCTTCTTTGCCTCATTGGCCTTCTTCTTGGCTTCATATTGGAACTTTCCGAAGTCAATGATACGGCAAACGGGAGGATCGGCGGTTGCAGCCACCTCGACCAGATCCAATCCTTTTTCTTTGGCGGCCCGGATAGCATCCCGAATGTCCAGCACGCCGAGCTGTTCACCCTCTTCGCCTATCACTCGTACCTGGGGTACGCGAATTCTCTCGTTAATACGGGCAATCGGCAGACGTCGGTTATCCGGACGCGCGCCGCGACCTCGAAAGCCTGTAGCTATTGCTGCACCTCCTAGGAAAAGAGTCCCAGGTCCAACGTCCAAGGTCCCCAGTCTTTGTATTTCGACATTGGACATTGGACTTTGGGCATGGACTATGTGTTAGTCAAGGCACGCAGATCCACGAGCTTGCGCGCCATTTCTACAAATTCGTTAATAGAAATCACTCCGATGTCACCCTTCGTACGTTCGCGAACCGCCACGCTTCCCTGCTCCATTTCACGATCGCCAATAACGAGCATAAACGGGACTTTTTGCATTTGAGCGTCCCGAATTTTCGCGCCAATTTTTTCGCTCTTGAGGTTTGCCTCAACACGCAGTTTGCTGCGTCGCAATTCTGCTGCGACTTTTTCCGCATATTCATTAATGCGATCAGTGATAGGCAAGACCGCTACCTGCACCGGCGCCAGCCACATCGGAAATGCGCCCGCATAGTGTTCAATGAGAACTCCAAAGAACCGCTCGATCGAACCAAAGAGCGCGCGATGGACCATCACGGGTCGATGCGGCTTATTGTCTTCCGCGATGTATTCCAATTCGAAGCGTTCAGGCAAATTGAAGTCCCACTGAACGGTCCCTAATTGCCAAAGGCGGCCAATTGCATCTTCAATTTTAAAATCGATTTTCGGACCGTAGAATGCTGCTTCACCCTCGATGCGCTCGTATTTTATCCGGCGCGCATCAAGAGCCTGGGCCAACGCCGCTTCAGCCTTTATCCATTCTTCCTCCGCACCCAGCCATTGTTTTGACGTGTCGCTGCCTTTTACTGACAGTTCAAACTTGATCTTATCGAAACCGAAAACATTCAAAACCTGATAGGCAAAGTCGACGCAATCATCTATCTCCGCGCGCACCTGCTCAGGAGTGCAAAAGAGGTGAGCATCATCAACCGTAAACCCGCGCACGCGCATCAGCCCGTGTAAGGTTCCTGACAGCTCGGCACGATAAACGGTTCCCATTTCTGCGTAACGCTGTGGCAAGTCGCGATAAGAGCGCTGCTGGGACTTATATATCGCGATGTGCATGGGACAGTTCATTGGTTTAAGCCGAAACTCAGTGTCCTCAAGAGTGGTCGGAGCAAACATTGAATCACCATAGGCCTGATCATGCCCGCTTATTATCCACAAGTCGCGTTTCGCAATGTGCGGCGTGTAAACGATGCTGTATTTACGGCTCACTAACTCTTCGCGCAAATAGTTTTCCATCTCCTGGCGAATCAACGCGCCCTTGGGGTGCCAGAAAATTAGGCCCTGCCCATACGCTTCCTGAATGGAAAAGAGATCGAGTTCTTTCCCTAACCTCCGGTGATCTCGCTTTTCAGCTTCTTCACGTTGCTTCAGCCACCCGTCCAATTGTTCCTGAGTGAAAAATGCTGTCCCGTAAATGCGCTGCATCTGCGGCTGCGTGGCATCTCCCATCCAGTAAGCTCCGGCGAGGGAAAGCAGCTTAAAAGCGCGTAACTTGTTGGTGTTGGGCACGTGTGGGCCCATGCAGAAATCAATAAACGGCGAACCGTCGATGTAGTAAACGCTGACTATATCGCCTCCTTTGTCAGTTATAAGCTGGCATTTCAGAGGTTCATCGCGTTCCTTGAAGATTCTGATTGCTTCTTCCTTGGAAATCTCTGCACGCCGATAGGAGAGATTCCGACTTGCAATCTGGCGCATGCGCTTTTCGATGGCCGGCAGATCAGTTTCAGTCAGCGGATTCGGAGTGATCACATCGTAGAAAAATCCATAGCGCGGGTCGTCGAGCAGAGCAGGACCGATCCCGAGTTTCGTTCCCGGAAACAAATCGAGCACTGCAGTTGCCAGAAGATGCGCTGTGGAATGACGCAAAACATCGAGACCTTCACGCGTGTCCGGAAGCACCGGCTCAATGTTGACCGGTTCACCGTTTTGCGGTTCACCGAGCGCATAAGCAAGATCCACATCACGGCCATTTACTCGAGCCGCCAGCGCTTGTTTCGCCGAATCGCGATCAAGCTTTTTCAGGGCTTCCCCAACCGTAATGGGACCAGGCATTTGCGCGGCCGGTCCATCCTTCAGTTGTATGTTAATCTCGCTCATCTGTCCCGAGAGATCACTGGCAAACGGCAATCAGCTAGTTCGTATTGTCAGTGGGTTATACCGCACCAC
>JBHENH010000011.1:32666-43118 GCA_046262135.1 Pyrinomonadaceae bacterium
CCGCACCACAGTGCGGCGGCAGAGCCCGAGAATACCAGTGGCTCTGGCACTTCCTATTCACGATGTTCGATACACTATTTACTTCTTCAAGAGATCGGATTCGATAGGAGCGCCTTCGCCGTAAACCGCCACAAGGTGGCCGGCAGATCAAAAAATAAAGAATCGAGTATATGTTCGATTCATAACGAAGGTCTTCCGGAGCATCCTATCGAAATTAGAAATGCCAGACTTAGAGACTTGGCATCGCTGCCTGGCCTCTTACGACTTCGAGCCGCAAGATTTCACCAACTCGATCAGTACAAACTACGTATTCGCACCACACCAATCGGTCATTGGAGCGTAAAATTTAACGAAAGGTACAGGATAAGTCAAATGCGAGACGCAACGGGTAATGGGTACTTTCAATGTCGCAACTGAACATTTAGCCGCAGATAAACCCGGAAGAAGGGCGGCCCGTTACAGCGTAAGTTATTGAAAGGCTTCGTAGGCTCGAGCAGGAATTCTCTTGCCTTCAGCCATTGTGGCCAGGACTGCGGGTTCTTGATGAACAACCTCTCGCAACCAGCGGCTTTTGATCAGCTCCGGCGCAGCTGGCTTGTCGAAAAAGTACCCCTGTCCCTGGTCGCATCTAAGCAGCCGCAGAAAGTTAAGTTGTTCTTCTGTTTCTACGCCTTCTGCAATCACTCTTAATCTCAGGTTATGCGCCAGCGTAACGATTGCCATCACCAGTGCCGCATCGTCAGGATGGGCTGTAACCCCGTTAACGAATGACCGGTCCAGCTTTACCGTATCGATAGGGAGACGTCTTAGATAACTTAGCGAGGAGTATCCGGTGCCGAAATCGTCAATCGCGATCTTAACTCCCATACTTCTGATGTCGCCCAGGAGTCTTGCCGCTGATTTCGGATCCTCCATGATCGAGGTTTCCGTCAACTCCAACTCGAGCGATGCCGGATCGAGGTCAGCGTCGTCGAGGATTTCAACAAGCCTGACAATGAAATCCTTTTGCTTAAGTTGGCGAGCAGAGATATTGACGGCGATGTGAAGGGCACTTAAGGCATAGAGCTGCCATTGTCGAGTTTGCTCACAAGCCACGCGCATAACGAAATCGCCAATATCCACAATCGATCCGTTCTTTTCAGCCAGACCTATGAATTCCGCCGGCGGAAGCAATCCTAATTGCGGATGTTGCCATCTAACGAGTGCTTCATTGCCCACGATTTCTCCTGATTCGATATCCACTTGCGGTTGGTAATGAATGACAAACTCTTCATTCTCCACAGAACGGCGCAGACTTGATTCCAGAGCCAGCCCGCGGAGTGCGCGAGCATTCATATCAGGAGTGTAAAATTGATAAGTATTGCCTCCCTGCATCCTGGCCCGGTGAAGCGCAACTCCGGCATTCCTTAACAGCGACTCGCAATCCTCTGCATCACAGGGAAACAAACTGATACCAATGCTCGCGGTTACACAGATCTTGTGCCCTTCCAAAAGGAAGGCCGGCTTGAGAATTTCATTAATGACACGCGAGATCTCGACTAGATCCTGTCTGCCTGTAACCTCCGTCAGCAGCAGGGCGAATTCGTCTCCATCGAGGCGCGCTAACGTATCACCGCCGGTCGCGCACTGTTTTAGTCGCCTCGCGAGATCCTTGAGCAGGAGGTCTCCAACGGCGTGCCCCAGTGTGTCATTGATCTTCTTAAACCCATCAACAGAAAACAATAATGCGCCGTGCAGTTTACCGCTGCACCGCGCGACGGCCATCGCCTGCGCCAGCCGAGCTTCAAACAATGCCCGATTGGGTAGCGCAGTTACCGTGTCGTAATATGCAAGATGCTCGACCTCTGCGGTCCGCTGTTTGACCAATTCTTCAAGGTTGTTTTCGTAGAGTAGTTTCGCCTCGAGTAGTTTGTGGTGATCGAGAGCCCGGCGAACTGCCGCGTCCACCTGGCACAGATCAAAAGGTTTGGTTACGTAGTCGAAGGCGCCGGCACGTATTGCCTCGATTGCATATTCGATTGTCTGCTGGCCGCTGAGCATAACGATGACTGTCTGAGGAGCCAGGCTAAGAATATAGGGAACCATTTCGAGCCCGGTCATCCTTTCCATCGTAATATCGCTGATTACTAAATCGAATTTTTCCGTAGCCATCAGCGCGAGGGCTTCTTCGGCGGAACTGACCGCCACGCATTGATAAGATTCGCGCAAAAATTCGTATAGTACGTCTCTGATCTCAGGTTCGTCATCAACTATTAAGAGACGTTCCTTATTGCATCCTATCTCAGACATGCATGCACTCCATTTCTCGGGATTTGCGAATCCGAACGTAAGACAGCAGTACCTTGGGCTAAGAATAATCTGATTGGAAATTGTAGGCTCGCCAGAAACGAATTCTCCGCAACAATAGTGCCGCGATGAGCCTCACCGTTTTTACCTCCTCTATCGGCCGGGAGTCTCACCACAGCCGACGCATTCTGCCGAGGCATGATCCTCATCGCTGATGAATTCTGCACACTTGCTGTGCATCGCGTTGCGCGCGACGAGATCGAGCAATCTCCTCCTGCCTGATCTCTTTTTTGAAAGGCACGTCGCAGATTCATCTGTGCTGTGCGCCGCAATTCAGCTTTCCGCCACCACGCCCGATCGTTTCCATTCACAGATCCATCGCGACATCGAGGGCACTTTTACGTTGTTATCGGAAATTCTAAAACCGGGCAGATCATGTTGGTACGGCTCTTGCGATGCTGGAAACATCCCGGCATTTAGTACGTGTTTGAAATAAAGCTTGGATTCCTGAATTTCCCCTTGATCATGAGAAGGAGAGCCAAGTGAGATTAATCAACCTCCGCCATAACAAAATCCATCTCGCTCTTCTTTTGTTGCTGGCTTATCTGTGTACAACGATCCCGGGTGGTGGTTTCGCTAAAGCACAATCGAGGGTCACAGGATCCGCTAAAATTTCACGAGATTTGTCGGAACACTTACGGCGGAAGCCACGGGGCGATCGCGTAGACGTTATTATTCAATTCAAGGACGCCCCGAACAGGAAGCTCGACGCGCTGCTTACCAATTTCGGAGTAAAGGGCATACGCAAGTTCCGCAACTTCAAGGCCCAGGTGGTCAGTTTGCCAGCCAAAGCAGTGGAAACTCTGGCTGGTCACGAGGGAGTGGATTACATTTCTCTCGATCGGCCATTCCAAACATTCGGGCACGTCTCAGCTACAACGGGTACGGATGCTATCCGGCCTAAAAGCGGTACCTCTCCAGGGGCAATTACAACAACGACTTTATTCGACGGAACCGGTATTAGCATAGCGATTCTAGATTCAGGTATCGACGCCAATCATTCTTCATTTCTAAACACCGATGGTACTAGCCGCATTCTGGCCAATCTGGATTTCACCGGGGAGAATCGCACGGATGATGTTTACGGGCACGGCACTCATGTCGCTTCCATCGCTGCCGGCAATGGGCAATTATTGGATGGTGCTTATACAGGAATTGCTCCCAATGCCAACCTCCTCAACCTTCGCGTTCTCAATTCACAAGGCACAGGTTCTACCTCCAGCCTACTGACAGCGCTTGATTGGGTATTGACCAATCATGCGATTTACAACATACGGGTCGTCAACATGAGCATAGGAACACCCGCTGTGGACGCATACTGGAATGATCCGATGTGTCAGGCAGTGCGTCGCCTGGTTGATTCCGGCATCGTGGTGGTCGCGGCGGCAGGAAACAACGGTAAAGACGCCAAGGGCGTAAAGATTTACGGACAGATTCATGCTCCGGGCAATGAGCCTTCCGCAATTACCGTCGGGGCTACCAACACATTTGGAACGGATGCGCGAGGCGATGACGCTATCGCGAGCTACAGTTCGCGTGGGCCAACGCGCAGCTACTGGACAGATGCAAGCGGCATCAACCACTACGACAATGTCATCAAGCCCGATATCGCCGCCCCGGGAAACAGGATCATTGGCGCTGCGGCATCCGGCAACAACCTGTTGACGACGCATCCGGAATTAGACGCAGGCCTAAGTGTGCTTCATAACCAACAGATGATGTATCTGAGTGGAACGTCAATGGGGACACCTGTCGTAGCGGGCGCCGCCGCGCTGCTACTGCAAGTAAATCCCACACTGACGCCTAACCTTGTGAAGGCCCTCCTGACCGGGACGGCACAGCCGCTGGCAGGCTACAACATGTTCGAGCAAGGCGCTGGAGAGATTAACATCGAAGGCGCGGTTCGGCTGGCCAAGTTAGTTAGACGCGACCTTACAACGTTTACAACAGTCGGCGAACCGCTGTTAACCACCAATGTCCTCCCAACGCCCTACACGAACATTGCCGGCCAAACATTCAGGTGGGCGCAGGGCATTACTCTCAATCACACCTACGCAACCGGCTCCGATCTGATCATGAAATATCAGAAGGTTTACGACAAGGGTTACCTGCTCAATGACGGCGTCCTCGAGGGTGAATTTAGTCAGTCCATCAACCCTGAAACAATGTCGAGCGACGTAAGTCTGGCAACGAGCATTTTTACCAGCGATGGCACGTCACTTAGTAGAGGGATTCGTTTCCTCGAGACATATATGTTGCTCGGTCACGGCATCATGATTGGAAACGGAATCATGATTGGCGATGGCATCATGATCGGCGACGGAATAATGATTGGCGACGGCATCATGATCGGCGACGATTTCTTGCAGGCGCAATCGGCGATGATGAACGGGGATGAAACAGCCTGTATGAGATGAGCGCCGATTAACACTTGACGGGGGGATACGGGTCTGGAATACTGTCGCCCCCGCGTGACTCTCCTCTTTTCTGATCTAACCCGACTGGATCATGTCTTTCTCAGACTGACCGTTTGTCGCGCTGTCACTGAGAGACCTTCAAAAGGTGCGGTATGCAGACCACACCGTTTGCGGCGTCAGAATTGGGTTGTGCCTTAAACTGCCCATTCTCTGAACCGTCTAAATAAGGAGATTCAATGAATTGCCCCCCACTCACGAAAGAGATCGGTGATCTCTTGTTGCCAATCTGCGCGCGCGCGCAGCACTTCAACGGTCTTCCAGTCGACCATCTATCCATGACCACTGGCGCCGGAGTCGTATCTGTGACGACCGGCACTCGCGTTTTCCACAACACCCCGGCTAGCTACCTGATGATCTGGACGATTCGAATCCAGGTTAACGGCAATCTTCTTACCAGCAACACTACTACTGTCGGCGACAGATCCGCCTTTCTCAGTTTGGGCGTCCTCATAGGAGATGGCGTCTTAATCGGCCCTGAAGCTATCAACCAGTAGAAAGCCCAAGGTTGGAGTTTCGACGTGCATACAAAAACGTTGACCCTAGGAGGAGACATCATGAAGGCAGAGGCCAGGTGCAGAAAACGCTTTACCATCCCGTACATGTGGCTAATAATTTCCGCGGGAACGGCAGCGTCTCTTTTTTCCGCGTACCACTTGTCGCTCAAGACCCTCGACCTGCGCTTTATGCTGCTGGCCCTGATCACACTCGGTCTCGGTTCGCGCTTGTCGATTCAGATCCCGCGGCTCAGCTCACACATCTCGGTTTCCGATACACTCATTTTTTTGACCATGATGCTCTACGGCGGTGATGCAGCGATCCTGCTGGCGGCGGCAGAAGCCTTCTGCTCATCATTAACCTTCAGCAAGAAGGCGATGACCATCGCGTTCAATTCAGCCGTAATGGCTGGCGCGACTTTTCTTACCGTTTGGACTCTGCGTTTGTGTTTCGGCGCAATTAGCACGCTGCCGCACGAGGGCTTTTCGGCCAATTTCATCAGCGCGCTTTGCCTCATGGCCCTGGTTCAATACATCTCAAATTCGGGCCTGGTCGCGGTGCTGGCGGCGTGCAAAACTGATCGTCCCGTCAGGCACACGTGGGCCAAGTATTACTTGTGGACGTCAGTTACTTATTTCGCCGGCGCATCGGCTGCCGGCATTCTCGCGAAGCTCGTTGATGCATTCGGCTTCTACGCCATAACGACGACTATTCCGATCATCGTCTTCGTTTATTTCACTTACCGCACCTATCTGAAAAACGTGGAGGTCATGGCGGCGGCCGCTACGGCCGAAGCGGCGGCTGCTCACGCTGAGGAAGCCGAACGGCACGTGGCGGAACTGAATCATTACATCGCCGAACAAGACCGCATCCGCGAACAATACTCGCAGGTCGAGAAGATGTCCGCGCTTGGTGAACTAGCATCTGGCGTAGCGCACAATTTCAACAACACGCTCGCCGGAATTCTTGGTCGTGCCCAACTCCTGCTTGGAACCGACGATCTCGTCAAAATTGAAAACGGTCTTGAGATAATTATCAAAACGGCAAAGGACGGCGCCAAAACCATCAAGCGCATTCAGGATTTCGCCCGGCAGCGCCGTGATCACGACTTTCAACTCGTAGACGTGGGCCAGCTGCTATTGGACGTAGGGGAGATAACTCAACCGCGCTGGAAAGATGGAGCTGAGGCGGCCAACGTGCACATCACGCTGGATGTGCAGCTCGACTGCAAGGCGATGATCATGGGCGATGAGTCGGAATTACGCGAAGTCCTGGTGAACATGGTCTTCAACGCCGTAGATGCAATGCCGCGGGGTGGCATTCTCACTCTTGCAGTACAGGAGGCAGGTGATCTCGTGGAAGTTTCGGTGCGCGATACAGGAATAGGTATGGACGAAGACGTGCGCGTGCGCATTTTTGATCCGTTTTTCACCACCAAAGGGAATACGGGAATGGGGCTTGGCCTGGCAGTTAGTTACGGCATTATTAGGCGACACGAAGGAACTATGGAGGTCGAGTCGGAAGTCGGACATGGCACCAGTTTTCGCATCAGGTTGCCGACTGCGAAGAACGCTTTCAATATCCAAACGGCGCGTGACTTACCCACAATCGCAAGCTTGCCGGCGCAGGCATATTCAACAGGAATTCTAGTCGTTGATGATGAAGAACATGTACGCGACCTCTTGCACGACATTTTGGAGACAGAAGGTTGTCGTGTCAGCCTTGCACACAGTGCCCGCGAGGCGCTGGCGCTTTTTGAAAGAGAAAATTTTGACGCCATCTTTACGGACGTGGGCATGCCCGAGATGAATGGCTGGGAGCTTTCGCGGGCCATTCGCGAGCGGAACACTAACATTCCGATAGCTGTCATCACGGGCTGGCGCGAAGCGGTTGGCTCCCTCGAAAGAGCGGCCGCGAGCGTCGACTGGGTAGTGCCGAAGCCTTTCGACACGCCGCAGATTATAGAAATTGTGCGCGAAGTCTATAGGCGCCGAAATGGTAAAGTTGAAGGCGATACGACCAGCGTGGCAGCGTAGTCACTTTGTTGACGACTTTCCGGACGGTCAACGTCAGGCTCCTCGACGCAAAGCCAGGTTGAGGGTCTCGCTGAATTTCAGTGCTCCGCCGCGAAGCGTGGATGGACTTGAAAGCGGCCAAGAGTTTCCGAAGATAATCGGCGAGACACGGAACGTGTCTGAGACAGGCGTTGCGATCATCGTGCCCTCAAACCATCTCGATCACCGCTATCTCAATGTAGTAGGCTGCCAACTCGACCTCACACTTGAACTGCCCGACCGTCCGGTCAGAATGCAGGTCACCACCAGATGGTGTAAGAGGTTATCTGGAGAGGAAACGGAACCGTATCTGCTTCGTCTACTAATCACAAACATGCGAGACGAAGATTGGGTTGCCCAGGTTCGCTATGTCCACGCGTCTTCTTAAGCCCCCTGCGCTTTGGTCGTCGTGTCATTGAACTCGCCGTGGTCTAAATCGTAACGCTCAACCTTGCGCTGTAATGTGGTGCGATCAATACCAAGCATTCGCGCTGCCGCCTGTTTATTGCCGCCCGTGCGCGCAAGCACTCTAAAGATATGGCGACGTTCAACTTCTGAGAGGGATAGCAAGTCTTCACCGGCATCATGAACGCCTTGACCATTTCCCGCTGCCACCGCTTCATTCATAGCTGAGCTGGAAAAATTACGCACCCGGTCAGGTAAGTCTTCGGGACGAATCATCTGGTCACATAAGGCGGCAGCGCGAACGATGGCATTCTCTAACTCCCGTATGTTGCCGGGCCAATCATAGTTTTCGAGCAGCCACAGGGCCTCGGCTGAAAAACCGATGGTCGGAGCGTGCGAGGCAGCCATTGATTGGGCAAAGTGGTGCACCAGCAGACGTATGTCTTCGCGCCGTTCTCGCAGAGGTGGAAGATTCAAGTTAACGGCGTTCAGCCTGTATAGCAGGTCCTGGCGAAAGCGTCCTTCGCGCATTTCGTGTTCCGGATCCCGGTTAGTGGCAGCGATGACGCGCACGTCAACCCGCTGTGTATGATTCGATCCGACGCGTCGAATCTCACGCTCTTGCAGAGCACGCAGCAGCTTAACCTGAAACGCGGGACTGGTCTCTGTAATTTCGTCGAGAAAGACAGTGCCGCCATCGGCTTCCTCCCAGAGACCTTTACGATCCCCAGCAGCTCCCGTAAACGAGCCGCGAACGTGACCGAAAAGTTCTGATTCAATAAGTTCCGAAGGTATCGCGCCACAGTTAACAGCAACAAATCGTTTCGTCGAACGCGGACTGCGGCGATGTATCGCACAAGCCACCACTTCCTTGCCCGTCCCTGATTCGCCCGTGATTAGAACGGGCAGGTTGGTGGCCGCCACTCGACCAACTAATTTCATCAACTCGACGAAGGCGGCGCTGACGCCCACCAGATTAATATCCGAAGTGTAAACAGGAGGACACAGTGAGCCGTCAGTAACGGCTGAACCCGCTCGCTTCTCGATTCCGCGGCGCACTTCTCGAGATATTCGTTGAACATCTTTCACATCAAAGGGCTTCATCAGGTAATCGTAAGCGCCGAAAGATACAGCATCGAGCGCTCCAACTGCCGACCCGTGACCGGTCATCAAAACGATTTGCGCCTCCGGCTGCCATTGTGTGAAGCTTCGGAGTACGGCATATCCCTCCACATTGTTCTTGTCGCTTAGCCTCACATCGCAGAACACAAGCGACCAACGGTCACCATGGACCAACTCGAAAGCCTCTTCTGCGGAACCGGCCTCGCACACGTCCCACCCATCGTTCCGCAGCACCTCAGCGACGTTGCTGCGGATCAAAACATGGTCATCGACTACAAGGGCTTTCAGTTTGTTCATGAACTGAAGGTTGCCTTGCGGGAATGGCTCGTCGCTTTTGTCGATTGCGCCCTCCTTATGTGGGATATCCAATCGCCGGCCCGCGCCGGCAAGAACTATCCCAAGCCAAGTTTTTCTCGTTGCTGTTCTAGCATAATCCAACTTTTCGGCGACCCCAGGTTGGCATGATCACAGCATGATCAGCAGTCGGGGCACGCTGAAGGTCTACTGGTGCAAAGGAAAGTGGAGAGTAAGATTCAAGAACGACGAGGCCGTGAACCATCATCGATAGTCGGGTATGTCTTGTCTCGCGCAGGATTCTAGTCTCTGAGATAAATTTGTGCAACCTCTTCTCACGCCCAAAGGATTGGGAATGAGGATCTTAGGTTGGTCTGCCGCTTCCCTCTCCTGGCGCTTTTGCGTGGAAATGGGTTTTCGAAAGGGTAATCCACGCAAACGAAGGTAGATCCTGGGGGTTCGTGCGCTAAAAGCATCGCGGCAGTATTTACCGGAACCGGCAAAAGGGCGGCCCGCCTCGTTTAGGATCCAGCAGTAGGAAAGCCGCGCTTCCGCATCAATGCATCCACGCGCGGATCCCGGCCCCGAAAACCACGGTAAGCCTCCGCGGGATCAATAGTGTTTCCCACTGAGAAGATGTACTTGCGCAGCCGCTCAGCCACCTTGCGATCATACGGCCCTGCGGATTCGACAAAGGCTCCAAAGGCATCGGCGGTCAGTACATCAGACCAGAGGTAACTATAGTAGCCGGCGGAATACGCATCGCTTGAGAACACGTGATTGAATTGCGGAGTTCTATGGCGCATAACAAGTTCTTTTGGCATACCTAGCTCCGCGAGCGTCTCCTTCTCAAACGTGTCGGGATCAATCTTGCGATCGCCGGCAAGATGTAACTTCATATCAACTATTGCGCTCGATAAATATTCGACCGTTGCAAAGCCTTGGTTGAAAGTCGCCGAGCGCTGTATTCGATCGATCAGGGACTGGGGAATTGGCTTGCCGTTTTGATAGTGCACGGCGAACCGCTGTAGAACTTCCGGTGTGGAAAGCCAGTGTTCCAGAAGCTGGGAAGGAAACTCAACATAATCCCGGGCGACTGCTGTTCCTGAAAGCGTCGGATACGTCACATCTGAATTTAGCCCGTGCAATGCATGACCAAACTCGTGGAACATGGTGACTGCATCGTCCCACGAGATAAGCAACGGCTCGCCGGGTTTTCCCTTAGCGAAGTTCGAATTGTTCGAAACGATCGTGGTGAC
>JBHENH010000012.1:0-18801 GCA_046262135.1 Pyrinomonadaceae bacterium
GGCTTGGGAAGGCGAACTAATATCCGTTGCGTTATTGCAAGCTTTCTTACACTCACTCGAAGGGTCTATCTCACATGAGGATAACCTCACAGAAACTGCAAACCTCACACGTTACTGCTAATGAAGAAGCACTTCTCAGGTGTGAAACCGCGCTGGAGTTAAAGGACAAAGGAGACTACCAAGGCGCTCGGCAGGCAATGGGACCGCTGTGGTGTGGTTTGGGGCAGCGGCCTGAGACCGGACATCTTTATTCTACGGTGGCGGCTGAGGTTCTACTTTGCACTGGAATCCTGACTAGATGGATTGGCAGTAAGGAGCAGGTAAGCGAGTCGCAATATATAGCTAGGGATCTCATTAGCGAGAGCATTACTTTTTATGAATCAGCAGGCGACTTCAAAAAGGTTGCCGCAGCACGAGCGGAACTGGCTTATTGCTATTGGCGCGAGGGTGCTCTAGACGAAGCGCGAATCATGTTCAACGAAGCATTGAAAAGGCTAACGACGGAAGGCAACACAAGAGCAAACGCGTTACTTGGATTGGCGGTCGTTGAGTGGTCAGACGCGCGATTCACTGAGGCTCTCCGAATCCTCACTGACAACGTTTCTCTGTTCAATCGGATCACCAACCATGCTACGAAGGGTGCCTATCACAGCCAACTAGCAATGGTGCTAAGAAAACTGGCTCCTTTAGAAAAGCGAGATGATTATTTCAAACGAGTGCTGAAAGAGTACGAGGAAGCTGACCATCATTTCAAACTAGCTCACAACATTGTCTTTCGTGCTGACGTTAAGAATAACATCGGCAATCTTTGCCGTGAGCTTTTTAGATTCAAAGAAGCCCACGAACACCTGCAACAGGCTAGGCGGTTACGAGCGGGCGCCAAAGACAAAGTCGGGATTGCACAGATCGACGACACTCGAGCGCAAGTATTAATCGCTGAGAAAAAGTATAAGGAAGCTGAGGCAGTGGCACGCAGCGCGGTCCACGTGTTGGAAAAGAGCGGCCATCAATGCCTGCTAGCTGCCACGCTCATCACCCACGGCATCGCCTTGGCCCGCCTCAAACAAACCGAGCGGGCCCAATTCACTCTTCAGAGAGCCATTGAAGTTGCTCATCAGGTTGGGGCCCTCAACAAAGCCGGTCTCGCCACCCTGACAATGATAGAAGAGTTGGACGAACTGTCACCGGACACCCTATGTGCTGCATATGACCGCGCAAGTGAATGGCTTTCCAAATCACAAAGCCCTGACTTGCTGCTGAGGTTAAATCTTGCGGCGAGAAAAATCTTCTCAACAGTTCGTGCCGAACCGAAACCCGACGACGCCACTGAGGCGGTATTTAACCAGACCTGTGACTTGCAACACGAAGTTCTTAAGTTTGAGGGAGGCTTAATTCGACACGCTCTGGCCCAGGCAAATGGCAGCGTCACTCGTGCGGCTTCGCGATTAAAAATGAGTTATCAAGCGCTCGCTTATGTGATTGAATCCAGACACAAAGACTTATTGAAAGAGCGTTCACCAATTCGTCGCCGTTCACGCAGGAATCAGGAAGCGGAGCGAAGAGGGTAGCTCAAGACTTGAATGGCCGCAGGAGCACGAAAAGCGGCGTGCTCCTCGGTCCGCGAACACTTTTGTTCCGACGGGGACAAGAGTGTCGCGATGGCGTCACGCCCGAGGGTGAGCGTGACGCGCGGGACCGGCACAGGCGCCCATGGTGCCGGTCTTGATTTTAGCAGAGTTGTCGATGACAGCCGCAGCTTCAGTCGGTCGATTCGGGTGGGAGCTAGTGCGTGTGCTTAAGACGTGTAACGTGGGGCGTCCGAGACCCATCTTGTGAGTATTAATTTTCCCCTTCTGCGCGTTTCACATCTACAATTTCGCCGCGAAATGTGCGCAGCATCTGTTGGACCACAGGATCTTTTTCAGCTATCTCGCGCAGGCGCTGAGTCTCCAACCGTTCCGTCTCCTCTCTGGAAACCGGAACATTGCCGGCGTTCAAGTCTGTAATCACAAATCTTACGCCCAGATCCTTACTGGTAATCTCTTTGCAAATCTCTCGCAGGATTTTTACGTTGTCGCTTTTTGCCAGCGTGTCGCGAAGATGCCGCGTGTCCGGTGCAAATTCGATGCACAGTTCTTTGCCATCGAAGCTTACGCTGCGCGCTCCTTCAAGCGCGGTCACAAGAAACATCTTTCGCATCTTCTCCAGCGCAGTTTTCAACTGGCCAAATTCTGATGTGTCGGCGCTTTGACTTGCGACCTCGCCGGATTCCGCTCGTGGTTCAACTTCCGACGAAGAGTCAACTGCCATAGAAAACATCGGTGGATCTACGGTTTCAAAGGCCGTCCTGGTCGCCGCACTGGTAGGAGTAGAACCCGACGGCCCGACGCCGGAACTGCCCGCCGATGTTGCTTTAGTTCTCGGGGGAGCGGATGTTTCATGGCCGGTCGCGTATGAATCCGCGGGCGCGTCTAATGCTGGAGGCGGCGAATACGAGCCGCTTGGTGCCGGCACTGACACAGGCGAACTTGAAGCGGTACGAGCGCTCGACGCGCCGGGCAGACGCTTCCCAGTGCGCAATGATTCTTCCAGCGCGGAAAGTCTATCCATCAATTGGCCCAAAGGCTCGAGCCGCCGCATCTCCATCAACTTCACCAGCCCCACTTCCAACTGATAGCGCGGCTGCGACGCCGTCCGCAGCAAGATTTCTGTTTCCGCCAGGGAGTGAAAGAAACGAACAAGGTCTGCTTCCGAGAACAGAGCTGCTTCTCTCTTTAATTCGTCGGAGTCGCAGATTGCCGACTCCAATAATTCATCGCTACCAGAAACTTTGGTAACGAGCAGATCGCGAAAGTGGGCCAGAAGGTCACGGCAGAAGTTTCGCAAGTCGTGACCCCGCATAACGACTTCATCTATCACCGCCAAAGCCTCAGCAGGCTGATTATTCGCTATGCCGTTGACGATTCGGATAAGGATGTCTGTGCCGGCCACGCCGAGCGCCATCTCCACGTCTTCCTTTCTGATCTCAGGTCCGGCGAAACTAATGACCTGATCGAACGATGACTGCGCATCGCGCATCGATCCCTCGCCTGAACGAGCAATCTCTCTCAACGCGTCCTCAGGGACGGAGATCTTTTCTGCCTCTGCAATCAGACGAAGACGATCGAGAATTTTTGCTGTGGGGATCGTGCGAAACTCAAATTGCTGGCACCGGGAAAGAATAGTTTCCGGAACTTTGTGCCGCTCCGTGGTGGCCATTATGAAAACTACGCGCTCCGGCGGTTCTTCGATCGTTTTCAGGAGGGCGTTGAAGGAGTGCGTCGACAGCATATGAACTTCGTCGATGACGAAGATCTTATAGCGATCCCGAGCAGGCGCGAAACCGATAGTTCCGATAATCGTTTCGCGAACATTATCAACCTGGGTATGCGAAGCAGCATCGATCTCCTGCACATCAATGGATCGGCTCTCGGAAATCTCACGGCATGAAGGGCACGCGTTGGGGTCATCCATCCGGCAAGGAGTTGGTGTGGGCCGCTCAGACTTGTGACAGTTGAGCGCCTTCGCGAGCAAACGTGCGGTTGTGGTTTTGCCGACGCCTCGCGCACCGGAAAAAAGATATGCGTGATGCAGCCTTTGATGCTGGATGGCGTTGCGCAGAGTGCGCGTAATGGGTTCCTGCCCCGTTACTTCATCAAAAGTCTGCGGGCGCCATTTGCGTGCGATAACCTGGTAGGTCATATGACAAAGGATGAGGCATGAAGGATGAAGGATGAAGTGAAAGCGCCAGATATCGAGACAACGCTTTGATCCTTCATACTTCCGCCTTCATCCTTTCGAACTGGCCAGACTCCGGACTTACCCGCAACACACGCGCGCATGGCTACCGTTGCTCCGTTCCCGGCCTGGCGGGGTTCACCGGCGCTACGTTGTGCGGAGCCCGAAGTCTGATAACTTGTCAAATCATTTCCAACTTTCGATTTCCAATTGCCAATTAGGTCAACGCCTTGCTCCCGTAAACGGCGACCGCCGATAAATCAAAATCGGCAATTAGCAATCGGAAACGAGCTTAAATCTGTGTCTTGCGATGGGCCACTAAACGCAAGAGGCCGTTAATCGCAAGGTGCAGGATTACGTAGGCGATTATTGCCACCACGATAGGCAGCAGCAATGTATGGCCCTGTTCAGTGCCCGGACTGGCAACGATGCCTCTAAACGGAGAATAGAAAGGGTTGGTCACTGCGACGATAAACTGAACAAATCCCGAAGTGCTGCGTGCTGCCAATAAGGCCAAAAGGAACCTCATCGCCAGCAGTGCATAAAGGAGATAGAAGATGTAATCGATAACCTGGGATATTCTAGCTGCGCCGCGCCCGCGTTCGACTTCACGTTCCGTATCGACAACTTCGTTGACAGCTTTGGAACGAAATCGATCGGCAACGTCGTCAATTTTTCGTGCCTCATTCGGAGGCGGCCCCTGACTTGCGCGATCCGCAATCTCGGCTTGTACTTCACCTTCAACCTGCGCCTTCACGGATCCGTGTTGTACTGATCGCCTTGCTTCGTCAGCCGCTAATTTGTCATCCATATTTTCTCCCGTTGTTATTTGCCTTCATTCGCTGAGTCGGAACGGACGGAAGTCTGTCCTTTCTGATTCAGGTGCCATTGAAACCTGTGCGCATTGAGCGAATGTTAGCGCCAGGAAATTTACCGGTCGCCTTTACTGTATCGAGGAAACGCTTCGCTTGAGCGAGCGTGGCCCCGGCGTAGACGGCCATTATTCTATGCTTCTCACTCACGTTCGTATAGAACAAGTTTCCCGGATCCGTGCAACGGGAAGTGAAAACTTTATGATCGGGGAACAGAGCCTGCGCCTGTAAGCGTTCAGTTTCCGGTATAAAGACCCCGCAATCATCGTCGTTGACCTTTACGCTTTTGAGAATGATTGCGTAAAACGGTTCGGTGTCAAAGATTACTGAATTAGCAGGTATCCGAAATGGCAAATCGTTCGGCGCGAACGTATCAGTAGTCTTGCAGGCCGCCAAGGGGTTTCCACAAATGGAGGCCTTCTTCGCGCGCTGACGGCCGCGTCCATGGGATTGAGCAAAGCTTTCGCTGGTCACCGCACTCGCGATGACCAATGCAAACATGAAGACGCACGCGCGAACGACAATTATGAAGGCGGAATCGTGAAGAATGAATAACGCAGTCCGATGTTTCATAAGGGTCCTTTCCCGATTGCCGATTTGGATCGCGGAACGCGGATTGAATCTTGCTTAAATCCGCGTTCAGCATTCCTCATTCAGCAATCAAATTGGCGGAGAGGGTGGGATTCGAACCCACGGAACGGTTTCCCGTTCACAGCATTTCCAGTGCTGCCAATTCAACCACTCTTGCACCTCTCCGAGAGCAAGGATGAAGTAGGAAGGATGGAGGATGAAGAAAACGTTGGGCCCAGCCCGACTTCATCCTTCATCCCTTCGAAATGGCGGAGAGGGTGGGATTCGAACCCACGGTGGGCTTTCACCCACTCCGGTTTTCGAGACCGGTGCACTAATCCACTATGCGACCTCTCCGTAATTGGATGAATTAGGAAGGATGAAGGATGAGGTCTAATGCTTCGTTTCCCTTCCTTCTTCGGCCTTCATCAGTCATCCTTTTATCTCAACGCCGGTCACGAAAAAATTCCTGAATAAGCTGCCGGCATTCTTCCTCAAGCACACCCGTTGTAATTTGAATCCGGTGGTTCAAGAAATCGGTATCACAAACTCGAAACTGCGATTCGACGGCTCCGGCACGCTCGTCGCGCGCCCCATAGACGAGTCGCCGAACTCTCGCCTGAATCAGCGCGCCTGCGCACATCACACACGGTTCGATAGTCGAATAAACAACGGCTTCGATGATTCGGTAGTTACCTAGCCTACGCGCTGCTTCGCGTAGGGCGACAATCTCGGCATGTGCGGTTGGGTCTTGATCGGTACGCGTTCTGTTTCCCGCCACCGCCAGAATCGCTTCGCCCGCCACAATGCAAGTTCCAACCGGCACTTCGCCGCGAGCCCGGGCTTCGTATGCCGCCGCGAGAGCCTCGCGCATCCAATGCGCGTCCGTTTCTCTACCTTCAGCAGCAATCATGACAGAAACATTCACGTCAAACAGCGGAAAAATTACTATAGGTGGCGCGCTCAAACACTGTCAAGCGACTCAAAATCGCGGTAGGTGATTAGGAAGGAAGCACGACAGGGTGCGGGGGAAGGTGCGACGCGGCCATGTAGTTGGATCAGCTTTGCGAACCCTGCCGGTCGCGACTTTAGGGAGATTAAACGCGACCTTGAGCGCCACTAAGCTCTGGCCGACTCGCGCCAGGCGTGTTGAGGTGAGACGCGTACGCGCGCGTCCAATATGCCCGGGCTCATGCGCCGGATTGTCGGCTCGCCAGCGAAATGATTTATCGATCATCCTGGCGGGCAGGACCTTTGCCTGGTAAGCGAAAAGACCCCCGCATATCGAGGCGAGCCAGCACAGCCGCCCGAACCATCTCTTTAAACGATTGGTCCGGTGGCAAGGGAACGCGGTTTCATCTGTACACTATAGGCGTTATGACTAAACATGGAGTTGCGACTGTGTTGCGCCTGTGTCTGGGACGCTAAGCTCTTCGATATAATTAAAACCGAACCGGTTTGCATCATTGCAGCAACCTAGCAGCGATCGCCTGCAAGTAAGAGTTAAGGGTCTTGTTCGACGGGTGTATAAGACAATGACTTAATTCGGGCGAACCTTGAGCGCGTGCTATATTATTGGTCCGGAGTCAGGCCGCTCGCTCTACCCCGCCGACTCTCCGTCCGAGTCACACGAATGACCACCGAAGCCCAGCCAAAAGGAAGCGTTTCATTGTCGTCAGAACGCACTCCGACCCGCCTGCGACCCGCACAACCGGCAGAATCAGCGCCGCCGGAAAGACCAGGTCAAATGCCTGCCGCACAAATGCGTCGCATGGCGCCCGCAGATTTCAACACGGCGATGATTCACTTCTATCGCGGTGAAGTGCAGCGCTCAAACACATGGCGCAACCGGTTGGACACTACGACGAATTGGGCCGTGCTCACGGCCGGCGCTACGCTGTCATTTGTGTTTAGTTCGCCGAGCAATCCCCATTTCGTTATTCCGATCAACTCGATTCTGGTAGCAATTTTTCTGCTAATGGAAGCCAGGCGTTATCGCTACTATGAGATATGGTCGAGTCGCGTTCGCGTCATCGAGACAGGATACTTTGCACAATTGCTTGCGCCTGAAAGCGTTCCGCCTGATGAAGCCTGGGCCGAGCATCTGGCCGCAGATCTCATTACGCCACACTTCACCATCACAGAGTGGGAGGCTGTGGGCAGACGACTGCGCCGAAATTATCTTTGGATTTTTGCGTTACTGGCGCTCAGTTGGAATCTCAAGGTCTACTTGCATCCGCTTGCGGCGCGCGATTTCAATGCCTTCATAGATCGGGCGACCGTAGGGGTTGTTCCAGGCTGGCTGGTTTTTACAGTAGGGGTCATTTTTAATGCAGCCATCGTAATCTTTGCCATTGCCACGGTGCGCTTGCGAGAAGCCACCGGCGAAGTTTTGCCACAGCATCAGTTTTCGCTACGACCATTAACGAGAATGACGAGTTGGACGCGAGTAGCTACCGGCTCTCGTCGCACGACTGTGCGCGCAAAGCGCGCACGCCAGCGGGTTCGCAGCGGCGCTTCCACGGGTGAGTTCAGAAAGGTTGATCTCACCGAAGCGCCCGATAGAGATCTGGGGCGACTCGACATTTCGGAAACGCCAGACAGAGATGTGACCGTTAAGATCTAAAGGACAGAGGACCGAGGTCAGGAGTCAGAGGTCAGGAGTCAGAGGTCAGGAGTCAGAGGTCAGAGGTCAGAGGTTAGAAGTCAGAGGTCAGCACGGACAGACGCAGATTGCAGTTGCGTCTTGTCGGTCACTGCTCAACGCCGACTCATCCATACTGAGTGCCGACCGGCTAGCAAGTACTGACTATTGGCTACTGGCTACTGACTACTGGCCATCGGGTACTGCCTACTGGCTGATGGCTACTGACTACTGGCCACCGGGCACTGACTACTCACTAATGACCACTTCTGTCTTCTGAATTCTGACTTCTGAATTCTCCATCCAATGATTCAACTTCGCGGACAACCACTCAGTCTCGATCAAATTGCAAATGTAGCAAATGGGCGGGAGCAGGTTGTGCTTTCCGATGAAGCCCGAAAGCGCATCGAGCTGTCGCGGGCTGTGGTAGAAAAAATCGTGGCTGAAGATCGTCCGGTTTACGGCGTCAACACCGGGTTTGGAAAGCTGTCTGATGTTCACATAGCTCCTGCTAAAGTGCGTGAGCTGCAATTGAACCTCGTTCGCAGTCACTCGTGTGGTTTGGGCGCGCCGCTTTCTGAATCCGAGGCTCGCGCAATGGTGCTCTTGCGCGCAAACGTGATCGCATACGGTCTTAGCGGAGGGCGGCCTCTTCTCGTAGACACACTGATTGCGATGCTTGAGCATGGCGTAACGCCCGTTATACCGGAGAAAGGATCGGTTGGAGCCAGCGGTGATCTTGCGCCATTGGCCCACCTCGCGCTCGCCGCGATTGGAGAAGGCGAAGCGTTTTACAAAGGCGAACGCCTGAACAGCGCCGAGGCTTTTAAACGCGCTAAGATCGAGCTGCTACAACTTGAAGTTAAAGAAGGCCTCACGCTACTAAACGGAACCCAGGCGATGGGCGCCGTGGGCGCACTGGCGCTGTATCGTGCGGAAAGAGTGACGCGCCTTGCGGATGTCGCCGGCGCGATGTCGCTTGAAGCGCTGCGCGGGACACCGGTCCCCTTTGATGGACGCATTCACGCAGCGCGTCCACATTGCGGACAAACAGAAGTTGCGACCCATCTGCGCGAGTTACTTGAAGGCAGCGAAATCCGTAAATCACACCTTGAGAATGACCCTCGCGTTCAGGACGCGTACAGTTTGCGCTGTATGCCACAGGTTCACGGTGCAGTTCGCGACGCCCTGAGACATGCCCGAGGCGTAGTGGAAATAGAAACCGGCAGCGCCACTGATAATCCTTTGGTGTTCGCGGAAACGGGTGAAGTTCTCTCGGGTGGAAATTTTCATGGTGCGCCGCTCGCGCTGGCTTTTGATTACGCAGCAATCGCACTTACGGATCTGATGAGTATCATCGAGAGACGCATAGACCGTCTTGTCAATCCCGACGCTAATGAAGACCTACCTGCGTTTCTTACGCAGCAGCCAGGGATTTCATCGGGATTCATGATGTTGCAGGTGACCGCCGTAGCTCTGCTCAATGAGGCCAGGATACTGGCCCACCCGGCAAGCATCGACAATGTCCCGACGGACGGCAACAAGGAGGATCACGTCTCTATGGGCATGACCTCAGCGACGAAATTACGATCCATTGTTGAAATTGCGGAAGCTGCCACAGCGATTGAGTTGATTACCGCGGCAGAAGCGCTCGAGTATCGTAAGCCATTGGCGCCGGGGCGCGGGGCAGGCAAGGCGTATGAGATTGTAAGACAACACGTCGCGCCCCTGACAAACGATCGTTCCATGTCTCGGGACATTGAAGTGGTTGTTAGCGCGATCAAAGATGGGGAGTTTGATCACTGTTAAAGTAACCGCAAAGCGCGGCGTAAGACTGTAATCAGAGACGAGCTGGGAGGCATATATGTCGGATGCGTTTGACGAGCGAAGACGAGGCTTGGAAGAAGAATATTTCCATCGCAAGAATAAGGAAGCAATTGAAAAGCTTCGCGAGAAGATGAAGGTATCGGAGGAAGCGAAAGCTGCCGGAACGTCTTCGATGCGCTGCCCGAGATGCGACGGCAACCTAAAAGAGAGTAAGTTCGAAAATGTATCAATCGATACTTGCGAAAAGTGTGGCGGCGTTTGGCTCGACTCCGGGGAATTAGAACAACTGACCAAGCGAGAGAGTGGCGGTTGGCTAAGCGGGCTTCTGTATCGTTCTGAGAAATAGCGTGATGAGGTAACGCAAACTGTCAGTTTGCCAACTGCTTAAGTACCGGCCAGGTTGATCAAACTCACAATTTGCCTAATGAGAGACTGAAAGTCGCGCGTATGTCTTCGAGATCCATACGGGCACCACGTGGTGCCCAACTGAGCTGCAAGAGCTGGCATCAGGAAGCGGCACTGCGTTGCCTGATGAACAATCTCGATCCGGATGTGGCTGAGAAGCCGGAAGAGCTGATTGTTTACGGCGGGGCCGGCAAGGCAGCGCGCAACTGGCCCTCTTTTCACGCTATTGTCCACGAACTCCAGGTTCTCAACAACGACGAAACATTACTAATCCAATCAGGAAAACCGGTCGGAGTTTTTCGCACGCACGATTACGCGCCAAGGGTATTGATTGCCAACTCAAATCTTGTAGGCGCGTGGGCCAACTGGGAACACTTTCATGAACTCGAACGAAAGGGGCTGATGATGTACGGCCAGATGACGGCCGGCAGCTGGATCTACATCGGCACGCAGGGCATCGTTCAGGGGACCTTCGAAACTTTCGCTGCGATGGCCGACAAACACTTCGGCAGTGACCTCAGTGGCAAACTTATCGTATCGGGTGGCATGGGCGGCATGGGCGGAGCGCAGCCGCTTGCGGCCACTTTGAACGGCGCGATATTTCTTGGAATTGAAGTCGATCCGGCGCGAATCGAGCGGCGACTGCTCAATGGTTATTGCGATCGATTAGCGACCACCCTGGATGAGGCGATCGATATTGTCGACGACGCGCGTGAACAAAAACGTGCCGTCTCGATTGGACTAATTGGCAACTGCGCAGAACTTCTGCCCGAGATTGTTCGCCGGGGAATAAAAGTTGACGCCGTAACGGATCAAACCAGCGCCCACGACCCTTTAAATGGTTATGTTCCAGCCGGGTTAACGTTAGATGAAGCCGCGGAACTGAGACGCACTAATCCCGGCGAGTACGTAGACAGATCGATGCAGTCGATGGCCCGACATGTTGAAGCCATGCTGGCACTGAAACGCGCCGGGGCCGTGACATTCGATTATGGAAACAACATTCGCAAGCAGGCGTTTGATGCGGGGTGTACGGACGCGTTTGAAATTCCCGGCTTCGTGCCGGAATACATCCGGCCACTATTCTGCCAGGGGAAGGGACCATTTCGCTGGGTGGCATTGTCTGGTGATCCGAGTGATATACAAAAGACGGACGATCTGGCGCTGGAACTTTTCCCAGAGGATCAGACTTTGAATCGCTGGCTCCGTCTTGCGCGTGACCGGGTACACTTTCAGGGCTTGCCGGCACGCATCTGCTGGCTCGGGTACGGGGAGCGCGCTGAAATGGGGGATGCGATTAATGAACTTGTCAAACGCGGAGATCTTAAAGCACCAGTCGCGATCGGCCGCGACCATCTGGACACTGGTTCCGTAGCGTCGCCTTTTAGAGAAACTGAAGGAATGAAAGACGGTTCAGACGCCGTCGCTGACTGGCCCATTTTAAACGCCCTGCTAAATACGGCGAGCGGCGCCAGCTGGGTTTCTTTCCATCATGGCGGCGGAGTAGGCATAGGATATTCATTACACGCCGGACAGGTTTCAGTCGCTGATGGCACTGACGACGCGGCCAAGCGCCTCAACCGCGTTCTTACTAACGATCCGGGGATCGGCATCGCTCGCCATGTCGATGCCGGATATGAAGAAGCTGAGAGGACCGCACGAAGCAAAGACGTGAATATCCCCATGCTTTCCACGGCGAAATAACCATGAAGAAATATACACCGGTCTTTTTGTTGATCGCGCTGACGGTAGCCTTTATCTACGCGGAGACCATTGAACGTCGCGCGGCGGTCACACTTTCACAGCAGCAGAGTGTGACCTTAACAGGCACGCGGGTACAGACAGTACCGTTTGAAAGTAAGATGCTCGGAAGGATTCTGCCTTACGCCGTCCTCCTGCCGGTGGATTACGATAAAGCTCCCGCGCAGTCCAAACGTTATGCGGTTCTCTACCTTCTGCACGGTCTTTTTGGCCACTACGACAACTGGCTGACGCATACCAAACTCTCCGAGCATGCGGCCAAGCATTCAATGATCATCATCATGCCTGAAGGCAATGATGGTTGGTACACCGATAGCGCAACTGTTCCCGCCGACAAGTATGAATCGTATATTGTGCAAGAATTAATTCCAGATGTGCAGCGCCGCTTTCGAACGATTGAGGCACGCGATGGGCGAGCTATTGCCGGACTGTCGATGGGTGGGTATGGAGCATTAAAGTTTGGTGTCAAATATCCAGAGACCTTTGTGTTTGCCGGCTCGTTGAGCGGCGCCTTGGGTGCGGCGACGTGGACGAAGGCGGAGCTTGGCCCATTTGAATCAATATGGAAAACATTCGCGCCGGTTTATGGGCCGGAGAACAGCCCGACACGCGCATCTAATGATCTATACAAACTCTTTGGCAGGCTGAAACCCGCGCAGGTGGCAGTTCTGCCCTATCTGTACCTCGACTGCGGGACCGAGGATCCGTTGTTCTCTTCCAGTCGCACGCTGTCGGAGATTTTAGTGTCACGCAAGATTCCCCACGAGTATAGAGAACTTCCGGGAACACATTCATGGGCGTACTGGGATGCACAGGTGCAGGAAGTGCTGAAGATTGCTTCACTAAAAGTCCGCTCAATGTAACGATTGTTGGACGACCATGACGACGCCGGCACTTTACAAGAATCGACACGTTTCCCGAAAAGCAAGTCTCTTCACTGAGTCTGTGATTCGAGAGATGACGCGTGAGGCGCTGAAACATGGCGCCGTCAATTTATCGCAGGGCTTCCCGGATTTCGCCGCACCCCCAGACATTAAACACGTGGCGATGAAAGCGATTGAAGACGATATCAATCAATATGCAATTACCTGGGGAGCTCGTGACTTTCGCGAAGCGATTGCGCGTAAAACAAATTGGCACCTCGGACTCGAAGTCGATCCCGAAACAGAACTTACGGTCACGTGTGGGTCAACTGAAGGCATGATTGCTGCAATGATGGCTACTGTCGACGCGGGAGAGGAGGTCGTCGTCTTTGAACCCTTTTATGAGAACTATGCGCCTGACGCGATCCTTTCAGACGCACGTCCTCGCTATGTGCCGTTGCGACCTCCGGAGTGGAATTTTGATCGCGATGAGTTGCGATCTGCTTTCAACTCGAACACCAAGGCTATTATTATTTGTAATCCCAATAATCCCACCGGCAAGGTCTTCACGCGCGACGAGATGGAGTTCATTGCCGCGCTCTGCCAGGAGTTTGATGCACTGTGCTTTACGGACGAGATTTATGAACACATTCTTTATCCGCGCGATGGTGCTGAGATTGCACACATCTCCATGGCTCAGCTTCCCGGGATGCGTGAGCGCACCGTCATCGTCAACTCGATGTCGAAAACTTATTCAGTTACGGGATGGCGGGTTGGATACTGCATCGCACCAGCGGAGGTCACCAGTGCGATCCGAAAGGTCCACGATTTTCTTACAGTCGGTGCGGCAGCGCCTTTGCAGGCCGCCGGAGCATACGCTCTTTCGTTGCCACCGGAGTATTACAATAAACTGCAACAGGAATATCGCGCGCGTCGTGATCTGCTATTACCCGTTCTCGAACGCACAGGGTTTCGTGTCTTCTCTCCTGATGGCGCCTATTACATCATGACCGACATTTCCGCTTTTGGTTTCGCCAATGACGTGGAGTTCACGCGCTATCTCATTCGAGATGTCGGCGTCGCCTGCGTACCCGGCTCGAGTTTCTACAGCGTTCCGGAACGAGGCGCGCAACAAGTGAGATTTTGTTTCTGCAAGAAAGACGAAACCCTCCAGCTTGCGGGTGAAAGATTGGAGAAACTTCGCACCTGACCAAGCGGCTATAACTCAAAAGTGCGGCTACTGTGACACGCGGCTCAGTGATAAACATTAAGAGTATTTGGCGGGAACAGCTTACACCACTCTTACTTGGTGTCATCTGCCTTTCGGTACTCAGTTCACGGGTAAACGCCCAACAGATTGCGGATCCTCATTTCAACGCGAAGGTTGATAAACCGGCATACACCAAAAACTTTCCCCGTGTCTTGTTCGACGAAGCACATAACAATTTTCACACCACAACCGGCCGCTACAAGCCCTTCGCGGAACTGCTTTTCAACGATGGTTATCATGTTGCGGTTAATCGCAAGCCTTTTGCTAAGGACTCGCTGCAGACCTATAAGATCCTGGTAATTATCAACGCGCTGGGCGCGGAAGAGATGGATGAAGAGGGAGCGGACGGACCAGCTTTTTCCGGCCCGGAGTCTGACGCTGTACGTGATTGGATAAAGGGCGGAGGTGCGCTTCTTTTAGTTGCCGAATACGCGCCTTTCGGCAAAGCGGCGGACATTCTGGCCAAGCGGCTGGGCGTTGATATGAGTAACGGTGTGACCGTCGATCCCGGCAACGCCAAGCAGGAATCAAAGGCCTCGAGTGTGATAGTTTTCTCGCGCCAGAACCAACTGCTGACGGATCATCCAATCAATAATGGGCGCGATGATTCGGAACGACTACATCGTATTCTCTCTTTTACAGGCCAGTCGTTGAAAGGCCCGGATGGTAGTGATGGGTTCCTGAAACTCTCCGACTCCGCGGTTGATAATGTACTCTCAACTACCGAAAATCGCTCGGCCGCAGGCCGCGCGCAAGGCATCGCATTTCGTCTGGGAAAAGGGCGAGTCGTGGTATTAGGCGAAGCGGAAATGTTGACCGCACAAGTCACAGGAAGCGATAACGCACCAATGGGCATCAATATTCCAGACACCGACAACAGGCAACTGACATTAAATATCATGCACTGGCTCTCGCGTCTATTACGGGAGCGTTAGCATAAACAAGCGTGAGAATAGGCTGACGGTTCATAAGCATTTTAGGCCGGTGACAAATTGACACCTCCACATCGAAGTTCTAATCGGCAGCGGCGTAATGAGGAGTAAAGAAGATGAATAAACTCGGCGCGTATATCTTTTCCTTTGTGCTGATCCTTTTTACGGTTCACTCCGGGTTGGCTCAGCGTGCGGACCTTAGTGGAACGTGGGCGGGGGCTATGGCTACAGACGCCGGACCGGGTGGATTGGAAATCACACTCGCCCATGCGCCGCCTCAATGGACAGGTACTATGAAGTTTCGACTGGAGGAACAAGAAACTGCACCTGCGGTAGATGACCTCAAAATAGACGGCGACAACATCTCCTTCTCGGCTACTCTTGGTCCAAATCTATTACGGTTCGCGGGCAAGTTCACAGGTGACAACCTCAACGGTACTGTAGAAGCTTTTCGAAGCGACCAGAAAATCGGTGGCGGAACGTTTACGCTAACGCGTGGCGGACAAATGCCTGCTTTACAACAACCGCAGGGCGGCGGCCAAATGGCGGATCCGAATTTTAAGGCAACGGTCGAGAAGCCAGCCTATAAAAAGAGTGGCCCGAAGATTTTATTTGACGAGGCACACAATAATTTTCATACGACCAGTGGCCGCTACAAACCGTTTGCGGATTTAATGACAAACGATGGTTATCAGATTGTTCCTAATATGGAGGCGTTCTCACCCCAGCGCTTGAAAGGGTTCCGTGTACTTGTCATTTCAAATGCGCTCGGCGCGAGCCAAATGAATGCCCCCAACGCCGGCAATCCAGCTTTTACAGAAACGGAGAGCGATGTTGTGCGCGACTGGGTGTGGGCAGGTGGTGCGCTACTGTTAATCGCAGACCATGCTCCTATGGGCTCAGCGAATCAGATCCTTGCACAACGTTTTGGTGTCGACATGAGCAAGATATCATGCATTGGTTGTCAGGGGTGCTGAAATAGCAATCAGCGATCAGCAGTTAGCAGTCTGCAGTCAGCAGTCTGCACTCGGTAACCGTCGCCGGATCTCTGTCCCCTGACCTCCGCCCTCTGACTTCTGACTGCTGACTTCTGACCTCTGTCTCTATGTGGGACGCGAAGCGACAGTTCATTTGGCTGGCAGCGGGGTTGGCCGTGGGAACCTTTGTCGCTTATTCCGATGCTCACGATGAAGACGGAACTTTCGTTCCACGGTTTTTCGTCTTTATGGAGAGTTTGGTTCTCGGAATCATCGCGCTTCTCTTTTATCTATACTCCAGGAAGAAGGGCTAGAAAAATCTGCTGTTACATCGATAAGAAGCAGAAAGGGAGTAGGCACTCACGGTATAACGTTGAAGCTTTTTAGTCCCGAGTCAATCTGCCCAATCTGCGGATAAAAACTGGTGAAGTTTGTAGGCTAGTTGGGTTGCTGCATTGTTTTGGCGCGCACCGTAATGCCCTCGTCTCCCACAATCAAAAGACTTCGCGCTTCTCCAAAAGGAGCGCTCGAAGGAAGATAAGAGAGAACGTAACGGTTCTTTTTCAGTTCATCACAGATCGCCTTGGCGGCCACGGCCGGCTCATCAATTGAAAATATCGAACCGCCGGTTCCCTCGACGAGCTTGTCAATCACCTGTCGCGGCTTCGGCACGTCCCTCCGAATAGCGCCTCGAGTTCGATCTTGCGCTTGCACTGCATAAACTGTGATGTCGAGCATTTGCAGTTCAGCAAGGATTTTTTCGAACGGGGTTTTGCTGCCACGGTCCAGCCCATCACTAATCACTACGATGATCTTCTTATGCCCGGGGGTGGCGCGTAAAGCCTGATCAATAACAGCCACGACGGCATCGAAAAGGTGAGGCTGCCCTTTCTTTCGAAATAGTTTCAACGAAGACTCGATTGACTTCGAATCATCCGTCCAATCAGAAACGATTTCAGCTTCTTCGTCGTAGCCTACAATCAACAGTTTGTCACCCTCATAGATCTCATAAGCAAACTCGCGCGCGGCCTTCTCCAGCTTCTCGACGTCTGCGCGGATCGTTAGGGAATTATCAACCAGCAGCACGATGCGGGCCGGAGAGGGATCCGGAGTGAAGTTACGTATCGTCTGCTCCACCCCATTATCGTAAACGGAGAGCTGCTTCGCAGTAATAGGGGCCGTGGAGTCTGGACGCTTTGCGACAACACCGACCAGGACGCCGCCCTCATTTGTGACCAATGGACGACGACCTGCCTGCGGCAAAACGACACCCGCAAGACACAGGATAAGCGATATTAGTGCAGCGTACCCTGGGAATCCCAGTAAACGTTTGCCGACTTTCCCCGTTGTTGTGACTCTCTCTGAGAGGGGACGGTACATCTATTTAAAGACGGCTTTCAATCGCTACCGGGAGACTTGGTAGTGGAAGCTTTTTCTGAAGTTTTCTTAACCGGGGAGGTGTCTTTAGTTTTCTTGTCAGGTTTTTCAGATTTCTTATCATCCGACGCCGAGGTGTCTTTGTCTGCCTTCTCCGCAGCTTTCCGTCCGTTGCCGGCATAGTCCGTTACATACCAGCCGGAGCCTTTAAATTGAATCGCAGATGCCGAAATCTGTTTCTCGAGACGGCCCCCACACCTTTTGCATTTTACCGGAGGCTTGTCGTTCATCTTCTGAAAGACTTCGAGATGGGCCTTGCACTTTTGACACTCGAATTCGTATATCGGCATATATCGCTGCTCCGTTCCATTGCGGAAGGCAAGAGAAATTATACGGGCCAGAAGGCGGCCCTTGCAATGAGGGGTTCCCTACACCCTTGGGCTGCCTTCTCGGAACAGCAGGGAGTGGATCATCTTCCATTTCAAATTTATCGTTTGCCATTGTTAATGCAACGGACACCCCGCAGAACCTCACTCGGTTCAGGTGCAATGCAAATAGAAAGTGCAAAATGGCGGTCGTTGTCTCGTCGATTGCCTTAACAGTGGCAAATGATAAATTTGAAATGGAAAATGGTCCTTCCACTGCATTGCATCTTCATAACCGGTTCGTTATGATCCAACTGAACTAAACCTTCATGTCAGACACCGCCACATCCCTCTCTCTCGAGCGTAAGATCAAAATGCAGGAGGCGCGCGAGGGCATCATTAACCGCCTGGCGATGTCGCTTCCCACCACGATCAACCTCGATCGTTTTCTCAATGTCATTGTCTCTGAATTGGGGCGAATGATGAACGTAGATCGCTGCGACGTTATCCAACTAACCTCGCCGAGCGAGTTGCGTATCAGTCATGAGTGGCGCGCCTCGAATGATGTCCCTTCAAGCCTCGGGACGGCCATCCCGATCGACCTGAGACAACTGTCGGAACATGTTGATATTACGGAGCCTATCCGCCTGGACGACACCTCGGCCCCGGGACTTGATCAGAAGGTCAGGCTTCTCGCCAAGAGTTTGGGTACGCGTTCTTTGTTGGTAGTCCCGGTTATCCATGGCGAAGATGTTCTTGGGCTGGTGGGAATGCATACAACGCACACGCCGCGCGTGTGGCTTGACGATGAAGTATCTTTTCTGAAATCGATTGCGCGGCAGATTGCGGTTGGTTACCAGTACACGCGTCTATACATTGATAAGGAGCGCGAGGCTGAGACAAAACGCGCGCTGTTGGAAATTGCCAATGCGCTGAATGCGCGATCTGATTTTCGCGAAGTCTCATCTCTTGTGCTGGAGCGGGCAATTACTCTTGTCGGCGCCGACTACTCAGCGCTGGGCGTTCTGGATCGCAAGGGCGGACGTATCAGTCTAGTGGCCTTCAAGGCTGCGCCCCATGCGGCGACGGATGGAGTTGAGGGCCTAATTGACGAGCACGGCCAGTCGTTGGACGTCACAGAGTTTCCCGCGGCGGTTGAGG
>JBHENH010000012.1:18811-24579 GCA_046262135.1 Pyrinomonadaceae bacterium
ATTAGATACCGACCTGCCTTTTCCATTTCGACTGATGTTCAATTCCATACTCGGGGGACGCGCTGCTTTGGTCGCCCCGGTGCGCGTGGCCGGCCAAACCTTTGGACTTTTGGGTCTGGTTTGGAGCGAAGCTCGTGAAGGTTTTCAGGATCACGAGGTGGCCTTAGTGGAAGGCATCGCGGACCAGATTGGTACCGCACTGGAGCGAGATCAGTTATCTGCCGAGATCATGCATCTGCGTAGCGCGCTACATGAGCGTTACGGTGAAGATCGTATTATCGGGCAGACTGCCGCAATTCGACGTGCCATGGAGCTGGCGCTCAGCGTAGCGGATACGCAGACGACCGTTCTGATTCACGGAGAATCCGGCACGGGTAAGGAGTTGCTGGCCAATTTGATTCATTTCAATTCCGGTCGAGAAGACAAGCCCTACGTAAAATTAAATTGCGGTGCCATTCCGGAGAGTCTTCTCGAATCAGAATTGTTTGGCCACGAAAAGGGCGCGTTTACCGATGCGCGCGCAAGACGCGTCGGCAGGTTTGAAGAGGCAACAGGCGGCACGCTGTTCCTGGATGAAGTCGGGGAAATGAGTTTGTCTGCCCAGGTGCGGCTTTTGAGAGTTTTGCAGGATGGGGAATTTACGCGCGTGGGTGGTAACGAAGTTATGAAAGCTGACGTCCGTGTGATCGCAGCGTCTAACGTAGACCTGGAGCGTGCGACTGAACTGGGGACGTTCCGCCGCGATCTGTACTACCGGCTTTCAGTTTTTCCCATCGGGTTGCCGCCCTTGCGTGAACGACCGGATGATATTCATCCCTTAGTTATTCACTTCCTCGAACATTACAAACAAAGGACAGGTCGCTTCATTTCCGGCATTTCGAAAGACGCTTTGCAGGCGATGATTACTTATGAGTGGCCGGGAAATGTTCGCGAACTCGAAAATGCCATCGAGCGGGCCGTCATCATCGCATCTGGCCGGCAGATTGAACTCGAAGACCTGCCCGAAGCTATCAGCAAGATTGCTTTGCAGGAGCAGGATCGGATCAAGGTTGAACGCGCGAAGGCCGGCAGCGAAGGACGCACAACGACTTTTGAAGTGACCGTGCCGTCATCGATGGACGAAATTGAGCGTCAGGCAATACAAGCCACGCTCGATTATACGAAGGGCGACAAAACCCATGCTGCGCGCGCGCTGGGTATTGGTCGCAAGACGCTCTATCGAAAGCTCGATCAATATGACGGTGGTCGCGAAGGTGTTGAATGATGTGGAGACCATCACTGCCTGGCTGGCCCACATTCTTGCAAGGGTTCATGAGGTTTTGTTATAGTCCAGGTCCGAAAAACCTTCATTGGGAATCCAACCTGCGAGCCCGTGTGCTTCGCATTCAGAGAAAGGAATTGTGTTATGGGAAACGGTGATTATCGAAGAGATTCTGGCGACAATATTTCCACTCGTCTGACATACCTGCTGATTGGTGGGGGCATTGGAGCGGTTATTGCCCTACTTTTTGCTCCTAAATCAGGCCAGGAGCTTCGGGGAGATCTGGCAGATGCAACGCGCAAGGGCATTGATAAATCGCGAGAGGCTGCCCAGCAATTAGGTGACAAAGCCGGCGAGTATTATGAAGCCACTCGTGGGCGCGCTTCCGAACTCTATACGCAGGCTGCAGGAAAGGTCGGAGACGTTGCGCAGTCCGCGCGTGAGACGGCGTCACGCCAGACGAGTACTGTTGCCGCTGCTATCGATGCCGGAAAAAAAGCTTATCAGGAAGAGAAGCGTAAGACAGAATTATCCGGCCGGATTGACGCATCTCCGAATTATCCGGAAAAGTCTAACTTTTAATTGATCATCGTTATGTCGCTTTTGGCCCTGCAGGTGAATCTTAACGACCCGATGTTTTGGGTGATGGTAGTAGTCGCTCTGTCTTTTATTGTGATTGCAGTGGCGATGATTTCCATCGCGGTGGTTGTGAGCCGCGCGGCCAAATCCGTAAACCGTTTTGAACGAAAACTTGAGCCCTTGCTCGAGAGAGTAACGGTGATGAGCGAACAAGGCCGGCAGATCGCCGTCCAGGGAAAATTGATAGCCGAACAGTTCAGCGCTGTATCCGGCCATCTTTCAACTGCAACCATGAACCTTTCTGAATCACTCGCGATTATTAAAGACGAGGTGAGCGAGTTAAAGGTAATCGTGAACGAAACTGCCGGGCACGCCCGCCAGAAGGTGGAACTCGTCAGCCGCACGATAGACCGAACCAACGAGCAGGTGCTGTCGACCACCGATTTGATTCAGAAAAAAGTGGTCGAGCCTGCGCGAGAATTGGCGGCCATTATGGCGGGCTTCCGCCGCGGGCTGGAAGTTCTCGTAGCCCCGATGCCGAAGCCGATTAACCAAACATATGGAGAAGACGAGATGTTTATCGGCTGATCTCGCTGTCTTCGGCTTGAAAAAACCCGAACCATCTCATAAGGATTGGTTCGGGTTTTTAGTTACTCAGCAGACATCAGGAAAGTTTACGGCTGGGCCCGTCTGATATGCGGAAAGGCGCGGCCTTTCCGAAACCTCATATTTTGGAAGAGGCTGCACCTCGAATAACTGAAGGCTGAGGCGCAGCCTCTTTAGTCAGAAGCGCTAAACGGAAAGGCGCAGCCATTCCGCACATCAGACGGCGAAGCCGACTAGCCTTCGAAACCTACTTCATTTTTGGCGAGGATCCGTCTGTACTGCTACTATTAATATTTTGAATCGCGAAAATCATGTCTACTGAAACTCCGCTCGATCTAAAGAAATCGATCAACCTGCCGAAGACGGGATTTTCTCAAAAGGCAAACCTGGCCCAAAGCGAGCCTGCGCGCTTGAAGAAATGGTCTGACACGCGCCTTTACGAAATGATTCGAAAGGCGCGCGCAGGTGCGGAGAAATTTGTCCTCCACGACGGCCCACCTTACGCCAATGCCGACATACATCTCGGCACTGCGATGAATAAAATCCTGAAGGATTTCGTCGTGAAGTCTCGCAGCATGATGGGTTACGACTCCCCTTATGTCCCCGGTTACGACTGTCACGGACTGCCAATCGAACTGTACGTAGATCGGAAGCTGGGCGCCAAAAAGGCAAACATGCCTCCCGTCGCGATCCGCCGCGCCTGCCGGGAGCACGCCGCGCAAGCGCTAAAAAGACAAACGCGCGACTTTCAGCGATTAGGCATCCTGGGTGAATGGGACAATCCTTACCTGACGATGTCGAATCATTACGAAGCGGAAACAGCTCGGCTCTTTGCTCGCTTCGTTGAGCGCGGCTACGTTTATAAAGGTTCGCGCCCGGTCTACTGGTGCATACACGATCAGACTGCGCTGGCTGAGGCGGAAGTCGAATATCATCAACATACCAGCCCTTCCGTTTACGTAAAGTTTCCATTAGCGAGCGACCCCGCGGAGATCGATAAAGCGCTCGCCGGTCGTAAAGTGTTCGTTTTGATCTGGACCACGACACCCTGGACCTTGCCGGCAAACCTTGGCATCACCGTGCATCCGGATTTTGAATACTCGGCATTTGAGAGAGGCAACAGCGACAACGAAGTTTTCATCGTTGCCAGCGAGTTACTCGAAGCGGTGGTCCAAAAATGCGATTTGGGTAGTCGCGACGCAGATGATAAACGCTCTAAGCCGAACGTTCTCGCGCGCTTTAAGGGCTCAAAACTGGATCGCTTGTTATGCCGTCACGCCTGGCTGGATCGTCGCTCCCTTCTGATGGTCGGCGAGCACGTGACATTAGGAGGCGAAGCTGACGCCGAAACCGAACTCGATGTGAAAGATGCTCGTGAGAAGCCGGCGACAAGTAAGGCAGGCACCGGATGCGTTCACACCGCGCCCGGACATGGCCACGACGACTTTGTAATCGGCAAGCGCTATGGTCTGGAAATCTATTGCCCTGTCGATAATTCGGGGCACTTCACTCCAGACGTCAAACACTTTGCGGGACATAGTGTCTTCGAGGCGAATCCTCGAATCGTGGAATTTATGCGGGAACGAGGGGTGCTGGTTTTTACGGAGAACTACGAACACCGCTATCCACATTGCTGGCGTTGTAAAAATCCGGTGATATTCCGCGCTACGCCGCAGTGGTTTATAGCCATGGATCGAGAAGGTGGGTTGGTTGTCGAGAAAGACGAAGATGGACGGGACCGCACCAATTTCACTGAGAATTATTCTGAGAGCGAATCCTCACTTCGAAGAACGGCCTTGCGGGAGATTGAGCGCGTTCAGTGGATTCCCCCCTGGGGCGAAGTGCGCATGCGGAATATGCTCAAAGGTCGGCCAGACTGGTGTGTCTCGCGTCAGCGTGTTTGGGGCGTTTCGATTCCCGTGTTCTATTGCGCGAAATGCACTGAAGCAGTTGCCGAGCCGGCAATCATCAAACACGTGGCAGATATCTTTGAGCGCGAGTCGTCTGACGCCTGGTATACGCGTGAAGCGCGTGAACTGCTCCCGGAGGGTTACATTTGCAAAAAATGTGGGGCGGCCGAATGGACCAAAGAGACTGACATTCTGGATGTCTGGTTCGATAGCGGCGCATCTTCAATCGCGGTGTTGGAACAGCGGGAGGAATTGGTTTGGCCGGCCGACGTCTACCTCGAAGGCGGCGATCAATTTCGCGGTTGGTTTAATTCTTCCCTCATGGTCGGACTTGCCGCGCACGATCGGGCTCCTTACAAAACTGTTATAACGCATGGGTGGACTGTAGATGCGCAGGGCAAAGAAATGCATAAGTCGGGGGGCAACGCCGTGCCTCCGGATGAGGTAATCAAGGAATCCGGCGCCGACATACTGCGGCTATGGTGCGCATCGTCAAACTATTTTGACGATATGCGATCTTCTAAAGAGATCCTTCAACGCGTCACCGACGGCTATCGGAAGCTACGTAATACTGCTCGCTTTGCGTTGGGAAATCTGTATGGGTTTGCGCCTGATAAAGACGGCGTTCCGTTAGAAGAGATGCCCCGGATTGATCGCTGGGCGCTGGCCGAGCTGGACGCCGTGATCCGGACGGTCCGCGCTGCTTATGAGTCTTACGAGTTCCACAGCGTGTATCACACGCTCTACCGCTTCTGTACAGTTACGTTATCGGCGCGTTATTTCGACATTATTAAGGACCGTCTTTATACATTTGCCCCGCGCAATAAGGAAAGACGTTCTGCACAGACTGCTCTCTACCAGATCGCCGATGCGTTGGCGCGGATGTTGGCTCCGCTTCTTGCTTTCACGGCTGACGAGATCTGGGAAAACCTGCCCGCTGATGAGGGCCGGCCGCCATTTGTCCACTTAGCTACACTGCCGAAGGAATCTACTGAAGACGATGCGGAATTGCGTTCCAGTTGGGAACAACTCTTCGCAATCCGTGATGATGTCCTGCAGACCCTTGAGGAGGCACGCGTGGCGAAACAGATCGGTAGTTCGCTTGAGGCGAAGGTTGCATTGAAGGTGTCCAAGGATACTAATGACTTTTTGAAAGCCTACGAGAATGAGTTGCGTTACATCTTTATAGTGTCTCAAGTTGAGTTGACGAAAGCCGAAGGTATCGTGGCCCCTGAGGAAAACGCGAGTTTTACTGGCGTTTGGGAAATAGTCGTCACGCGAGCTGCGGGACAAAAGTGTGAGCGCTGTTGGAACTACTCGACGCTTGTAGGCGAATCTGCGCGCTATCCTGATGTTTGCGAGCGGTGTATTGCGGCGCTCGAGGAAATTGAACAGGATTTGGCTCAATCAGA
>JBHENH010000012.1:24589-42325 GCA_046262135.1 Pyrinomonadaceae bacterium
AATCAGAAGTGACTGAACCGATGGATCAAAAGGAAGCTCGTGACTTCCAAGCGGAATTGGAAAAGCTTTAAAGCCGTCCCTGGTGCTCTATTGTTTCAGCTCCGGAGGAGCCGCGCACCTGACGGTGCTGCGTTGCCCGATTACTCGCTGATTATCCGTTATTTATGGTGACAAACGAACGTCAAGAAGGATCGATGGTAGTGCCACACCGTCTTGGTTGGCGGGCCGGTTACCTATTAGCAAGCATCGGGATCTACATGGTGGACCAGTCGTCGAAGGCCTGGGCACTGCGGGCACTCCGTTTCGGTGAGGACCGAACAATTATTACCGGCTTTCTTGATCTGGTTTACACGGAGAACTCCGGAATTGCTTTTGGTCAGCTGCGGGAGGGCGGGGCTTTCGGGCGTTGGTTCTTTGTAGTGCTGGCCATTGCCGCCCTGGTGGGCGTCTTCTACTACTTCCTGCGGACGTCGAGAAACGACGATCGCGTTTTGGGTGCATGCTCTCTTCTACTCGCCGGAATAGCGGGTAATCTGACAGACCGCGCCCGACTGGGCCATGTTATCGATTTTATTGTTTTGCATGCCGGCTCTTATCATTGGCCCACTTTCAATGTTGCCGATGCAAGCATCACCATTGGCGCTCTGCTGCTTGCTTACGATTTGGTCTTTCAACGAAAAACTGCGTCCGTAGTCAGTAGTAGTCAGTAGTAGTCAGTAGTCAGTTGTCCGGTAAAATTGTTCGTTGTTGTCGTTCGTACCGATGTCGCCTGACACTGCCAACGCTACCCGCAACCACCCGGCAACTTGCTAACAACGGACCACTAATTGCTGGCGACTGACTACGGACCACTGACGACCAACTAACGTCTTATGTATCCTGAACTCTTCCGCATTGGAAATTTTCCTATTAATACCTACGGGGTGTTTCTTGCGCTGGCGTTTCTCTGCGCCATCCTGATCACCGTAAGGCTTGCAACGCGGGACGGTTTGCCGCGCGAAAAAATCTATGATCTAAGTCTTTGGATGTTGCTGGCGTCCCTCATCGGTTCGAAGGTGCTAATGTTTTTTACCGAGCCCGAATATCGCGATCATCCTTTGCAACTTATTTCGCTGGATTTTTTGCGTTCGGGCGGAGTTTTCTACGGCGGCCTTATCGGCGCAATCCTGGTGGGATATTTCTTAATGCGTCGATACAACCTTCCCTGGTGGAAAACTGCGGATGCATGCGCGCCGGGGATCGCGATCGGCAATTTCTTTGGACGGCAAGGTTGTTTCGCGGCCGGATGTTGTTGGGGTAAGCCGACGAGTCTTCCCTGGGGCGTGAAGTTTACAGAGCTGGGCCACGAGATTACCGGCGTGCCCACGGACACTTATCTACATCCGACACAATTGTACGAGTCATTCTCAATGCTAATAGTGTTTTTCTTTCTGCTTTGGTTGCACAAACGTAAGCGGTTTAGCGGACAAGTAATCCTGGCCTACGCAATCCTTTATTCGACTATTCGCTTCATTATCGAATTTGTACGCGCTGACCCGCGCGGCGATTTGTTTGGACTAACAACTTTAACTCACCTTTCAACGTCGCAGCTGATCAGCCTCGTTGTCGGTGTTGCGGCCTTAATATTACTCACCCGCCGGTGGCGTAATGCGCCTGTGCTCCGAGAGGCCACGGCGACGGTCAGACCCACCGCCGCTTAACCTTGCGAGGCCCCTCGTGTCCTGAATAACCCGGGATTTAGTCGACTTTACGCCAGCTCTCCGGTTTTTCTCCCTTTATGCTTTACAGTGCAAAGTACTTGACAACGCAGCGAGAATTAGTTTATTGTTCATTACATGGGCTCAATCAACCTTGCCATACCGCAAAAAGAAGAAGAGACACCCGCGCTCCACACTCGCGCGATGGGCAATCTTCAGTACATCCGGGAGACGATGGAACGGTCAACAGCCTTCACCGGTATCTCGGGGTGGGGTCAAGTAGCAATCGGCATCACGGCAGTGATTACGTCATTTATCGCGGGCCAGCAGAACGCTTTTCAAAATTGGTTGACAGTTTGGTTGGCTGAAGCAGTTGTCGCTTTGCTGATCGCCGGCTGGTCCATCGATCGTAAAGCTCGGGTCGTTAAAATGCCCTTGCTAACCGGGCCAGGAAGGAAGGTCGCCTTTAGTTTATCCCCGCCAATATTTGCAGGCGGAATACTAACGGTGGTCCTTTATCGCGCTGGACTGACGAACGCCCTTCCCGGCCTGTGGTTGTTGCTTTACGGGACGGGAGTGGTCACGGGTGGCATGTTCTCTGTCAGCGCCGTTCCCATCATGGGTTTATGTTTCATGGTCCTCGGGGCTGCGGCATTTCTGGCGCCCGCAGGTTTCGCCGACTGGTTTATGGCGGCCGGCTTCGGAGGCCTCCATATTGTTTTCGGCATAATCATAGCGAGGAGGTATGGTGGCTAGACAATCGGCACTTAAACATTCATCTGCGAAAAAGCGCGACACAACTTCAGCTCTGCAAGAAGTGCGCGGCGCGAAGGCGCGCCATCCTGCTCCTGCACTTGATCGTTTGATTCATGAACGGATGCGCCTCGGTATTGTCAGCGCGCTGGCCGCCAACGAATCTTTGACTTTCAACGACCTCAAAAGCTTGATGAATACTACGGACGGAAATCTGAGTGTGCATGCGCGGAAGCTGGAAGACGGTGGTTATATATCCTGCACCAAATCGTTTGAAGGCCGGCTGCCGAAGACGGAATACAAACTAACTGTTAGCGGTAGACGCGCCCTCGAGAATTACCTAAGTCATATGGAAGCTTTAATTCACAAGATGCGAAATCCGTAGGCAGCTTTTTTTGCTGACGTGCTTTACGGAACAAAGCGCTTTGAACTTTCCTGGCTAATGCATAAACGTTCAGTGCTTCGATCCCAACCCAGTCCTTGCAAAATCAAATACAAAATTATGAGGTAGTGATTATCGGCGCAGGCCTGGCCGGTTTGCAGTGCGCGCGACTGCTTGGCAGAAACGGCATCAGCGTGCTCCTGGTCGATCGCAAGGACTCGCTGGACGAATCCATTCATACTACGGGCATCTTCGTTCGTCGCACCCTTGAAGATTTTGATATTCCGGAGGATTGTTTAGGACCTGCAGTAAAGCACGTTACTTTGTATTCACCCTTACGTCGATTTATCGAATTACATAGTGAACACGCTGAGTTTCGTGTCGGACGAATGGGAAGGCTGTACCTACGCTATCTCGATCAATGCGTAAGCGCGGGAGTCACATGGATGCAAGGAACGCGCTATGCGAGCCATCAGCTATTGAAGAATGGTTTAAGGATCCGGCTCGATAGCAGCACAGGCTCGCACTGGGTAACCACCCGATACCTTGTGGGTGGCGATGGCGCAAACTCGCGCGTAGGACGTGACCTGGGTCTTGATGTTAATCGCGAATGGATCGTCGGCGTTGAAGACGTGCTCACAGGTATCCCTCTCGAAGGTCCGCCGCGACTGCATTGTTTCCTCGATTCAAAATTTGCTCCCGGCTATCTCGCATGGGTCGCTCATGATGGAGAAGAAACTCACATCGGCGTGGGTGGATATCCGTCGATGTTCGAGCCAGTTCCAGCACTGGAACAGTTTCAAGCGAGCCTGAACGGCGTTGTGGATCTGAGACGTGCCAAACGGATCGAGCGACGTGGTGGCCGTATTCCCGTCGGGGGAGTTTTGCGCAATATTGCAAACACGAGAGGACTGCTTATCGGTGACGCGGCTGGAGCAGTATCACCATTGACCGCCGGTGGACTTGACCCGTGCATGAGACTCTCCACTCTCGCTGCGAAAGTGATTACAGACTACCTGCAGAGTGGGAATGAACAAGTGCTGAACGCGTATTCCGGGGAGTTGTTTCGCGCGCGTTTTGCTTCCAGGCTTTGGATGCGCCGCGTCATGGCAAATATCAGGCAACCCGCCCTGGTCGAACTTGCCTGCGCCGGTTTGCGCTTGCCGGTTCTCAACTCATTTGCGTGGCATGTGTTCTTCGGTCGCGGATCTTTTCCAGATGTACAGTTGCAGCTGACGGGGGAACCCACGGGTGACTATGGTGAAGCGACCTCAGCGCCGTTCTAATTTATGAACTTTCATTTAAGTCGAGCGTGGAATCGAGTTGAAACAACGTAGTAATTCACACACGCCCGCTGTGGATCGCCACGTGGCCCGCCGGTCTTCCATCTCCAAAATGTAATGTCTGATCTTAATCTTTCGTAAGGAGCCACTTATGACGAAGCGACTCATCGCTATAGCCTTCATATTCGTTTGTACATCTATCGCATGGGGAATACTTGGCGGAACAATTTTCTCGCGCACTTACTCCGTCGATGAAATCGCCCAGAATCGTGTTACTTCAACGTGGGGCGCTCCTCAAAACCAGGCGCCACCGATCGCATCGTTTAAAGAGAAGATCGTGAGGAATGAGGAGAGCACCGAGAACGGAAAGAAAATAATTAAGGTTGTGCAGGAAGAACTAACGAGGACACTGCCGCTCGAACGTAGCGTGGTCGATGTATCGCTGGATCTGGAGCATCGCCAGAAAGGATTGCTGTGGTACAGCACCTACAAGGTAGCGTTTGCGGGCGCCTACAGTTTTCGAAACACCAGCGACAAAGAACGAACCGTCAACTTCGTATTAAACTTTCCGACTTCAAATGCAATTTATGACGAGTTGGTATTTACCATCGACGGCGCTCCGGTGTCCGTCAGCAATGAACAGAACGCTGCCATTGGTTCGACCAATATCGCGCCGGGGCAGGTGGCCCAACTTGCACTCGGTTATCGTTCCCAGGGGCTCAACGAGTGGCGCTATAGTTTTAGCGGCGGAGACGTGACTCAGGTGCGAGACTTTTCCCTCAAGATGAAAACCAATTTTAAAGAGATTGATTTCCCGGACAACACGTTGTCTCCATCAGAGAAACACGAGACACCGAACGGTTGGGACCTGAGCTGGTCTTATAAGAATCTGGTTTCGGGTTACCAGATAGCCATGGTGATGCCTGAGAAACTTCAGCCCGGACCGCTGGCCGGTAGAATAAGCTTCTTCGCGCCGGTGTCCCTTTTCTTTTTCTTCTTCCTCATGTTGATCATCACTACGATGCGGGGCATCGAGCTCCACCCCATGAACTACTTCTTTCTCGCCGCAGCGTTTTTCTCCTTCCATCTTCTCCTCGCCTATCTCGTGGATCACGTTTCAATTCATTTGGCGTTTGCGATAGCTGCGGCGGTGTCGGTGTTTCTTGTCGTAAGTTATTTACGGCTCGTCGTTGGACTCCACTTTGCAAGCCGTGAGGCAGCGCTGGCGCAGTTTGTTTACCTGGTGATGTTTTCCTACGCCTTCTTCCTGAAGGGATTCACTGGACTCGCAATTACGATTGGTTCGGTTGCCACTTTGTTCGTCGCCATGCAAGTGACCGGACGGGTACGATGGGCAGACAAGTTTTCACTTAAACCAGCCGGTGAGCCCGCAGCTGAACTGACATGATTGTTAATAAACATTGCAGGTCATCGTTATTCATATGAAGCTGCGTCCTCAGAGGAACTCTCGGGTGTTTTTCGGCGTCTAAGCAAACTCCATAAACTTTCTCGGGACGAGCGTCGTACTGTTGTTACGCGCGACTTGATTGCGTCTCCTTCTCCGAAAAAGTAATGAAAGCCTTTTTTTCCTTCTATACCGACGCCCTGCGAATCGCGCTTCAATCCATATTTGCGCATAAATTGCGGGCTTTTTTGACCTTAATAGGAATCATTATCGGGGTCGCGTCCGTCGTGACGGTGGGAGCTTCAATCAGCGGGCTAAACACTTATGTTGTCGACAAAGTAAGCAAAGTTCTGGGTAGCAATCACTTCATGATCGCGCGCATAGCTGCAAGCGGCCGCCTGTCGGATGAAGAATTTGAAAAGATGAACAGGCGCAATAAGCGAATCAATTGGGACGACTATGAGTGGGTGCGTGATCATTGCGCCTCATGCACGGAAGTCGGTGCCCAGGTGCAGGGTCAATCTGATCTGAAACAAGAGGGAACGGAATTTCCAGGTGCTCTGGTTTTCGGCGCTACCGCGAATATGGTAGACGTCGAAGACAAAACGATAGCCGAGGGCCGGTTTATCACTGACGATGAAGTGAAACGGTCGGCGTTCGTTTGTGTGCTGGGTAGTGACATCAAGGACAAGTTTTTCCCAAACACCGATCCCATCGGGAAGTCACTGAAAATTCGCGGACTTCCGATGCGGGTCGTTGGCGTAGAAGAGAAGCGCGGGTCTTTTTTTGGGGATTCGTTTGATCGCCATGTCTACATCCCGGTTACGACGCATCTGCAAATCTTTGGCCGCAATGGTCTACAAATTCATGGAAAGGGCCGCAACCGTGAAACATTTCAGGCGACCATCGAAGAAGCGCGCGTTGCCATGCGAAACAAGCGCCGGCTAAACGGTAACGAAGAAGACGACTTTGGATTGGTGAATGTCGAAGAGCTCAACAATCAAATCGATCAGTTCACCGGCAGCATAGCAATGGTCGTTGTTCCTATCACGCTCATCACACTGATCGTTGGCGGCATCGTAGTGATGAACATCATGCTCGTGAGTGTAACGGAGCGGACGTTTGAAGTGGGCTTGCGCAAGGCCGTCGGAGCGACGAAACGGCAAATTCTTCTGCAGTTCCTGATAGAATCCGCCATCCTATGTGCGTTAGGCGGAGTTATTGGCTTGCTGGTGTCGTGGGGAGTGACGACATTGATCACGACTTTGGCGTCCATCACCATGACCATCACGATCGGTTACATTCTGCTCGCGCTGGTCGTCTCTACAGTTATTGGAATGGTCGCGGGAATTTATCCGGCATTTAAGGCAGCGCGGCTGGATCCAATACTGGCGTTGACGCAGGCTACATAGCCGCAAAACCTTAGGCGACGCAATGAAATTCAAACTGCCGAAAAGTGTATTGCGCGAAACGCTGGCGATGGCTTTTGACAGCGTGCGCGCGCACAAGTTCAGGAGTTTTTTGACGGTACTTGGCATCGTGATTGGCGTGATGACTGCGATTACGATAGCTTCGATCCTTACTGGCCTTCGTCAGAATATCGTCAACATCATCGAGGAATACGGCACCAACAACATATATGCTTTTCATCTTTCGACTGGTCCCCGGACCAGCGAGGATCGATCTGAGCGACTTAGGAAGCCACTGACGGTGGCTGACGCTGAGGCAATTAAGGCTCAGGCCCCCGCTGTGGAAGAAGTCGGCCACGTAGCACCTAACGTCGGTTACAGCGGTGGTCCGTTTGACGACAACGTTACCTACAAAGGACACAATTACCGGTGGGGCAATACCCAGGGCGTTTCTCCAAACTATGCCGGCATCACCAACATCGTCCTCAAGGAAGGCCGCTTCATTACGGAGAGTGACGATCAACAGCGCGCTAATGTGATGGTCATAGGCGTTAATGCGGCGGACGCGCTTTTTCCCGGACAGAACCAGATAGCGGGCACACAGGTTCGCATGGGTGGCTACAACTTCGAAGTTGTTGGCGTGCTTGAAAAGAGGAAGGCCGGATTTTTTGGAGAGAATGAAGAGGACAATGCCGTATTCATTCCTTACCGGACCGCGCAAAAAATCGCACCGGCCAAGGGATATTTATTAATGGTAATCAAGGCCCGCTCCGGTCAAACCACTGAGGCCTTGCAGCAGGCCGAAGAGATTCTGCGCCGGCACCGGAATGTAAAGTTTGGCGATGCCAACAACTTCGATATCAAAACTGCCGATAAGTTTATCGAACAGTTTGACAGTATAACTGCCATGGTCGGATTGATTGCCATAGCCATCTCCAGCCTCGGGCTTTTGGTCGGGGGCATTGGCGTCATGAACATCATGCTGGTCAGCGTCACCGAACGAACAAAGGAAATTGGGGTACGCAAAGCTCTCGGCGCGCGTCGCAGGGACATTGTTCGCCAGTTCCTGTTCGAAGCAATGACGCTCACGTTTCTGGGCGGCATTCTTGGCGTTGTACTTGCTGTGGGCATCAGCCGCATCATCATGTTGTTGGTTCCAGCTTTGCCCGCTTCAATCCCGACATGGGCTGTTGTTTCCGGACTGTCTGTCTCGGTAGGTGTGGGACTGCTCTTCGGAGTGTGGCCGGCGCGCAAAGCTTCCCGTCTGGATCCCATTGAGTGTTTGCGCTACGAATGAACGCCCACCCTGCGACACGCTACGTCCAGCACAGAACCGTTGGCGTAGCCAACGGATGTTGCCATTCAACTTAGACTCAATCTGCTCCAGACAAACAGAACCGCGGTAGCCAATGGATGTTGCCATTCAGGTTACGGTTATTGTCTTCTTGCGCATCTTAGACCTAGGGGTGTGGCGGCACCCATTCGCTACCGCAAACGGTTCTGTAATTAGGGGCGTCTTTTACAGGGAGAGACTCGACAAAATGAGTCTCTGCTAATGCATTTAGAGTATAAGATGGCATTTGTTAATGAGAGGCGTAGCCTCAACAAGTAGGCGCGAAGTCGGAAAGGCAGAGCCTTTCCACAATGCGGCAGAGCCGCAACCATTTAGGTGAGATAGCTCTTTCAGAGGCGTAGCCTCAACAAATAGGCAAAAGGCTGGAGAGGCTGAGCCTTTCTGGCACTGCGCGGCGGCAAGCCGCAAAAGCATTCGGCGGCGAAGCCGCGGGGCGAGCATGCCACAATAATTGAAATGACAAGCACGAATCCGGAGCGCGAAGAAACACTTGGCCGCAATCTAAAACGATGACGACGAACACCGAGCGCGATCTGATCAAAGAATATCTAACCTATATTCAGGTTGAGAAGGGTCTTGCACGGCATACGCTGGAAAGTTACCGCCGCGATCTTGAGAGACTCTCGCGCTGGGCCACGAAAGTTGGACGACCAATTGAAGCTTTGACTCGACCCGATCTACGTAAATGGATTGCACAACTTTCTCGTGAAGGACTTGCCCCATCCTCGGTAGCCAGAGCGGTAAGCGCTGCCCGCGGATTTTTTCGTTTTCTGATGCTTGACGGGCATATCAAGCACCATCCAGCGGAAGACCTCGATACGCCGCAAAAATTCTCTTACCTGCCAAAGTTTCTTACCGAGGATGAGATCGATCGGCTGTTTTCTACTCCCGATGTTTCAACCGAAGAAGGAGTACGCGACCGCGCGATGCTTGAGTTGATGTACGCCGCCGGTTTACGGGTCTCAGAACTCATATCACTGAAACAAACACAGATCGATGTTCATGCCGGCGTGGTTAATTGTTTTGGCAAGGGCAGCAAGGAGAGACGCGTGCCCATCGGGAAAACCGCCATTCATTGGTTACAGCAGTACGCAGCTGTTCGGGCCGCATATGGCAGGGCAGCATATCCAAACCTCTTCCTGAACCGGGGCAAACCGTTGACGCGACAACTGGCATGGTCCATGATAAAGAGTTACGCAGAGAAGATCGGACTCCCCAATGTTTCACCACACACTTTGCGGCACAGCTTTGCCACCCATCTTCTGCAACACGGAGCTGACTCGCGATCCGTTCAAGCGCTCCTTGGCCACAGTGACATTTCCACGACGCAAATCTACACGCATATAACTGACAGACACCTTCGCACCGCCTACGACAATCACCACCCTCGGGCGCGAGCAGCGTCGAATACTACCAAGACCAGGAATGACTGATCGTTTGGGCCGATGACGTTCCTCCTTCGCCAGCCTTCCGAAGAAACAGTCCGCAGGTTTATTTCTTCAGTTCGCGATCTTCCGTATAGCTATCCAGAGGTAGGAGGATCGCGAGGCCAGCCGCCCGCTGGTTACAACGTGGACCATAACCGCATCCAGCTTGGTGAAGGTGAGAAGACCTACGAGGGTGCTGTTGCCGCGCTGCGAACTTGGCGGCAGTTTGATTTGGGTTGGGTAAAAATAGTTCCGGCGGGCGAAGCGATTGAACCGGGAACAACCGTTGTAGTTCAAGCTCACACTTTTGGGTTCTGGTCGCTAAACGCTTGCAAAGTCGTCTATCTAATCGAGGAAAAAGAACCTGCCAAGAAGTTTGGCTTTGCTTATGGAACTTTGCCAAATCACGTGGAGCGCGGCGAAGAACGTTTCACTGTTGAATGGCATACCGACGACTCTGTCTGGTACGACATATACGCTTTTTCACGCCCACAACATCTCCTCGTGCGGTTCGCGTCTCCTGTTGCTAGAACTTTGCAAAGACGATTCGCCAGGGATTCACTCGCCGCCATGGTTGTCGCATCGCGGTAGGGGCGGCAGCGCCAAGTCGCCATTCTCACGGTCTTAGCGTAGATGCGTGCACCGGTCAGAATCCAGCCCATATGCTACAATTGCACATGATTCGCAAGCATTTACGCCGGTCTGCCCGCGCATTTGCATCAGGAGGAATAAGAATAAATGGCTACGGAACTGAAACGAGCAACAAATCCCATCGACCGCATTGAAGAGCTGCTGGCTGAGCAAGCGCGGATGCTTCTTGATCACAAGACGCAAACGATTGCCAAGGATTCCCTCAGCTTGCCCGGTCCTGATTTCGTTGATCGAGTTTGGCGCTACTCCGATCGTTCGCCTGCCGTATTGCGTTCTCTGCAGTCGCTTTTCGACAACGGACGTCTTGCGGGGACTGGTTACCTTGCGATTCTGCCGGTTGATCAGGGAATTGAGCACTCTGCCGGCGCTTCGTTTGCGCCGAATCCCCAGTACTTCGATCCCGATAACATCGTCAAACTGGCGATCGAAGGTGGGTGCAATGCCGTGGCTTCAACATATGGCGTGCTTGGTGTGGTTGCTCGCAAGTATGCGCACAAGATCCCCTTCATCGTAAAAATTAACCACAACGAGTTGCTTACATTGCCGAATAAGTTTGACCAGGTTTTGTTTGGGACTGTAAAGGAAGCGCACGACATGGGTGCGGTTGGAGTAGGCGCGACAATCTATTTTGGTTCTGACGAATCAACCCGCCAGATAACTGAAATCAGCGAAGCGTTTGCCCATGCTCACGAATTCGGGATGGCCTGTATCCTTTGGTGCTACATACGCAATTCCAAATTTAAAACCCCGGAAGGCGATATGCATACTTCCGCTGATTTGACCGGACAGGCAAACCATCTGGGCGTCACTATTCAAGCAGATATCATCAAGCAGAAACTTCCGGAACGGTCTGGTGGTTACACGGCTGTCGAAAAGGAATTAGGAAAATCCTACGGCAAGACGAGCAAGCTTGTTTACGAGAAACTGACCACCGTTAATCCCATCGACCTGGTCCGCTACCAGGTAGCCAATTGCTATATGGGACGCTGCGGACTTATTAACTCCGGCGGCGAATCGAAAGGGGCGAGTGATCTTGCAGAAGCTGTTCGCACTGCAGTTATCAACAAACGCGGAGGAGGAATGGGCCTAATCTCGGGCCGCAAAGCCTTCCAACGACCCATGAGCGAGGGTGTCGAATTGCTCAATGCGATTCAGGACGTGTATCTCACACCGGAAATTACGATAGCCTAAAAAGCGCTTCTAAGTCTCGGAGTGCGACTGATGAATGAAACGAGCCGGCAGCGGCTCGTTTTGTTATTGACGCCAAGGAAATTCAACGCATTACGCAAACGCTCAAGTTTGAATGGCTCATGGTCAGGAAGAGGCAAGCCCGAGCTGGAATAGCGAACGCTTTCAGCGTAAATTCAAACTGACTCATTACCCCATTTTCTCGCAGCGAGTGACCTGTTCCCGTAAAAGCTGCTAAACTCTTCACATTCATTCAAGCAGGTACTTAAAATGGCCAAAGAGAAGAAGGAAGAACCGAGAGTAGAGAACGTAATCTCAGACCAGACGGGTCAGTTCGATCTGCGCTTTGTTCTCTGGCGTCACTTCTGTGAGCAAAACAACGTTCCTGTCGAAACGTTGCCAAGTCAACTGGATGGCGAGCAAAAGGAGAAATGGGACGAACTAAAAGCGAGTCGGTTGCGCGGACCGGGACAAAAATGACGATTCGCGTCCACGTAAATCGACAGTGCAGCACGATTGATCCCCCACAGCGCTCCACAACCCTCTAAAGCCTGCCCGCTCCAAATTTGTAAAGACCGGAAAGAAACGGATTGGTTGCCCTCTCGCGGCCGATCGTCGTAACAGGTCCATGTCCTGAATAAACCTCTACGTCATCACCGAGCGGCAATAATTTGTTCATGATGGAATCCATAAGTTGTTCACCGGATCCGCCCGGCAGGTCGGTGCGTCCAACTGAACCGGCAAAAAGAACGTCGCCCACAAAAACCTTTCGTTCGTTAAGCTCAAACAGTACGACATGGCCGGGCGTGTGTCCCGGACAATGGATAATCTTGAATTGCAGCTCACCGACTGCGTAGATTTGGCCATCCTGCCAGTACCCATCAGCTTTTGGAGGCGTCTCATAATCGAATCCCAGTGCGGCCCACTGGTCGCGCGGGATGCCAATCCAGGCCGGCTGCCCTGGAAGCGCGTCATAGATAAACTCGTCGGCCTGGTGAATCATAATCTCGGCCGCGGGCTTCATCTTTTTTAGCGCCGAGACCCCACCGATGTGGTCCAGGTGTGCGTGCGTAACGGCAATCGCCTGTAACTCCAGCTTATGTTTATCAATCGCCTCGACTATTGCAGCCGAATCGTCGCCAGGATCAACACAGATTGCGCGCCGGGTTTTTTCGCAGCCGAGTACGCGCGTGTGTTGTTGAAAAGCAGTAACGGTGATTTCTTCGATGATCATCAGACAAGAGCCGACAGTGGTTAGTAGTTAGTAGTGGCATTCAACCAGTACCCACTACTGAACACCGACTCGAAGGAGTATAATTCGTGAAAACAGAATCTCCTATTAAGCCCTTTTGAAATATCGGAATGCCTCTTACTAAGACAGCGAATTCGTTGGCCGAAGTCCTTGACACCTTAACGTCGGAAGGTGCTCCGGAACTGACCGAGCATCTGCCCGGCGATGCACTGAAGTGCTATGCCTGCGGGCATCGTTGTCTGATCAAAGCAGGGAAGCGCGGCATCTGCAAAGTGCGTTTTAACGAGGGCGGACACCTGCGCGTGCCGGTAAACTATGTTGCCGCTCTTGCCTGCGATCCTACTGAGAAGAAACCCTTCTTTCACGTATTGCCCGGCTCCGACACGTTAACTTTCGGAATGCTCGGCTGCGATCTGCACTGCGGGTACTGCCAAAACTGGTTAACCTCGCAGGCGCTACGCGACGATGCCGCTGGTACACGGCCCCAGATAGTGACGCCAGACCGTCTCGTGGCAATGGCCAGGGCCTATGGCGCTTCCATGGTTGGTAGCAGCTACAACGAACCGTTGATCACCGCGGAGTGGGCCGTCGAGGTCTTCAAGCGAGCCCGGCCTGAAGGGTTTCGCACCGCATTCATCTCAAACGGGAATGCCACGCCGCAGGTGCTCGATTACTTACGGCCGTGGACAGATTGTTACAAGATCGATTTGAAGTCGATGAGCGATCGAAATTACCGGCAGCTTGGGGGCGTCGTTGATAACATTCTCGATACGGTCAAGATGGTCCACGAACGCGGCTTTTGGGAAGAAATAGTCACCCTGGTGATTCCGGACTTTAATGACTCTGAAGACGAATTAAAGCGCGCGGCGGATTTTATTGCTGCCGTATCACCGGATATTCCCTGGCACGTAACGGCGTTTCACCAAGATTACCGGATGACTGATAACGCAAACACAACCGCCACACAGTTGATACGCGCTTGTGAAATTGGCCGGGCTGCCGGGTTGCGCTATATCTACGCCGGTAACCTACCAGGAAGGGTAGGCGGATGGGAAAATACCTATTGTCCCTCCTGTCACACGCTTCTCGTTGAGCGGCATGGTTATCTGATTCGCCAGGTGGCGGTAACTCACGAAGGAAAATGCCCTTCGTGCGCGACGACAATCCCGGGTATCTGGCACTAAGACCGCATTAGCTCCCTGATTGGTCCGCGCGATCTGATCGTCAAAGCGGTCACGGACCGGCGACCCTCGCCGGTCCATCACAACTTTTCTCAAGCTAAAACTGTTTCGATGACTGTTTAAGGCGTAGGCTGAGTCACAGGTGTCGCCCTCACTGCCGGAGTAGCCCTCGTTGGCGGTGTAGCCCTGACTGCCGGAGTAGCCCTCGTTGCCGGTGTCGCTCTGGGAGCAGGCGTAGCTCTTTCTGCGGGCGAGGCCCCAGCTGCCGGCGAAGCTTTCGCAGCAGGCGCAGGCGAGGCTGCGGGAGACCCGGTTGCGACTGGTTCCCTTACTGGCGTAGATGCTCCAGCAACAAGTTTCCATTCTCCATTGCGTCTGGCGAAGGTATCTATGAACCGGTACTGTCCACTAATGTCGATTGTCTTGCCATTCGCCGCTTTGTATTTACCGTTCTTTACCACGCTGCGGCCGCTGACGATGGCCGCATCGTTGTTAAGCACTGTAACTTTGAGGTCCGCGACTTCCCATGAGTCTGCGGTTAATGCACCGCTTTCGATGTCTTTCATGTCCTGGGATTTGCCACCCACGCTTCCATCCGGATAAACGAATACCGCATCGTCTGCTTCTACTCGCGTAACGGCGGAGACATCCTTCTCCTTAAGCACTCGTGGCCAATCGTTTTCAATCCTCAACAATTCAGTTTCGATTGAAGCTGTGTCTACAGTCTCCCGTGTGTTCGTGTTAGCTACGGGGGCCGCCGTGTTTGTGTTCTCTGCGGCAGGCTGGCATCCGCTGAAGAGCACTAAAGAACAGATCACCGAGCATACGGCCCAAATCCCTTTTCGTCTCATTGATTCACTCCTTTGTCTGGCAACACCTAGAGCAACATATTGTTTGATAGAGCATGTTGCTTCTATGCCAAAACGTCAAGGGAGTCAATAGTGGATTCGCGGCAAGCAGTTTTCTCGAATCAATTAAGTGGCGAAAGACTACAGGCTACAGGCGGAAACTCGCGTTGAGTCGCATGGCCTTCCCATGGAGGGGTTAGAACGAATTTAGGTATTGTTACCGGTTCATTTCGATTTTAGGTTGGTAAGAACTTGATTCTGATGGGCTGGGGAACCCTGCTGTACAACTACGTTATGCCATTGACATAGGTATGCGTTGGCGATATTGTCCGCACAGTTGGGCTAACTGGCCCCGGCGCCCGTCACCCGGCACCCACTCAATCGATCCGCAAATCGCCCGCGACGGCCGGCCGCAATTTCTTCGAAAGGAGAAATCCAGATGATCCAGTTAATTAAAGAGTCAGCGCGCCTTCGTCGTTCTATAACCCTGTTCGGCACGGCTGCATTGCTTGTGATGTTAGGAAGTGTTGGGGCTGGGGGACAACGCAAAGCTGTTGCTCACGCGGGGGAGGAAGCCTCACCTCTATTCCACGAGTATCGCGGTGTGCAATTGGGTATGAGTGCTGAAGAGGTGAGGAAGAAGCTGGGTGACCCGAAAGACAAGGGTGACGAGCAGGATTTCTTTATCTTTAACGATACGGAAACCGCCCAGATCGTTTACGACAAGGCCCGCAAGGTAATCACAATTTCTGCCGATTTTATGAATGGGGGCAGCTCAATTATCACGGCCAAACAAGTATTTGGCACCGACGTGGAAGCCAAGAGCGACGGCTCCGTGTATAAAATGGTGCGTTACCCAAAGGCGGGCTACTGGCTTTCGTATAATCGCACCAGTGGTGCTTCACCTTTAACCACAATCACCCTACAGAAAATTGATTAGCCGCAGCTCTGAGCGCAAACATATCCCCCAACAAGACAAGCCAGAACGGCCGCCGCTGGACGAGGCCACACGCTCCCACGTAAGCTACCCGGTAAATGCTAGCCGGAACCAGATCCGATCCCCTTCCGTGTTCTGATCACGAAACAAATGTGCGTGAGCTAACCCTGCTGATAAAAGCAGACGCTCGTGCTGAGGGTTTTGAGAAGGTGGGAATTGTGCCCGCCCAGATTCTCGCTGAGCCGCGCCGCCGCTTAGAGACGTGGATTGAGCGCGGTTATCACGGGAGTATGGGCTGGATGTCTCGCGATCCAGAGATGCGAACCGATCCGCGCAAACTTTTCCCCGAAGCCCGATCGGTCGTAGTGGTCGCAAAGAATTATTACACCGCGGGAGAACATACAGACGATCCAGCGACAGGCAAGATTTCGCGCTATGCCTGGGGCGACGACTATCATGAAATTCTGGCGTCGAAACTCCGCTCATTGCTATTACGCATCAAAGAGCAATGGCCACATGTGGAAGGAAAAGTGTGCGTTGATATTCAACCCGTGATGGACAAGGCCTGGGCCGTGCAAGCCGGACTCGGATGGATTGGTAAACACACAAATCTCATCACGCCAGAATACGGTTCATGGGTTTTCATCGGTGAACTTCTCCTGAATATTGACTTGCTATTTGATCATGAGCAGGTCGAGGACCATTGCGGTAGTTGCACTCTTTGTTTAGATGCATGCCCGACGGGAGCTATACCTGAAGCGTATGTGGTGGACGCAAACAAGTGCATATCTTACGGCACTATTGAATTGCGCAATGCCCAACTGCCGGAGCAGATCGCACAAAATCTGCAAGGTTGGCTTTACGGCTGCGACATCTGTCAGGACGTATGCCCCTGGAATCGCTTCCAGCAACTCACCGATGATCATCGTTTCGCAGCGCGTCCCGGAAACGCCAACGCTCCGCTTACCGAGATATTGAAACTGGAGCCTGAAACCTACGCCAAGCGTTTTCGAAATAGTTCTATGAAGCGCACTAAACTTTCAGGCTTGCAGCGCAACGCCCGAGTTCTTTTAAAAGAGGCTCCGCGCGAGAGTGACGATTCAAAGGCACAATAAGTTCCCAGTATCAAAACAACATCATACGAAGGCAAACCCATGAGACTTCTCTTTCTGGCAATGGCTGTCTGTATTCTTCTATTTGCAATGGCTAACTCAACTCGGGCAGAAGAACCCAAAACACCGGCCGATCTGCGTCGCATCGCCGAGGACTATTACCAGTGGCGCAACCAGAACTATCCGGTCTTCTCGAGTGACGCGGGCCTACATACGTGGGATCACCGGTTGACCGATTATTCGCTCTCATCGCTGCTTGCGAGGCGTCTACATGTAAAGGAGTTGCTGGCAAAAGTGCAGGCTATGCCGGTTGCATCCTGGACGAAAGAAGATCGCATTGATTGGCTTTTGTTTCGCTCCGAATTAGATACGGCGGATTTTTTCGCCCGTGTAATGGATTTTGAAGAAACTGACCCGCAGACGTACGTCAACGAGTGTAGTAACGGAATTTTCTCGCTCCTGAAGAAGGAATACGACACTCCTCGAAATCGCGCGCTGGCCGCCACGGCCCGTTTGAAGCAGATGCCTTTCCTCATTGAACAGGGCAAAGGAAACTTGACCAGGCCTGTCCGACTCTACGCTGAACTTGCCATCGATTCAGCCAGATCGATCGATAGTCTTTTCAACGACAGCCTCATGACTTTGGCCAAAGATCTTTCGCCCACCGAAAAGAACGAGCTGGTGAAGTCGCGCGAAGCAGCGCTTGCTTCAATCCACGGATTCGCGGATTGGCTCGAGAAGCGTTTGCCGGGAATGGTTCCCTTCAAGCCAATGGGGGAAGCAAACTATAACTATTTGTTGAAAAACATTTACCTGTTGCCGCTCGACTCTAAGCAAGTGGAGATGTTGGGCCAGGC
>JBHENH010000012.1:42335-42949 GCA_046262135.1 Pyrinomonadaceae bacterium
TTATCGCGCGCTGGAATCGATGCTTCCCGATCCCTCGCTCGCTGATCCCAATCCGGCGCGAAGTGCAAGCATTCCTAAAGATCAAGAAGCATTTCTGAAAGCGTATGAGAGCCGCCAAACCGAAATGATTGACTTTCTGAAATCAAATCGTCTTGTAACGTTGCCTTCATACCTGGGCCGGTTTGAGATTCGGCAGCTTCCCGAAGCGTTTAAGCCTACCAGCCCGGGGGGCTTCATGAATCCGCCGGGCGTTTATGACAAGGACGATAGCGGGTTTTATTTCATTCCTACTTACAATCCTCAGTCAAAGAACTTTTATATTCGCGCCGCCATTGAAGATCCCCGGCCGATTTTAGGTCACGAGGGGATTCCCGGCCACTTTCTGCAACTTTCAATTGCGAATCACTTGAAGAATGAAATCCGTCGCCAACACGGCGACGGCATATTCATCGAAGGTTGGGCACTCTATGGTGAGGAAATGCTGACGCGGACAGGACTCTATCCGGTTAATTCGGCGTCTCAGGGACAGGTTCTGCGTCTTTCGCGGTATCGTGCGGCGCGGATTGGCGTTGATGTCAATCTACACACCGGGAAGTGGACGTTCGATCAAGCAG
>JBHENH010000013.1:0-4200 GCA_046262135.1 Pyrinomonadaceae bacterium
CGCTGAGGAATGTACGCAGCGCCTGGGTGAAGGAACAGCAAATCAAGATTGATGGCGGCCGCATTACCGAATACCAGGTTAACATGATGATTACTTTTGTCCTGGAGGCCGGAGACCAAAAGGACATTGCGTAAATTCGTTCCCCGACAACCGCGGCGCGTTTGAGTTTTCATTACCCCAAGGTTTAAGCGCGTCCGCACTGCCGCTAAAAGACTATTCACGGACTAGGGATCAGGTTTCCCGACTCGCTCAGCCAGTTGTTTGAGGTTTAATAATTGGCGGCGCATCATGATCAGGTCTCCCCAAGGTAGCCAAATTCGCAGCAGCCTTCCCCACAGACCCTCAGGATATGTAGCGGTTAGCTTAACGAGCAGCCTGCAGGCATGGCGTGGGCCATCGGCCACAACGGGCACGATCAAGTAGCTGCCGGCTATGTCTCCAAACAATTTGGCGGCTCGCGTTCGCGGCTTCACCCGAATTGTCATATGCCGATCGCGTTGGAAGTCGACGAGATCGAAGATACCCATCACGTCCTGACCCAGCTCCAGTTCATCGAGTCCAGGGGTAAGTTCGATAGGGCTTTGATGCCCGCAGTTATCAATCCAATCATAGCTGTACGGAGCGACTCGCATCTGACATAGCCAGCGAAACAAAACGTGAGCCGGCGCCTCGACAGTTATACCGCGATAGAGTTCGGCATCAGGCTTTTTAAGAACACGATCGCAGGGGAAATCGAGGGATCGTTCTTCAGGTTCGGTTCCCCACGTCTCTGTCAAATGTTGCATTTAGGGTTAGGTAATTCCTTCTGCTGGACGCTAGAGCGTTGTTTTGCGCTCTGGTCCTTGTCACACAATGACGTTATGGGCGTCCACCCCACGGTTTAAGACGCTGGATGGCGCCTAAATGGAACGTTGGCGAGCTTTGTGCTGTCCTGGCCAATTGCATATTCACCGCGTTCTAGATACTCTCCCTTACCGTTTTCCGATCGTTGTGCAACTAGGCGAACTCCTACTGGCGTATTAAGTTGGATGATTAGAAACCGCGATATTATCTTCATTTCCAGTATCGATTGGGACGATAATTGGCAAGCGCCGCAAGAACTCGCTTCCAGACTCAGCCGGGCAGGAAACCGGGTACTATACCTCGAAAATACCGGTGTGCGTGCACCGGCCCTGCGCGATACCCGGCGAATACTGCGGCGTCTCAAACACTGGGCGGGCGAATTACGCACGCGCGGTATGCGACAAGTTCTTCCCGACCTGTGGGTTCACGCGCCTCTCGTATTACCTCCCTTCAATGCTGGATTACGAGACTATCTGAACCGTCATCTATTCCTACGTCTCATTAGCGGAGCGTCTCGCCGTATCGGTATGCGCGATCCAATTATATGGGCTTTTCTCCCTACCAACACTTCCGTCGAATTGATCGAATTGCTCAGCTCTGCGGGAAGCAAGGTAATCTACTATTGCGCCGCCGACTTTTCTCAACTAACCACATCACACGCCCAACTGCGGCGCAGTGAGGCCCAACTGCTAAAACGCGCTGATGTGGTCTTCACCATCTGTGGCGAACTGGCAGATCATTGCCGCCGATGGAATAACAATGTCCACCTTGCTCCCTACGGCGTGAACTTAAATGCCTTTCCGGTGTCTACAGAGGATTCTTCCACACCTCTCCGGGCTCAGCCTGAAGGAAACTGGATGACTCATTCCCGAACAAACGGGCACCGCGTTGTAGGCTATGTGGGAGGATTACATCGTCACGTTGATGTGGATATGTTGGTAGCAATGGCCCGCGCACGCCCTGGCTGGTCCTGGGTCTTCGTCGGGTCACCTGAGGGGCATCTCAAAGGTCTCGAGCAGTTGCCGAACGTTTATTTGCTCGGCCAGCGCGAACATCACGAGTTGGCTGAGTATATAAGGGAATTCGATGTTTGCATTGTCCCGTACCTGCGAAGCGCTTATACGGAAACGGTAGTGCCCTCTAAGATAAATGAATACCTTGCGATGGGTAAGCCGGTGGCGGCGACTAATCTTCCACCGGTGCGTGAATTCAACGACAAGCATGACATCCTTGTGACGACAGAAGCCGACCCTGGCAGTTTCCTCTGCGCGATTGAACGCGCCTTAAAGCTTGGAGAGAACCCCGTTCTAAATGCACAGAGGCGGGCCGTAGCATGCCGGAGCGACTGGGAGGCCCGGCTTGAATCGATGAGCGAATTGATCTTGACTGAACGCGACAGTAACAGTGAAATCCACTCCTCGCAGATCTCCGCAAACGCAGTGCCTTCAGATGATGGTTTCATCCACAGGCAAATCGACTCGCGATCCTAAAGACATGCGCGACGCGAAACTACGGATTCGCTCGCGTGAGGCGACTCGTGTTTTTGTTTCAGTGATTGTGCCGGTTTGGAACGAGGTAGAGAAACTTCACAAGTGCCTTAGATCCCTCGAGACGCAAACGTATCCCAGTGACTTGTATGAAGTCATCGTCGTCGATAACAGCTCAACCGAGAAAATCGAACCAGTCATCAGTTATTATCCACACGCACGGCTAATGCAGGAGCAGAAAGCCGGCTCGTATGCTGCGCGCAATGCGGGGCTAGCCCACGCGCAAGGCGAGATTATTGCCTTCACGGATGCGGATTGTTTTCCCGCTTCAAATTGGCTGGAAAGCGGCGTGACCCACCTGCTGCGATCTGAAGGTTGCGCAGTCGTCGCCGGGCGAATCGAGATGTTCCCGCGCCTGCCACTACGACCGAACGCCGTTGAACAATACGAATTACTCATCTCAATGGCCCAGAAAGAATTTGTCAGAAAGTACAAATTCGGAGCAACGGCAAATCTTTTTACCTTTAAGCAAGTTTTCGAACGAGCTGGTCCTTTTCTCGGGGATGTTAAGTCGGGCGGTGATTTGGAGTGGGGCCGTCGCGTTGTGGAAGCGGGTTACGTGCTTGAATATTCCGACGAGGTTCGGGTTTTCCATGCGGCGCGATTTTCACTTGCCCAACTTTACTCAAAGATTATTCGCATTACCGGCGGCCTGCACGATTTGAAACGGCTGAAGGGGCGCCGCTATCTCGAGTTTGACAGGAGTTTGCTGCTGGACCTGGCTCCTCCGGTTAGAGCTGTGATGAGGATCTTGCTCGCATCGTCGTTGCAGCCGAAGACGGAACGATTAAAAGTTTGCGGAGTAATATTTTTTGTACGGTATGTACAGGTTTTTGAGAGGTTTCGCCTTGCTTTTCCGAGGCTATGGAACCACCACACAACGACTCGTTAATGGCCGGCCTCTACCGATGGCACAACGATATCTGAAACCTTAATGCCCATCAAAAGCGAAGACCTTCACGGGAACGTTCCTGATAATGCCGGCGTGGCACTCTTATTAATTGATGTCGTCAACGATTTTGAGTTCGACGGTGGTGAAAAATTACTGGAACTTGCGCTTCCTGTCGGAAAACAGATTGCGAACCTGAAGCGAAAAGCGAAAGAGTTTGGAGTTCCGGTAATTTATGTAAACGACAATTTTGGAAAGTGGCAGTCTGATTGGAAGAAGATCGTCGCCCACTGTCTTGAAGATGGTGTGAGGGGCGAGCCTTTCGTCAAACTGGTTCTTCCAGACGAAGACGACTACTTCGTACTCAAACCCAAACATTCAGGATTTTATTACACCAGTCTTCATCTGCTGCTGGAGCATGTGGGCGCAAAGAGTCTGATCCTCGCCGGTGTAGCGGGCAATAACTGCGTACTGGTTACTGCGAACGATGCGTATATGCGGGACTTCAAACTAATAGTTCCTTCGGACTGCGTCGTTTCAGAGACCGCGGAAGCCAACTCCAATGCCTTGAAACAAATGGAAACGGTTTTGAAGGCAGATACGCGGCCTTCGAAGGCATTAAACCTCGAGCAGTTGAAGACTAAAAAGGGTGCTCAATGAATATCAGAACCGGGAGCGGTTCTATGAAAGGGCTGTCAAGAGAAAAGTTCTCCCAACCTGGCTGCCGGTTAATGAATAATGCTTGGCAGCTAGCCACTCAACTCACCCGAAGCGGCGCAACTCCGAACTCGACTCCGCTTTGTTGACCTTCTTTACCGGCTTTACTACGCGCAGCTTTTCATAGTCATTAAAGGTGGTCAGACTAAACTGCCAACAATGGTTCTATTTGTGACTCCAGCCACAGCGGGCTGGGCCCATGAC
>JBHENH010000013.1:4210-4986 GCA_046262135.1 Pyrinomonadaceae bacterium
TGGGGGCATATAGTAGCGACTGGTCCTCGACTCTTTTATTGCCGGAACATCCGCTCCCTTGATACTCACCCACAACCTCTTACAGCTGATGCCAAAGCGGTAACGATCAGCAAGCGATGCTGTCAGTAAGCGGCACCGACGACGAATGGCTCTGTCAATGCTCGCTTAAGCCACTTGCTGTTTGATCCTTTCCGGCGCGAACAACTCACCTCGTTTCCAGATAGCCAGGATAGTAGCGGCCAACTGGCGCGCTACGGTCAGACGCGCCAAACTGGCATCCATCCCCTGGGCCACCCGCGCCTCGTAACCAGCTTTGAACGGCCCACAGGCGCAAGCACTAGTGGCCGCGCTCTTGAAGACACGTTTCAGCACAGGATTATGATTGCGATTCAATCCCCGCGTCCCCAGTGGTCGTCTGCTGCGGCGCGCTACCCCATTAACCACCACATACTCCGCACTCGTCCGCGTCACCACCGCTAGCCCTACATAGCTCCAGAACAGCCGCTTGTTGCGAAAGCGAAAGGGCGTGCCCACTACGGCCAACAGCTGCGCCACCCTCACCGGACCAAACTGCGGCACACTCATGAGCACCGCATAGGCCGGCTGCCGCCGCGCTTCTTTGATCATCTCGCGCTTCGCTTCATGGCGCAGTGGCTTGAGCGCTGCCAACTGCTCATACAAGCTGTGGGCCCGCTGTTTTGCGCCTGGCTCACGTAGTTTCTTCAGCCACTGCCCGCGCCTATCACCGCGATACACCTCATGGCCGTTACAAGCGA
>JBHENH010000013.1:5022-24269 GCA_046262135.1 Pyrinomonadaceae bacterium
CTTCTGCGCGTCCACCCGGTCGCTCTTGTTGCCTGCTGCCAGCAGCTGGTTGTGTCGCGGATCACATACCACCACTTCCGTCACCAACGGTCGTACCACCTCATACAGCCAACTCGCCTGCGTCCCTTCTTCAAACGTCACAAAGATCTTTCCCCGCATCTGCTTCAGCAAGCCGCGCACGCTCTCCGCTCCCGTCTCCATAATTGCCTCCCGCACCACTTTCCCCGCTCCATTCATCACCACCATCACAATGCTTGCGCGATGCACATCCATCCCAACATAATACGTTCTCATAGGGCTCTCCTTCCGGTCTGCAACTTGAAGTCTTAGAACAACTCCAAGCTACCACCGATTGGGGCGCCCTTTCATATATAGTGTAGCGACCGGCCAAAGACTCAATCTGAGAGTCGCCGAAGACGGAAGCTTGAGTCTTCGCCCGATCGTTCCCGAATCTGATAGCCCTGCCCGATGATGAACTTTTGGACAAGGCCAGTAAGTCGTTTGCATGCGTGAACGATTTCGATAACACTTGGTCAATCAAAAACATAAAGGGAAACGACTGATGGAAAACCGAAATGATGGCCCCGAAATTTCTTACGACGTGCGCGTCAAACCAGGCCGAGCCGGAGCGGATCCAGACGCTCCAGACTGGGAGGTTTTGGAACTTGAAAACGGCGAAATAAAAAACGACGCAGATATTTACGACAACCTCACCCTTGCCGAGGCGAACCAGATTGCAGGAATGTGGACAAAAAAGAAGGAAGAAGCTGAAGCCGGCGCGTCAGAAGAGCCGGCACCGCGGTAGGTTGGGGACGGACGAAAGCGTTATCAATTTTGCGTAGGCTCGCGCAACCAGTAGCGCTTCAGTCGCCAATTGTGCCCTTCCACTACCAGGGCCGCGACGTAACCCGGTGCAATCGGCAGCGATTGCATCGACCACCGCAAAAGCTCGCGTTCATCCTTATGGTTCTTGAGCAGGGCGGCAGGTTCACCAGGCGTGAGCGATACATCGAATTCATCAAGCGGCATCGATAGACCTTCGCCACGAGCTTTGATGTATGCTTCCTTGCGTGTCCAGCAATTGAAGAAAGCCTGGTTTCTCAACTCCTTTGGAACCTCACGCAGCACTGTGACTTCTGATGGCGAGAAAAATCGTTCGGCTATTTTCTCCTCCGCAAGATCTTCTCTCAAAAACTCAATATCAACACCGAGCTCGCGTCCTGATGAGAAGGCGTAGACGGCCCTGCCGTGGGAATGAGCAAGGTTAAAATTGACTGTACGCCTGGACACAGCGTTCAGGAAGGGTTTTCCTTTGTCTGCATAGGAAAACTTTAATTCGGCAGCATCTGAACCAAGATAAGCAGCCAGAAGCTTTCTCAATATGCCTCGTGCCGCGATGTAATGATGTCTGTCCTTTGCGAAGTCGAACCGATGGGCGCGAGTTAGTTCGTCTTCTGATAAGACCGGCGCCAGGTTTTTAGATAGTCGAACATCCAGCGAGGCATGCCAGACATGCACATCGTCGGGGCCAAGTATCATGGCCTCAATTGGTAGGTAGTTTAGATCTATTGCATCCAGGGTGAGCACACCAAGATAATACTCAGTCAAATTCGACACACGTAATCACTCTTCAACTATCGTGATAACACGCTATGTCTTTCCGATCCAAAGTCGTTCACCCTTCAACTTACTTTGTTACGCCGTTCTCTATCGCCTCACGGTTGTGATGTCCAGTGGCTATTCGAGCGTCGTCCAAAAGTCGTCAAGCGCCGGACCTACAAAAAACGAAGAGTGAAGTTCACGGCGCGCACCGGGCAGCGAACGAGTATCGAGGCTTAACCGATCAGCCGTTATTTCCGCGATTGTCTGGAGATCGAAAAGCTGACGCGGGGAAATTTAACTGCAGCCTGGGGGACACTGGCAAGGAATCAAGGTCCGAGATCGTTATCGACGACCGACGTATTCGAGGATTCCGTCAGAATTGAAACGCGCCAGGTGGCCAGTTTTATACAAACGAGCATGCCCATTTTTACTGAAGGGATTCGGTATAAATCGCTTGTCCGTTTGCTCTCGACGATTGAGGTAGCCGAGTCCGACGCAGTCGCCTGCGATATAGAGTTCACCGACCACGCCTCTGTCGAGCAGCCTCAGTCGTTCGTCCAACACGTAAAGCTGCGTGTTTGCGACAGGCGCGCCAATGGGTACGGGACCCAAGTCGGGATCCGACGGCCTGACTTCGTACATACAGCATGCCCCCACTGTTTCGGTGGGCCCATACTCATTAATCAAGCGCGTAGTGGGCGCGTGATTACGCCATAAAGATAGGTTTTCCATGTACAGGGCTGCACCACTGACAATCAGTGCTCTTACACGTCCCGCAACCTGATCTGCCGGCATCAACTCCGCGAGCGCTCGTAAATGTGCAGGTGTGATTTTTAAGAAGCTATAGTCATCACGCGCCAGTAAAGCCGCGGCAAGATTTTCAATTCCATCGTCGACGAGGAACACCGTTCGACCTACCATGAGCGGCGAGAAGAGGCTCGTGATTGCCAAATCGAATGCAATTGATGAATGGGCCAGGGCACCGCAGCCTTTCGCCACCTCATAAGCCTCGCTACACCAGCTAAGGTAGTTAACCAATCCTGAGTGAGGAATCATTACGCCCGTCGGTGCACCCGTAGACCCCGATGTGTAAATCACGTATGCAAGGTTGTCGGGGGTTGTGCGGGTGGGAGGATTGTCGTTTCGTTCTTTCGCGACAATGTCCCAATCCGAATCCAGCGAGAGCCTTGGGCCGTTATGTTGCGGCAGTGTATCGACCAAATGAGATTGCGTCAGCAAGACGAAGGCGTTCGCATCACGAAGCATCACCGACAGTCTTTCTCCAGGACAGGTTGGATCGAGAGGGACGTAGGCGGCGCCTGCCTTCAGGATGCCGAGGATTCCCACGATCATGTCCGGTGAGCGATCGACGCAGATTCCCACCAGCGAGTCGGGTCCGACGCCGAAGCGCCGTAGAAAACGAGCTAACTGGTTAGCACGACTGTTGAGCTCGCGGTAGGTAAATTGAGTGTTACGCGCAACCAGCGCCATAGCCTCCGGGCTTCTTTCGACCTGCCTCTCAAACAGCTCGTGCACACACTCGTTACGAGGATTGGCGCGGGCCGTTTGATTGAAATCCGACAAAAATCGCTGTTGCTGAAGTAGGGCCGCAACGTCATCTTCAACAACCCGAACTAAGTTTTGAACAAGAGTAGCCATATTTTTCCAGAGAGTGGCTTTTATGACGCTGTCTTCAGCTGTAGCCCACAGTTTGATACAACGCCGGTTCAGCCGGTGTGATTTGATTCAATATTGTTCGACTTGATTCAGCCATGCCTACCACCACCTTGCGGTCGCCCACAAATGGCTTTCGTCCATGCGCCGTCAGCATGTTGTCTACCATCAATATATCGCCTTCTTTCCACCGAAAGACCACAGCATGTTTCTCACACACGTCAGCGATCTCATCCAGCATTCCAGCATCGATTGGCGAGCCGTCGCCAAAGTAAACATTGCGAGGAAGATTAGGTTCTCCAAAAGCGGCGAGTAACCAATCGCGCACCTCAGCGGGTAAGCGAGAGACGTGAAACAAATGTGCCTGATTAAACCAAACCATCTCCGCAGTTCGCGGATGGCATTCCACAACCTGACAACGTTGCCTGGTGCGAAGTTGTTCACTTCCAATCCATGTGAATTCCATTTGCGCTTTACGACAATAGGCTTCAACCGCTGTTCTACTGGAAGTTTGGAAGACTTCCTGCCACGGCAGATCCAGACCGGTACCGTAGTTGCGCACGTACATCAATCCCTTACGGACAAAGCATTCACGAATTTCGGATGGAATGGCCTGATAGATTTGACGGCTGTCAGCTATCGGTGTTTGACCTCCCTGTTCGGCGACCGCGACGCAAAAAAACCACAACTTCATTGGCCAACTTCGTGAGTATGAATTCTCGTTGTGCACTGGTATCGACTGCTGGGCCGGATACTCAGTCGAGGAGAAAATCCGTCCGCGGACGACCGTACGAGGAGTTGAGCGATAGGAATAATCCAGTAAAGGACCAGAAACCCTTTCAATCAAATTTTCAAATTGCTCTAAAGCACTAAGCCCGAAGTCGCGAAAAAGGATTGCTCCATTTCTTGCCACGTAATTGTTGATGAAGTCAGTGTTGGCAGTTGCCCATTTCATTAGATCAAGCCTCTTTACCGCCGGCCGTATTATGAGAGGCAATGGACTGTCAGGTCGGAAATACCCCAACGTGATGTCTCGTAATGATTGATGGTCACTCGCGAATGACCCTGATAAATGAGTACTCATCTTATGCGTTGTAATTCCGAATATTCTTTTCGACCCCATCTCATCGCAGACAACAGATAGACAGCCCTGGGCCAGAATCGTGCCGCGCTGTATCCAAAGGGTTGCCTCGCAAATACTTTGTAACAAGTAGAAACTTTTAAAACTCTAAGCTTGCCAGAAAACCAGGCAAGAGTTGGCGAGGAATCATTCACAGGCATTAATTCATCCCGCATCGCTGATCCCGATCTTGAATTCGCGTTATATCCGCGAGACCTAACATCGGGAAATCCTCTTTACGCAAACCATCCGGCAACCCGCTTGCTCATCTGGCGGCAGGTTAAGGCGCATTTTCCAGCTTGAAGAGCAGCCGGTCTTGAAAGCCCGGGGCCATCCAACTGCTACTTATCAAACACTTAATGCTGGATTAGGACCCTCATTACAGATTTATTAACTCTCGAAGAAGTAAAACCCGCGGAAGAAGAGATCTCGGTAAAAGCTCGCATTCTGCGTGTTCAAGAACGAACAACACTGTTGCCTTGCAATTAAGGCTTCCCGCTCTCCAGGGTATTTGCGGATCCATTCGTTTTGAAAAGGAATGATTCGTAGTGGGCGGAGCCTACCTGAAATCACCGAAAGGCCACACTTGTCAGCTATCAAGACTAAGAAGAAAAAGAAAAAGAGAAACGCCCTCGTGATTTGCGTCGACCGCAAGCAATTCTGGACGACTCAAACTCAGTTCTGGCAGTGGGTAAGAGAAGGCATCGTGGTGAAATCCAACGACAATCCGCTTACCGGCAGCTTTGTCCGTGACCATGAAGAGACGGCGGTGGTGATTAGCAATACCGTGCTCAATCTTGCCTATCCACATCACTTACGCGAAGCGCTCGTGTCGAGGAGGATGGGGTTGCTAAGGAAATAGTTGATTCATGAGAAATCTAAAACAGTTACAGGATTACTTGCGAGACGTCAGAGGCAAAGCCTTTCCTTTGGTTGTCGTGACCTTTTCCGTCCTGGCGCTCGCGTCAGAGGTAAAAGCACAACAAAACCGACCTCTCGCGGGCTCCAAAATGGTTAAGACCGTTTCAACCACAGCCGTCAAGAACTATCCGCCGGCAACTGTTACGAAATCATCGCCGCCAACTGATCGCTACCGGATCGGGCCGGGGGATGTGTTGGAAGTTCGTATCTATAAACTTCCGGACCTGTCGAGGGATGGTCTGCGCGTTGAAGAAAGTGGCACCATTCGCATGCCACTAATCAATGAGGACATTCCGGCGACCTGCCGGACTGAGGGCGAACTTGCGAAAGACATTGCCACCCGTTATCTGCCGCTGATGAGAAATCCGCAGGTTGATGTCTTTATCAAAGAGTACCATTCGCGCCCGGTAGCCGTGATTGGAGCGGTTAACACGCCGGGCAGATTTCAGCTTCAACGGCGAATCCGCCTGCTTGATTTGCTGTCCTTTGCTGGCGGTCCGGCCGAGAGAGCCGGTGGCAACATCCAAGTGGTCCATAGCACCCTTTACCCTTCGTGCGAAACTGCCCAAGTAGCTCGCAAAGGCTCGCCAGGTCTTAACATTTTCAAACTAAGAGACACGCTGGCGGGTAATGCGAGATCGAACCCTTATGTTCAACCGGGAGATGTGATAACCGTTCTGGAATTCGAACAGGTTTACGTTATTGGAAATGTAGTAAGACCTTCCAGTATTCCTCTCAAAGAGAAGATTACTTTGTCGCAGGCGATCGCAATGGCCGGGGGTCCGCTTCCGGATTCGCAGAGTGATCGAATCCATATCATCAGACAGAAACCTGATAGCAACACCAAAGAGGAAATCTTTGCAGACCTAAGAGCAATCAACAAACGCCGCGTCCCCGATATAGTCCTGCAGGCAAATGACATCGTAGAAATCCCAACTGCGAGCGGCCGGAGATTCGTGCGAAATGTCCTCGAGGGTGTTGTTCCATCGGTCGCGCGTTTCCCCGTTAGAGTGATTCGATAAGAGTGAATTTGTAGTGGTCACCCAGGTAATCGCATGATGCAAAACCAAACAATGAAAAATAATTTCCTGGTCGAAAGCCGTTCGCGGGATCTCCCGGAACCTTTTTCTGCGGATTATCCGCAAAGGGTAAACGGCGCCAACGGCCATTCTGAAGATAGGGCGCACTTGCAGGAATTTCTGTTTTCGCTGCGTAAGTACTGGCTGCTTATTATCGGTTTGGCATTCGTGTGCACTTCTCTGGTGGCGATTTACATGGCCCGACAACCAAACGTGTACGAAGCCAGCGCACGTGTTCAAGTCGATCTTGAAAATCCGAGCCCCACTCTCGGCGCCGCAAAAGGTGGGACGTTCGTCATGAACCCGGTCAACGATCCGGCTTACTTCAATACTCAACTTCAGATCTTGACCAGCCCCGGACTGCTGCGCCGTGTGATAAAGGATCTGGATCTTGAACACGACCCGTCCTTTCGTCTACCAGAGTCGACCCGCAGCCAATGGAAATGGCAAAACCCCCTGGGCACTCAAGCAGGTGTAAAGGAAAGGCTGGCGGCCACAACTGATACCGCAAGCTTCAACGACGAACTTGTGTTGTCGGGCAACGACCTGGCCGTAGCCACGCGTGTCGCACCCTACGTCGAAGGTATCAGAGCGGCGCTAAAGGCCGAGCCGGTAAAAGACATGCGCCTTCCGATAAAAGAGACGCGATTGATCGACCTGACGTACAGCTCTTCAAATCCAGAGCTGGCAGCGAAAATCGTTAACAAAATTGCGGACACTTTCGTCCTTTCAAATCTGGAGCGGAAAACCGATAGCAATCAACTGACCGGCGACATACTGGCTCAGCGAATTACCGATCTACAGACACAAATAAAAGAGCAGGAAAAGAACCTGCTCGAGTACGCAAGGAAGAACCAGATTCTTTCCCTTGATGCCGCGCAAAATACAGTCGTGGAGCGACTCACCACTCTCAACCGGCAACTTCTCGAGGCAGAAAATGAACGCAAGCTTGCTGAGGCGGCATACCGATCGGCGTTCGCGCCAGGCGCCGCCGAGGCGCTGGCGTCCGGTGACGCCCGCGAGGCCAACGAAACAGAAACAAGACTTTCGCAACTGCGACAGAGACGTTCGCAGCTAATGGTGGACTTCACGGCGGCCTGGCCCGAAGTGAAAGAAATCGATAGCCAGATTGGCGCGTTGGAAAAACAGTTAAGGCAAATGCGCAGTCGGGCTTCAAGCGTGGTGCTGACAAACCTTGGGACCCGTTACCGGCAGACGCTGGCGCGCGAAAACGCATTGCGCGGCTCCTTGAACGTGCAACGCGCCGAGACGCTGGCGCAAAATGAAGCAGCGGTAAATTACCGAATTTTGCAACAGGAGATCGAAACAAATAGAAGCCTGCTTGAAGGGATGTTGCAACGAAGCAAGGAAAACGAAGCGGCCCTTGCCTCTATGCGCAACAACATACATGTCAACGACTATGCCGTTATACCCGGCATTCCTGTCGGACCCAGGCGCCTGCTGATTACCGGAGTCGCGCTCGCCCTCGCGCTTCTACTTGGAGTGGGGCTCGCAGTGTTTCTAGGTCACCTCGATGATTCTTTCCGGTCCACCGACGATCTCGAAAGATCTCTGAATTTACGAGCGCTGGCCGCCATTCCTGCGACCAACGGAAACCGCCGTTTGCTGTCTGACACTTCCTCCGCGGTTCTTGGCTCCAACGAACACGAATTGTTACTTGAGCCTGATAATCCGCTTCCGTTCAGAGAAGCGTACCGGCAATTGCGAACGGCTCTGCTGCTCTCGGGGAGACGCAGACGACTGAATTCGCTACTCGTCACTTCGAGTATGCCAGGTGAAGGCAGGACTATGATTGCAGTCAATACTGCGCTCAGTCTGTCACGAACCGGGGCATCAGTGTTGATCATAGATGCGGATTTACGAAAACCCAGTTTGCATACGCTCTTCGACCTTGATAATCAGTACGGTCTGACTACAGTTTTGGCAAAGGGTTTTGAGGCAAGCGATCAGCTGCGAATCATTCACCATCCTCACACACGGTTCAGTGTGTTGACGGCGGGTCCTGTTCTTGAGGATTCGGCCGAGTTGCTGGGTTTGGAGCAAATGCGAAGTGTCCTGCAGTCGCTTCAATCAATTTACGACTATATTATCATCGACTCGCCCCCCATCGGTTATTTCACCGATGCTGTTCTAATCTCATCGCTTGTTGATCGTGTTGTGCTGGTGGTTGATAGTTCCAAGAGCACACGGGAGACTGTAAAGCGATCCTATCAGTTGTTGCAGGATGCAGGAGCGCCTACGCTCGGGTTAGTGCTGAATAACGTCAAGGAGCCCCGGTATAACCTGCACCATTACGCACATCCGACCTACGCCGAAGCCTGATCCACGAGCATTGTGGTCCTCGTGCACCCCCCGCACGATCCCTTTCGCGCGCAAAGGTCAATGAGGTTTGCGAACCTCGATCGTTCCTGCAATGTCTAAAATCTTTGAGCTTTTCAGCGGCGACTCTAAATTGAGCCGGGTTGGAAGAGATGGCGCGCGGCATTTGCTGGTGCTTCCTTTCCCGACAGGTGAAACGGAGCAAAAGTCCGGCGCTGAGATAGGGACAAATGAGGGCAGCGACTCTTTTGCCCTCCCACTGATAAAAAAACTTTGCGACACGCTCAACGCACAACAAGTTTCCTACTGTCACTGGAAAAGTAACTGGAAACTGGATCGTTGGCTTGCGGGCGACGGCGATCTCGACCTGCTGGTGCACCGTGCTGATGCTCATCGCTTCGAGGGCATCCTCTGTGGTCTGGGGTTCAGACACGCCGAACCCACGAGTGACCGTCAGGTCCCCGGAATATTGAACTTCTATGGTTTCGATAAAGACGCTCGCAGGTTTGTTCACCTTCATGTTCATTACCAATTGGTGATCGGACACGATCTGACGAAGAACTATCACCTACCTATTGAAAGCGTCTATTTGGACAAGTCGTCGCGAGCTGGATTGCTTCCTGTTCCGGCCCCTGAACTCGAGTTGATTCTTTTCGTGCTTCGAATGGTGTTGAAGTATTCAGCCCTCGAAACCCTCTCCCGACAAATTGCCGGTATGTCACGACCTCCGTTAAAAGCCGTGGAAGCGGAATTAGACTACCTGGAAGCGAGAAGCGATCGCGAGCGAGTCGCCGATCTTCAAGGGCGCTTAATACCCGTGATCGACAACTCTTTTTTTGAAAAGTGCCGGCAGTCATTGCGAGACGGTGTTTCGTCGTGGGCGCGTACTCGAATACGCCTGGAGTTGCAGAGACATCTCGGCACCTATGGGCGACGTGCGCAATTCAATGATGCGTTGCTAACAGGTTGGCGGCGACTTGCGCGGTTAACGCGCGAACGTTTACTTCATCGTTGGTCCAGAAAGAGTTTCGTGAATGGAGGACTGTTGATCGCGGTGGTCGGAGGCGATGGGGCCGGCAAAACCACCGTACTAAATGCGCTGGACTCCTGGCTCTCAAAGAAGTTTGCAACGAGAAGATTTCACCTGGGCAAACCGCCTCGCAGCTACATTACCCTGGCGACGATCGTGGTCCTGAGGATTAGGCGATTGGTGATGAATATTCCCGCGCATCCTGAGCTCCTTTCGGCGTCAGCCACAAGAGGAGTGTTTCCCGGCTATGTTCGGTTGCTCCGTTGGGTAATGGCCGGAAGAGATCGGATTCGGCTATATGCGAAGGCGCGGCGTTTTGCGAGCAACGGTGGGATTTCACTATGCGATCGTTATCCTCTGAAACAACTTCGGCTGATGGATGGGGCCAACATCGCCCGCACGGTCAAACCCGCACGTCGCAACGCGCTGGTACAGCGCCTGCTCAAAACGGAGGCAAATTACTATAGCCGGATGATGCCGCCGGATTTGCTTATCGTGTTGCGCGTTGATCCGGAAACTGCCGTCAAACGCAAGACAACTGAAAATGAACATCATGTGCGCTTGCGATCTCGCGAATTGTGGGAAAGGGACTGGGAAGGCACCAATGCCTGCGTGATCGATGCCGGCCAACCTGCAGCTGATGTTATTGCCGAGATACAGTGTCTGATTTGGGCCAGATTGTGATCTCATGATGGACTCTGAACAAACATTCGTTGCGGAGATCATTGGTCCTGCCGGCGCGGGTAAAACGACGCTATCGCAGTTACTGCAGCAAAGTGCAGACGTCCGCGGCGGACTGAGTTTGTGGGGATCGCCGGCGTGGCTGTTAACGGTCGGCGCTTTCTTGTCGATCCCCGACCTTCTAACGCTATTCTCTGTGCATCGATGCTTAGGTTGGGAAGAAGTCAAGCTGGTGATTCAACTAAACGGCTTGCGCCTGCTCTTGCATCTGGAATCCACCAAGGGCTTCTCCACTGTGTTGCTGGATGAAGGAATGATCTTCGCACTCGCGAAGTTGGACCAATGTGGGCGTGGCCGCTCGATTACTCATTCGCGGGATGAGGTCCTGCGCTTACTGAGTCCGGCGACCAAAGCGCTCAACGCGGTGATCTGGCTCGATGCGCCGGACGGCGTGCTGGCGCAACGAATTCGCGAGCGAGTCAAACCACACCGTATTAAACATGGACCAGACGCAGATATTCATGCGCATTTGGGCGGCTACCGTACAGCGTTTGAGAACGTTATCGCTGAGCTAAAGCGCAGTAGGGATCTGAAGGTGATCAGATTCAACACAGACAAAGAGCCATTGGAACAAATCGCTGCAAAGATCCTGGCGCACGCGCGAGTGCGAAACATCGAAGCCGTAGAAGTTGCCACGAGCACCGCAGGAGTTTGATGTTGGCTACAGAAACTATCGTCGCGTCCGGGATTGGTATAGCAGAGCGCGAAGGCGCGCCGCGCATGCCGGTACGCGATAAAGCGCTAACTCATAAGGCCTATCTCAATGGGATTGCCTCGCTGCTGGATACAGTGGTCAAGGGTGGTGTAATGACATTAGTTACGCCGATTCTTGTGACCACTCTCGGAAGCTCACTCTTCGGCGTCTGGCAAATACTAGGCCGTCTGGTTGTCTACATGCAGGCCGCCGACGGTCGCCCAACTCAAGCGCTCAAATGGGTGATCGCGAATCGCCAGACAATTGACGACGCGGAAACCAAGCGTCGCCACGTCGGTAGTGCTGTCGGCGTGTGGCTGTTATTTCTGCCGGTATTAGCAGTCATGAGTGTGGCACTCGTTTGGGTTGCGCCATACATGGCCAGAGTTCCGCTCGAAATGTACACGCCGGTTCGGGTCGCCTGTACGTTGCTCGTGGTGAATTTTCTCCTCCTCCAACTCGTCGATATGCCGGAAGCGGTCCTGCGCGGGATGAATCTCGGTTACAAGCGCATGGGCTTGCAGGCTGGACTCAACGTAGTCGGGGGCGCTCTCAGTGTGGGCGCACTTTATCTGGGCGCGGGATTAATCGGCCTGGCAGCGGCGGACACAATCCTGTCTACGATTACTTGCATCTTGTTCTTCCTGGTAGTGAAAAAATATGTCGCGTGGTTCGGGATTGCACGACCCACGTTCGCCGAGATGCGCTCTTTTCTAAAATTGAGTGTCTGGTGGCTTGCCTGGACAACGATTCACAAATTCATTATGGCGAGTGACCTTCTCATCCTTGGCATTGTCGCTTCGACTTCGGCAGTGGCCACTTATTCCTTAACAGCGTTTGCCTCCCTTACGCTGCTGACCTTTGTAACGACGGTCATTGGCGCGGTGATTCCAGGGCTCGGTTCCGTCGTAGGTCAGAAGCAGTATGAACGAGCGGCTGCCCTGCGGGTGGAAATGATGGCGGCGAGTTGGCTGCTGTTGGCCGCAATCGGATCCACGATACTTCTTTGGAACCGCTCCTTTGTTTATCTCTGGGTCGGCAAACAGCACTATGCGGGCCTGTGGCCCAACTTGCTCATCGTGCTGATGGTTGTGCAGCTCATCTTTATTCGCAACGACGCCTACGTCATCGACCTGACACTTCAACTTCGCGAAAAAGTGTTAATGGGTGCAATTGCGGCAATCGTTTCTATCGCCCTTAGCACGGCCCTTATTCCGCGCTTGGGAATAACCGGTCTATGCCTGGGCATGTTAGCGGGAAGAATGGCACTGACCGTTTCGTATCCCCTTATTATCCGGAAGCGTTTTGCCCGAATCGGGCGACCGCGGTTGTCAAGCGTGGCGCGTCCCGCCGTCACGATGATTTTACTCTTCGCAGTGTCGGCCTATTTGGGCCAGATGGTCGTAGCTGACCATTGGGTTATTTGGGTTTTTTGCTCCGGTTTGAGCTTCGCCGTAGCAACAGGACTGGCGCTCATGCTGGGTTTGAAACGGGACCTGAGAATCTCGCTGATGGGCCGCCTGTCAATGGCGCGCACGTTGTTCGGCTTTGCCGGGAGAGGGAGTTAAACGTGATTAGAAATAGAAAGACTGAGGCCGGGCGGCGATGCTCGTCCGCCTTTAAGTATCTGGCCTTGCTCATGACGGTGTTGGCAGGTCTATCGGTTGTTGAACTATCGCGAGCCGGAGGGTCGCCCTCGCCGCAGGAACCGGCTGCCATCACATTTGCTGCAATCGGCGACTACGGGTCGAATGACGCGAATGAGCTGGACGTAGCGTACCTCGTCAAGAGCTGGAACCCCGATTTCATCATCACCCTGGGTGACAACAACTATCCAGACGGCGAAGCAGCCACAATTGATGCCAATATTGGCAAATACTATGGTGAGTTTATCTATCCTTATCGTGGCACCTACGGAACGGGCGCAAGCGTGAATCGCTTTTGGCCCTGCATTGGCAATCGCGACTGGGACAATCAAAGTGGAGCAAAGCTTCAACCATATCTCGATTACTTCACGCTTCCGAACAACGAACGCTATTACGACTTTGTCCGTGGGCCAGTGCATTTTTTCGTAATCGATAGCGATGTAGATGAACCGGATGGAATAACAAGCTCGTCTGTGCAAGCCCAATGGTTGAAGAATAAAATGACGGCATCCACTGCCGCCTGGAATATTGTTTATTTTCATCATCCACCCTATTCGTCACGCACTTCTTTTACCAACTTGCAGTGGCCGTTTAAGGCGTGGGGCGCGGACGCGGTCCTGACGGGACACGCGCACCTCTACGAGCGCGTCATGAATGACGGCATTCCATTCATTACAAATGGACTGGGAGGGGAGAGCACAGGCTCTTTCGACGGCGCAATCGCGGGCAGTGTAATGCGTTTCGGCGATGATTATGGAGCGATGCGCATTACGGCCAGTTCTAACGTGATTACTTTCGAATTTATCACGCGCCGCGGCGTCGTCATCGACACATACATTGTGGGGCAACAACCTTCCGGTGTGCCGGCATCACCGGCAACACTCACTGCTAATGCTTCGGGAAACAACCAGATCAATCTAACCTGGACGGACAATGCGAGCAACGAAGACGGATTTCAGATCGAGCGCTGCACTGGCGCCGGCTGCTCTAACTTCGCCCAGGTAGCTCAAGTTACGGCGAACATTACCACCTACTCAAACTCGACGCTGGCTGCAGGCACAACCTACCGCTATCGAGTGCGCGCCTTCAGCGCCGCCGGTAGTTCCGGATATTCGAATATCGCGGAAGCAACGACACCCGCACAGCAATCTGCTTTCGCCGCACCCAGCAACCTTGTGGCGACCGCGGTCTCATCCAGCCAAATAGATATTAGTTGGACTGATAACTCAACAACAGAAGAAGGCTTCAAGTTATATCGCTCAACTGATGGCGTCAGTTTTTCACGCACTGAGACGCTTGGCCCAAACGTTACGATGTTTTCCAACACCGGGCGCCCAGCTTCAACTACTTACTATTATCGCGTGCTGGCCTTTAACTCCGGTGGAAACACCGCATTTTCGAACACAGCCGTGGCCACGACGTTTCCGCCGGCTACAGTCAAGCCCGCGGCGCCAACTAATCTTGTCGCCACGGCGCTTTCATCGAGTCAGGTGAAACTCACCTGGATCGACAACGCTAACAATGAAAACGCTTTCAAGCTGTATCGATCGCTTGACGGGGTCAACTTTGTCGAGATTGCGAAACCGCCTGTCAACATTACGAGCTATACCGATGTTGGTCTTTTAGCCCAGACTACGTATTACTACCGAATTCGCTCTTACAACGAGGCCGGCAGCTCAGCGTACAGCAACATATCCAGTGCAAGGACGCCGTGAAGTATGACCACGATCACGAAATCTAAAAATGAGTTGTCAGACCAGTTGGCGCCGTTTACCAATTTACGTCGCAGTTAGCGGCTCTATTCCAATCAGCATGCTTCCGATTGATCAGCAAGACAGACCAACCCGACTAATTCGGTTGTTGTTTTATGGATTTGTTTTCCTGCTGCCGTTTGAAACTGCGGGCGAGGGGTGGCTGGAACCAACGACCATCATAGGCGCGCTGCTTTGCTTAAGCACACTCTTTCAACCTGGTCTGTTCTTGCGGTGGCCCCCCAGGGGATTCTGGTGTTTTCTGGTCTACCTCTATCTCTTCGTTACGATTAGCGCGATGGAGCCGGAACAATATCGGCGTTTGACTATATTGAATGTGTTTCTTCTCATTCAGTTAACTGTTCTTTGCTGGATTGCTTACAACGTCATGCGTGATGGGAGAGTGGCTGAGAAGGCATTTCTGACTTTTGCAGGCGGCTGCGTCCTGCTGGCTGCTCTTCAGGTTACTGGGATTGCGAGCCGGCCTGTAGATGCGGATGCCGCCATCATTCGCATGACGGCACTCGGATTTCACCCGAACAATCTGGCGCGTATCCTGATGTTGGGATTACTCGCGACTATAGGCCTTACATATGGTCGTGCAAAAAGTTTACTGCGGCCCCTCGCGATCAGCTGGCCGTTTATCATTCTGATTGGCGCTGCTCTAATTCAAACCGGCTCGCGCGGCGGTCTACTCGCGCTGGTAGCGGGCTTAATGACGCTGGTGCTGCGGCGCGGCACCAACTCCTCGAAACTCCTTAACGCCGCAGCACTCCTTCTCGTTGTGGGGTTCTTGTTTTTGGCGGCGTTACAGTCAGACGTCATGCGCGCGCGATTTGAGGAAACTGTGGAAGAGGGAGATCTCGCTCGGCGTGAACAGATCTATCCCGCCGCCTGGGAAATGTTTCAGGAGAAACCTCTGCTGGGCTGGGGTCCTATCACCAGCACTTACGAATTGGGAACGCGACTGGGCCACCCGGACGAGGAGACGAAGAATCCACACAACCTTATCCTGTTCGGTTTGGTTTCGACGGGATTAATAGGTTCACTGCCGCTCTTCGCAGGGATCGCCTTAGCGACGCTCAGTGCCTGGAAAATGCGGCATGGGCCCCAGGGCATTTTGCCTTTGGCGATGATGGTCGCCGTGCTCATCGCGAATATGAGCGGTGTGTGGCTGTTCAACAAACTGCATTGGCTCGTTATGGCTTACGCTCTGGCAAGCGCGTATCACACCGTTCCTGCCAAGTCGCCTTTACTCCTGACCCGATCCAAACCGGCTGAGTTGGACAACTTCGCCACGGCCTAATCTGCTTCATGCTCATCACGGTTTCAGGTTTGGATGGCTCAGGGAAGTCCACCGTCGTTGATTGGTTGAAGGAAAGTCTCGAGAACGAGAATCAGAGGGTTGCCGTCTCTCACATGAATTACGACGTTGGGGTGTATCCGGCGATTAGATTTCTCATTGCTAAGACGACACGTCGACACAACGGTTGTTCGGAGGGATCCTCGAGTGCACAGCATCGGCCTCGTAAATTGGAGCATGAGGGAAGGTGGCGAACGGCTGTTGCAAACCTTCGATACAAACTCATCTGGAATAAAGGGCTGAGATCGCTGATTTACCCGCTGGATGTCCTGATCTTCATTCTTTACCGGGCATATATAGAGAAACTGAACCGGCAGATACTGATCATGGATAGATATTTTTACGACACGCTGGTGGACGTGGCCGAAGGTCGTCACCTTACAGGTCTACGCTTTCTGTCCTGGCTCACACCTACCCCGGACTTGTCAGTCTACCTGGACGTGAGTGCGGAAAAAGCGTTCGCTCGAAAAAACGAGTACTCCGTGGCCTATCTCAACCGTCGCCGGCTTTCGTACCAAAAGTTGACGCGCGACCTTCCTGGAATATTGGTGATTCCCACCGATCAGGATGTCGACGCAACTCGTCTAAGACTGACCAGTGCAGTACGTGAACGAATGGTGGCTCAGTAAATGATGGAGCGGGAAGCATCCTACGCATCAATCATCCTGCGACTGTTACTGGATGGCATAATAGATCCTTTAGAACAGCGGACCATTGTTTGGGGTGATCTCCTACAAATCGCCGCCCAAAACGGCGTCCTGATCCGGTTGGTGGATCGACTCGAAACAATCGGTCTCGAACCACGTCACTTCTTCTTTGCTGCCGTCAAAGACATGCGCGCCCGCAATCAGCGAAAGCTCGCGTTAATTGATCGAATCTCTGAGAGCTGTCTCGAAAATAACATTGATTTCATTTTTGCCAAGATCGTTCAAAACTATCCGGACATGACCGGCGATATCGATCTTTACATCGCGTCGCGTTCGCGTCAGGTAGACGCGGCCATCCTTACGGGACTGCATGCGGTTCGAGTGAAGAGGCGATTGCGGAACCTGATTGATGGCACGGTCAACTACCGGCTACGCCAATGTGATTCGTTGTTGGAGATTCACCATGGCCGCGTGGGGATGCTTGGCGAGCACGGGTCTTACATTAGCCAGGTGATTGAAAATGGGAGTCACGTTAGAGTTGATGGAAACGAATTCCTCATCCCCTCCCCTGAAGATCAGTTGGTCTTACAGGGACTGCAGAGGCCAGTCGCGCGAAGCTATCTGCGATTGTCGGATGTTGTAACCACTATCGGTCTATTCCGCGCCAACACTCTGGATTGGAATTACATTCTCAAGACCGTAACGAATCTTAATACCTTGTATGGACTCAGTTGTTATTTGAGTTTCGTTGAAAAGATACATCGCGAAACGTTTAAGCGTAACTTGCTCCCCGACCATGTGGTCAGTGCGCTGGCTTTGAAAAGAACAAGCACGATTGACTTCAAGGAAGGATTTTATCGATTTCAGCGCATCAAGGTCGGGGGTCGGGGATACGTGATTAAGTTTTGGTCAGCAGTGCTTTCAGAGAACTGGGCTGTCGCAAGCAGGCTCTCGCTGCTCCCACTGGTTGCCTTAACAACTATCGTGCGCAAGTTTCGGCTTTCTTAGCTTGTTGATACGGGTTCCGCAGTTAGCCGCTGCGTTTCGGATTAGACATGATTATTGGTCCAGCCACATTGAAGCGCACCGTGAAGCAGACGACCGGCTGGGCCGCAGTCTTGTCTCGCCTGTTAACATCAGGTAGGGGCCATCGTGGTGCCTGCATCTTTTACTACCACCGAATTGCGGACATAGGATTCGTTGATTCTCAGGTTGATGATTGGAATGTTACGCCCAAACAGTTTGCGCGGCAGATTGCCACACTCTCGGAGTTTGCTGAGATCGTTCCATTGGTCGAACTAATTTCACGTCTGAATCAATCGCCGGGAAACGATGCGAAGCCGTTGGTCTGTCTTACATTCGATGACGGTTATGCAAATTTCCATACGCAAGTGCTTCCGGTCCTGAAAGAGTATAACGCGCCCGCAACGGCATTTGTGGTCACTGGCGCAGTAGATAGTCGCAAACCAATGTTATTCGACCACTGGGCGCAAAAGAATCTGCACCGGGTCGATAGCTCGACGTGGCGACCGTTGACATGGCGCGAGCTGGAAAACTGCGTGGCCTCTGGTCTGGTTACGGTCGGAGCGCATTCTCACCGGCATCTGCGCGGCAGCGAGTGTACGCCTGGACGAATTGCAGATGAGGCTGGCGAATCACGAGATGTATTGCGGGCCCGTCTTGGTGTTGCCCACAGCCTGCAGTATGCCTACCCGTACGGCAATACGAAGCTGGGTGATGTCTCGCCGGAATATATCAGCGCCGTAAAAGCGGCCGGATACCAGCTTGCAGTGACCACTGACCTGGGACTCGTTGAGAAGGAAAGTAATCCTTTTTGTCTGCCCCGACTCGAAGCCCACGTGCTGGATTCGCCCCTCGTGATGAAAGCGAAGGTCATGGGTGCGTTAATTCCTTATCGCGTCACAGACCATTTCCGCGGCATCTACCGCACATGACAAGCAATACAGAACGAATACTCATCCTGGACGGACACACGAACCAGGCGCTGGCGTGTGTGCGTTCGCTTGGCGAGGCAGGATACAAACCGCTGGTTGCCAGTCCCCATCGCTTTCCACTCAGCGCGTGGTCGCGCCACTGTGAAAGCAGCTACCGCCTGCCGGATCAAACTCTAAACTCCTTCGCTGCGCTGCGTGAATGGGCGATAGGGCAAGGAGTGCGTATCGTCCTACCACTCACCGAGCAATCATGCTTGCTCGCGAACTCCCAACGCGGCGAGTGGGAAACGGCCGGCATAATCGTAGGCTGTGGTTCTACTGAAATGTTGAATTGCGCGTTCGACAAAAGTGAAACTTTGCGGTTCGCGCAAGATTATGGGATCAGAATACCTCTTACTCGCTTCCCGAATTCGTTAGAAGAGTGCCTTACAGCTGTCAGTGAAATCGGTTTTCCTTGTGTCATTAAGCCGCGCTCAAGCAGCGGTGCCGATGCTTCGTCCTTTTCGGCAGAACGCAGTCCCTCCTATCTCTGTTCCCACGACGCTCTGTCGCAACTTCTGGCCCAGCGTAAAGGACTTGATTGGCCGCTCATCCAGGAGTTTGTTTCGGGCACGGGTAAAGGGGTCTTCGCCTTGTGTGATCACGGACGGGCGGTGGCTTTGTTTGCGCATGAGAGGTTACGTG
>JBHENH010000013.1:24279-39645 GCA_046262135.1 Pyrinomonadaceae bacterium
GGTTCGGGCAGCAGTTTGCGTCGTTCGGTTCCATTGGACCCGCGTCTCATTGAACCCGCCGTGCGTTTGCTGAGCAAACTGAGATGGCATGGTCCAGCCATGGTGGAATTTAAGGACGATGGTGTCGATCCCCCGTGTCTAATGGAAATTAACGGAAGGTTTTGGGGCTCACTTCAGCTGGCGATCGATGCGGGAGTTGATTTCCCGTGCCTTTGGGTGTCGTTGTTGAAGGGTATAGAAATGGAATGCGTGACCAAATATACGGAGGGAATCGTGCTGCGGTGGTTACTGGGTGATGTCAAACGATTTGCACGGATACTAAGAGGAACACCGCAGGGATTCCCAGGCGTTTACCCGACAATCCGTGAAGGAATCATTGAGCTATTTGGGCCACAGCCGAAAGGAACTCGACTGGAAACCTGGCGCAGTTCCGATCCATTGCCTGCTTTAGCAGAGTTGGCCTCCGGCATTGAAGGCATTCCGGAGCTTTTGAAAATGCTGTGGAGGCGAAAAGATCCCACGGTGCAACCGGTCACCGGATTCAAGGCCGAGGGATTACCCCTAACTGAGCCAAGCGGTACGAAGTGGTGATCTGACATTTCAAATGCCAGACATCTGGACCGAGCATAGAACCGACGGACAACTGCCCCCAATACCGAAATAAGCGAGCAGCGGGTATTGTTTATATGAACTCGATTCGCGTTTTGATGGTCACTTGCGAGTGGCCGGCGCCGGGAGTGAACGTCACAGCTCACTTTATCAAGCGGCAGGCAGATTTCCTGAAGGCTGCGGGGGTTGATGTGGATGTGTTCCCCTTCAAGGGAGCGAAGAATCCCTTCAACTACATAAAAGCCTGGTTGCGCTTGCGACTCAAGTTGAGGCGGGAGCGCTATGATTTGATCCACGCTCAATTCGGCCAGAGCGGATTAGTCGCGCTGCCCAAGCGCTTGCCGCTCATCGTAACTTTCAGAGGAAGCGATCTTCTTGGAACAGTAAGCGATCGGACCGGACGTCACCTGCGAGCGAGCATGATCCATCAGTATGTCAGCCAACTGGTAGCCGCGCGCGCTGATGCCGTCATCGTCGTTTCTGAACACCTGAAGAGCCACCTTCATCGCTCTATTGAGTCCCACGTAATACCGTCTGGAATCGATTTTGAGTTTTTCAATCGAACTGAAAAACACGCAGCGCGGTTGCGACTCGGTTTGCCACGAGACGAAAAGCTGGTTCTTTTTGTCGGTCGTCCAACCCAGGCCCGGAAAAGATGCTATCTGGCTAAACAGGCCGTACAAATATTGAACCAGACAATGCCCGCAAAATTGGTCGTGGCGTGGAAAGTTCCACACACAGACATTCCGCTCTACATGAGCGCCTGCGACGCGCTCGTGTTTACCTCAATGCAGGAGGGTTCACCGAATGTCGTGAAGGAAGCGTTGGCTTGTGATCTGCCGGTTGTGTCTGTGCCCGTCGGCGACGTGAGTTCGCGAATTGGGAACATTGAGGGTTGTGAACTTTGTGATGATGAGAACCCTAAAACCATTGCCGCAGCGCTCGAACGGGTGCTGATGCGGGACGTACGGATCGCGGGCCGCGAAGCCGTAAAAAATCTGGATGAGAACGTCACAACCGAGAAAGTTTTGAATATTTACAAGTCAGTACTGGCCGGCGAGACATCACCTGAGACCTTGCCAACCTTGCAGCGAGTGCCGGCGGACAGATAACAGTGTTTGCATGTACAGCAAGCGACAGGCGCCGCTTAACCCTCGTAAAACCTGGAGCTTTTTTCTTTATAGCTATTCTCGTCTGAAACAGTTCTAGCTTTCACATCATTAGTGAGACGGAAAACGGGCTAGGGAGCGCTGGTGGGCGCTCCCTAGCCTTTTACATCAACCCTCAATCTTTTCCTGGGGAAGAAAGTCAATGCAACCAAAGCGTATCACAGCCCAAAGGGCGCTCAACCAGCGTCAGGAAGCGAAGTACAAACCAAGTGCACCAAAACTCAGCGCCGTTCACGGGCCCTTACATGAGGGAACAACGGGCAGCTCCTCGCGCGAATTCACATCAGTGGATTATGCGCCGGAAGAGTTCAATTCAATAGATTTTTCATCGATGGACTACGCTCTGCCTGATTTCGTGAACCCGCGAGTTTTTCGGCTCATTAGCGCAAGGGCAGCTAACGGAGAAGCTTCGTCTCGCTCCCAATCGTTCTACGATTTCACGAAGCGTGGCCTGGACATCACCATCTCGCTGACACTGCTCGTGTTGGCAAGTCCGCTCCTGCTTTTGATCGCGTTGATGGTCAAGGCTACCAGCAACGGGCCGGCCTTTTTTTCTCACCGGCGCCTGGGCCACACCGGTAAAGAATTCGACTGCCTAAAATTTCGCACCATGCGTTCGGATGCTGAGGAGCAACTGAAGCGGGATCCGCAACTGCGCCGGAGGTTTGAAGAGAAGTTTAAACTTGAAGACGACCCGCGCATCACACCGGTGGGGGCTTTTCTGCGTCGTACCAGCCTTGACGAGCTTCCCCAGTTGTTCCACGTCTTGCGAGGCGAGATGAGCCTAGTCGGTCCACGGCCGATCGTCGAAAATGAATTGAGTAAGTATTCGATTTATGCGAACAAGCTATTAAGCGTGAAGCCGGGACTGAGTGGTCTGTGGCAAGTGTGCGGACGCAGCCATACAACCTACCCCCAACGAGTGATGATGGACATGCACTATATCGACCATCGGTGCCTCTCGTTAGACGTGCATCTATTGTTTCTCACGGCTTCGGCGGTCATCAGAAAAAGCGGCGCCTGGTAGTTTTGTAGCGCAAGCAGTATTCGCAAAAGCAACAGGTCCCCATTACTCGTTCAGCAATTCACACCAGACTCTTTTACACGTCAATTGACCGTGACCGCCAGTAATTAATTGGACTGGGCTTCATTCGAACAAGAATCCGGCAGGACAAGGATCTCAGCATGCGCATACTGTTTGTAACTCAAATTTTTCCTCCGGAAATGGGTGCCTTGCCCAATCGTCTTTACCCTTTGGTCAGGCAACTCGTGGCCGAAGGACATACCGTGTCTGTGGCTACCGGAATGCCCAATTATCCGCGCGGCGTTGTCTTTCCCGAATACCGAGGGAAACGTTCACTGCGCGAAGAAGTGAACGGATACACTATTTTTCGCAGGGCGTACTACACAGCGCCTCGCAACCAGTCGAATTGGTCGCAACTGCGAAACTATCTCAGTTTCATTCCAGCGGTATTACAGGGCGGGTTGCGCGCAGGCAAATTCGACATGGTCTTTGTGACTTCGCCGCCGATCTTCAGCGTCATCCCCGCGATTCTTCTGGCAAAATTACGCCGCGCGAAATTGGTTTTGGATGTCCGTGACTTGTGGCCCGATGAGTTGATCACGTATGGAGGTTTTCGCGAAGGCTCGCTGCCCGTACACGTCACGCGCTCGATTGAGCGCTGGGCTTATCGCAATGCTGATTGTGTGGCTGCAACGACGCAGTCGATCATCGACACCATCGTTGAGCGCGGGGTTCCTCGGCAAAAGGCATTCCTGTTGCCAAACGGCGCGGACCTGGAAATGTTTGAACCGCTTCCGCGCGAAAACGCGCTTGCTAACGAATATCGCTTCGGCGATCGCTTCGTAGTGATGTATTCCGGGTTATTCGGTATCAAACACAATCTGGAGGTTCTTTTAGAGGCGGCTGCAATTCTACGGGAATACAAAGAGATCGCTTTCTTTCTTCTTGGCAACGGCGCACGCAAAGATGCGCTGATCAAGCAGGCGACAGAGATGGGCCTGGACAACGTCATCTTCGGCGATGAAAGAAACGTTGCCGATGTGCCGTCCCTACTGGCGCGGGCAGACGTATGTTTCGCCGCCGTGCGGCCCGACCCCTATCCGAAGAAAGTCATCTCAGTGAAGGTCTTCGAATACATGGCTTGCGAAAAGCCGGTGGTAGGCGCGTTGAGTGGCGAGAGTGCACACATCTTAGAACAGTCAGGCGGTGGAATCGTTGTGCCTCCTGGCGATGCAAGAGCAACTGCTGAAGCAATTCTTAGTCTGTATAAAGATCCATCGCGACGGCTGGCACTTGGTAAAGCAGGTCGGCGCTATGTTGACGAACATTATTCCCGCTCCGTGTGGGCCGCGCGTCTCGAGCGTAGGCTGAAGGAAGCTTATTGGAGTGGGTCGAGAGACCGGCGGACTGTCCCGCGGCAGCCATTTTACGATGCCCACCTTGCCAGCTAAATATGCGACTCGCCGTTTTCACAAGTAAGTACCCGGCCCGGGTGGCCACGTTTTTTGAGCGTGACATGCGTGCACTCCTGGAAGCAGGTATTGATGTGGACATCTTCCCAATCTATCCACTCGATTCAAGCATGTGGCAGTACTCGGTCGATACTCTTCATCAACAGGTGTTTTCCGGGAAAAAAATCCACCATCTCAGCCTGGCACAAAGTCTAATGGCGGCCCGGCCATACCCGTGGAAAAAGTTTGGCACGTATCTGCGAGACGCGGCGGCCACAACCACGTCGGCGGCGCGCTATGGGTTCATCCCCCTGGCAAAGACCGCCTATGTTTTGCCAAAGGCGTGGGCATGGGCGAATCAACATGGCGCCGATTACGATCACGTTCTCGCCTATTGGGGGAATTATGCTGCAACTAGTGCCTATGCGTTTCACCGGCTGATTAAGCGACCAATTCCCTACTCCATCTGGCTGCATGCGGGAGCCGATCTTTACGAAACTCCGATTTATCTGCGGCAGAAACTTCTTTACGCAGATCAAATTGTAACTTGCTGCGCTTTTAACCGGACGTTTCTCGCCAAGCACTATGCAGACATCTTTCCCTCAATCTCGGACAAGATAAATGTGTGTTACCACGGTTTGGATTTTTCAGCCTTCCCATTTCAACTTGAGGGTCGCCAGCCACGAAAAATCGTGGCTGTCGGCCGGCTGGCCAGGGAGAAAGGCTTCGAGTATTTGCTGCATGCAACGCACGCACTCATGGGCCGGGGAATGGATGTCGACGTCGAGATAATCGGTGATGGGGAGGAAGCGGCCTCATTAAAGCACCTCGCAGATAAGTTGATGATCACCGACAGAGTGCGTTTTCGAGGCTGGCTTAAGTTCAACGAGGTGCAGGCCGCGATGCGCGAAGCCGCAATGCTGGTCCATCCGTCTGATGGGCTCGGTGATGGTTTACCCAACGTGATAAGGGAGGCGATGGCCCTGGGAACACCGGTCATTGCGTCACAGGTAGCCGGTATTCACGAAGCGCTCGATGATGGAAGATGTGGACTGCTCGTACCAACGCGAGACGTCAGTGCGCTGACCCGTGCTATCGAAACGTTGCTATCAAACCCCGCAGTGGGCCGGTCCCTTGCAGAAGCGGCACGAAAACGCGCCGAGGAAAAATTCGACATGTGGAAGAACGGAAGAAGCCTGGCTGGCCTTTTGCGCGCCACAAAACGCAAAACGTCATCCACGAATAGAGCTTCGATGCAGAAAGTGTTGAATAGCGACATGCCTACTCAGGAACTTTGCTGAGCCCTAACTCTTCCCACAACATGAACCAATGAGCGACGCCTTACTAAACGTTTATCACTGTCTGCCGAAGTGGATGAGATCTGGCGCCGCCAGTCTGCACGGCCTTCATCTTCGTTCCTGGAGATTTGGACCAGAGACGCCACGTCTCGTCCGAGAATTGCTGGAACGTGAACACTGGGATTCAGCGCAGTGGCACCGCTGGCAGCAGGAGCGATTGGCTTACGTACTACACCGGGCCGCAACACGCGTTCCTTATTATCGAGAGCAGTGGGCGGAGCGACGCCGCCGGGGTGACACAGCAAGCTGGGAGTATCTCGAGAACTGGCCCGTGCTGGATAAAGAAGCTGCCAGGACACAGCCCCGCACGTTCGTCGCTGATGACTGCGATACCAGACGAATGTTTTACGCGCACACAAGCGGCACTACCGGCACACCCGTTGATTTGTGGAGAAGCCGTTCAACCATGCGCGCGCTATATGCATTCTCATTAGCTCGCACCAAGGGTTGGCATGGAATAGAGAAGCACGATCGTTGGGCCAAGTTAGGGGGACAGGTTGTGACCCTCAGTAGTCAGCGGCAGCCCCCATTCTGGGTCTGGAATGCAGCGCTGAACCAGTTGTACATGTCCACCTATCATCTTGCCCCCGACCTGATCACTCATTATCTGGACGCCCTGGTCCAGTATCGCATCACCTACTTGTTTGGTTATACGTCTTCGATGTTTGCTTTAGCCCAGGAAATGCTCAGGCTCAATAGACGAGACATTAAACTGAAAGTTGTCATTACCGAGGCTGAGCCCCTCTTTGAACATCATCGGCGAGTGATCGCGGAAGCTTTTCAGTGTCCGGTGCGTGAAACCTACGGCATGGGTGAGATCGTCACCGCCGCCAACGAATGTCCTTCAGGGACGCTACACCAATGGCCGGAGATTGGCTTGGTTGAAACGCTCGAAAACAATCTACCGGTTGGCAAGGGTGAATTTGGCGAATTCGTTTGTACCAGTTTGCTTAACTCGGATATGCCTCTAATCCGATATCGAGTAGGCGACCGCGGGAGAGTGACAGTAGATCAATCCTGTAAGTGTGGACGAACGCTGCCGGCAGTTGCGGTTGTGGAAGCCGGAAGTTACGACCTTTTAATAACGCCGGATGGGCGGCGCGTTTTTGGTCTGGAAGATGTCTTCTTCAGGACACCTATACGGCAGGCCCAAATCGTTCAAGAGAAATTGAACCTTATACGCGCCCGCTATGTACCCGCACCTGAGTTTACGCCAGAGTCTGCTCGCTCAATTGTGAAGGCCGTGAAGGCACGGATGGAGGGAGTGGAAGTAATTCTCGAGCCGGTTGCAGAAATTCCCCGCGCGGCTAATGGCAAGTTCTGGGTCCAGGTTTGCAACGTGCCGGCGGCTGAAATTGAGTCCGCGCTAAATGGTAGCCGAGACGCTGCCGGGCGTAGGAACGCGCAATAGTTTCAAGCTCCAGCATGGTCGTTAACAAGATCGTATGAGAAATTCAAAGTTGGCCGTACTTACGATCCTTGCATTGCCACTTCCGGTATTTGCCGCATTGATTAGTATTCAATGCCACACCTCGGGACTGACGACTGAGCGCCCTCTTACTGAAGATGTAGTGGCGGTTAACGAACGGCTCACGGAAGGACGGACCAAAGCGGCAGCCGCAGGGGGCCAAACCATTACAAGCTTTATCATCAGTCCTGCAACAGTTGTCGGTGGCAAACTGTCGGTGGGAACGGTGTATCTGCGTTACCCGGCGCCGGCGGGCGGTGTTGTAATTACTCTGATGAATAGCGAGCCGTCGGGTGCCGATATTCCTCAGCGCGTTACAGTTCCCGAAGGCAAGAACACCGCTGGTTTTCCAATTACAACTAAGCCGGTGAGGACCCAGGCGTCGCTCAGCCTTTCGGTGACCTGCCTGACAACAACAGCAACAGATGTACTAACTCTGCTGCCCCCGGAGAGGCGGGGCTGGTATGTGACGCCGGCAGGAAATCCGATGGGTCAGGGGACACAGACATCTCCGTGGAACCTGCCGACGGCCCTGGCCCATGGACCACAGGGCACGGAAGTTCAACCAGGAGACACCATATGGTTGCGGGCTGGTCGCTACGTCGGGACCTTCGTCAGTACGCTGAACGGAAAAGAGAATGCGCCCATAATCGTCCGCTCATATCCAGGAGAACGCGTTATTTTCGATAAGGCCTCGGTCACGGAGTCGAAGCAACCTGCGCTGAAAGTAAAGGGTTCATGGGTTTGGTTTTGGGGAATAGAAGTGATGAATTCAAATCCCGATCGGCGGCGAAACAGCCCCTACAGTGGGAACGATGAACCCTGGCGCGGGTCCGGAGCGGATGTTTATGCGCCCAACGTGAAATTCATCAACATGATATTTCACGACAACGGACACGGTATCTGGGACAAACAGGATATGACCGAAATTCACGGTTGTATCTTCTTCTATAACGGCAACAACAAACGTGAACACTCGCTCTATATCGGCAATGCATCCGGCACCAAGTACATCACTGACAACATCCTATTTGCGCAAGGCGGTTACGGTATTTTGGCTCATTCCAACTCTGCTTCCAGCTCCCAGAAAGGTCTGCACCTCGAAGGTAACGTAGTTTTCAACAACGGCATTCTTACCAATGACGACCAGAAAACCGGCAACCTTCAGGTAGGCGGCGTTCGGGGAGTGTCTGCAGAGCGCATCGTGATTAAAAACAATTACATCTATAACCCCGCCACGAATGCAAATAACAAAAACAATGGCCTGCGGTTGGGTTACGAAGATACTGGCAACCGGGACGTGAAGTTGCTCGACAATTACATTGTTAGCAAAACGCCTCTTTTGCTGTGGTGGTGGCAAAGTGTGGACTTTCAGGGGAACACGATCGTCTCGCAGGATGAAAGCGTCGACTTGAAATTGCCTGGGAACATCACAGTTTCAAACTATCGGTGGGATTTCAATTCATATTTCTCCGAACGACGCGAGCCTGTTTTCGCGAATGACGCTGGTATCCTCGGTTTTTCCCGCTGGCGCCAAACAACTGGTCTCGATAGTCACAGCCAAGCTATCGGCACTCTTCGTCCCCGTGGCGTTCAGATATTCGTTCGTCCAAACAGCTACGAAGCAGGACGGGCAAACATCGTTGTTTATAACTGGGACTCGCAATCGGACGTTGTCGTAGATATCAGCTCAGTGCTGACCCCCGGAACCAACTTCGAAGTACGGGATGCACAGAACTTCTTCGGAAAACCTGTTCTCAGTGACACTTACAAAGGTCAGCCCATTCGCCTGCCGATGAGGTTGGCTCAAGTGCCATTGCCTGTCGGAGGCGTTGAACGGGTGCCCGCGCACACATCGCCGGAGTTTGGGGTATTTGTGCTGCAGACCTCAACCGGCAAATGAGTTTTATTCAAAGTTTTCAATCCTTTTCCTGCTAATTTTTCTGGGAACTCAGGTCTATTCTTTCTTTCCTCGATCATACAGTTCCACGAAGTGCCATTTTCGGGTTAAGCACCCTTGTGTCTAAACCGGGAAATAGGAACGAAGTAACCGAAAGGGGTTTCGTCTCCAGTTGTTTTGCCTTTCGCGTTTTAGTTTTGCCATCGATTACGCACCGCCGCTTGGAAGGAACACTTATGAGAATCTCAATGCCTGGACTTCTTAGATTTCTGTTGCTTGGCCTGGTTATGGGTGCAACGTTCACCTTGGGCCAAACAGCAGCACGAGCGGATGAGGTCCTTTTTGCGGGTTTTACCAACGGCTGTTTTGCCACGCCGGCAACGCCTTGCCAACCAGTGCATTCTTCGGCGCCTCAAAGCGCCACGCTTCTTGGCTTGACGTACCAGAACAGCCAGTTCAGGGGCGTAACGGCCAACGGATTTCTCGCGTTAGGCGGTAATCCATTGCCGCCGCCCACGCAAAATAACAATAACCTTGGCGCTTTTTTCCTCGACCCGGAGGTGGCTGCTACATACGACGGCAATGAGTTCAGATTGCGAATAACCTTCACCGCCCCGGAGGGAATTCCTGATTCCTCTCGAGTTTTTACCGCCGATATAATCGGTACAGTGAGATCGGATGAGAGCGGAGGCGTCAGAATCGACTTTAGCGAAGCGATTAACCAACAGGGAATCCTCTTCACTTTTAATGATCTTAACTGCGAGCCGAATCCACTTCCCGGACAGGCTCCGCCGGGACCACAGGTAACCTGTGGCAACGGTTCTTTTCGAATAAGGATCAACGACGTATCAATCAACCCTGGTCAGACGGCGTCGCTGACAGGAGACATCTTCGCAGCTCAGCAGACAGCTATTCCCGAGCCCGCGACTTTGATTCTCCTCGGTAGTGGATTGTCCGGCTTCGCAGCATGGCGCCGGCGGCGCAACGGTCGCATAGACACCTAAGAAATCGTCTATCCACATCTTTCGGTTTGGGTATGGCCCCTCGAGCGTTAACCGTTCGAGGGGCCATTTCCTTTTAACCAAGTAGGAATTCCCAAAGCTGCGGCTGGGACTTAATTCAGCCGGTAGTGGTCAGTTTGAAATTCATGATGGCTGTGAATCGAAGCTTTTAATGAGAGCCGCAGTCACCAGGGAGAAGTCGATCGGCAACCCAATTGACCCACTACCGTCCACCGTCGTCGTTTGACATCCTCGCGTGAACCAGCAAACTAAAGTCTTGCCTCCCTCGAAATTCGTTCACCATATCTGTGCACTCGGTAGCTAATGAAAGCGTTCGAAGATTACTATTGATAAAAAAATGACCACGACACCCCCAGCATCATCGACGGTCACGACAACCGCGGACATACGAGCTTGTTTCCCTGCGCTCGAGCGCGTTCACAATGGATCCCCAGTCGCCTATTTCGACGGACCAGGCGGAACACAGGTCCCTCGCCACGTGGTGGAAGCAATGAGCGACTATCTCTACCATCACAACGCGAACACCCATTGGGCCTACCCGACAAGTGAGGAAACTGACGCGGCGATCGAGAAGGCCCGGCATGCGTTTGCCGATTTGCTAAACGCTTTTTCCCTGGAAATAGTTTTTGGCGCAAACATGACAACACTTACCTTTCATCTATCTCGAGCGCTGGCCACTCAGCTTGGCAGCGGCGATGAAGTTGTTGTTACCGAGCTGGATCATCATGCCAACGTTGCACCATGGCATCAACTCGTCAGTGAGCGCCGGGTTCGGGTGAAGACTGTGAAAATGATCCCGGCTACGGGCCAGCTAAATTGGGAGAGTTTTGAGCAGTCCATCACCGACCGAACAAAGCTAGTCGCCCTCGGCGTAGCTTCAAACGCACTGGGTACAATCAACGATATCGCGCGTGCGACTCGATTGGCGCGCAGTTGCGGCGCGCTGGTCTTCGTTGATGCTGTGCACTACGCCCCTCATGCGCTTATAGACGTTAGAGCTCTGGACTGCGACTTTCTGGCACTGTCCGCTTACAAAGCTTATGGTCCGCACATCGGCGTACTTTTCGGCAAACTCCATTTACTCGAGTCGATAAGGTTTCCAAAGCTTCTTCCCGCGCCAGATTCTGCGCCGGAGAGCGTTGAGACGGGTACACTGAATCAGGAAGGAATCGTCGGGGCTGGAGCCGCAGTCGATTTTCTCGCATCCCTCTCTGGTGCAGGCGCCAGGCGCGAGCACTTGGCGGCCACTTACAGCGAGTTACACGCGCGCAGCTCACAACTGACCAGGACTCTCTGGGACGGACTCGCCACCATAAAAGGCGTTCGCTTGTATGGACCAACACCGGAGTTCGCAAGGACTCCGACAGTAGCGTTTACGGTAGACCGTGTGCCGTCGAGTGTAGTGGCGCGAAAACTTGCCGCGCGCGGATTGTTCCTTTCACACGGAGACTTTTACGCAGCAACGGTTGTGGAGCGCTTCGGACTGGGAGCAGAAGGGTTGGTGCGCGCCGGCTGCGCCTGCTACACGACGGCTGATGAAATTCAACGGTTGATTGAAGGAGTCAATGATATTGCTTCTATTAGTCGAAAGCTATGAGGTCCAATGTTCAAAGTCCAATGTCCAATGTCCAACGTCCAACGTCCAACGTCTAAAATCTAATAGCCTTCGGTTCAGCCATTCTCGTCAGCGTGTAAAGACTTTGGACTTTGGACCTTGGACATTGGACTTTGCACATTGGACTAGGTTTTAACGGCATTAATGAAGTCGGCCAGTAATCCGTACGCGGTGCTTTGCAGGTTAGGGCGATGAGAAGTAATCGTCAGCCCCGGCATCATGTCGAGTTCAAAATGAATCGCCAGTGAAGTGCCCCTTACGCCGCCAAGCGGATCACTGGCTAGAATTTGTTCCGGACGTACCGTCGCAATTACTTTTCCGTTCTCCGACCGTTTGGCTCTGGCCAACAACTTGAAAGGTTTTCCCTCCGCCCGCGCCGCCTGAACCTTGTGGGGACTGAGATCGCGGATGCCGGCGCGACTTACTTCGTCCGGTTTTAGCGGTACCCCCATCAGAACACTTACAAGTGCGCAAACTTTGACCGTCGCATCCCATCCGTCCACATCATGGGCTGAGTCTGTTTCGGTAACGCCGAGCTCCTGGGCCGTTTTGAGCCCTTCTGCAAACGACCGTCCCGCTTCCATCGATTCAATAATCACATTGGTGGTTGAGCTAAAGACGCCGCTGAAGCCGCGAAGTTTTACCGCGGGTAAAGTGTCGCGAAACAGCGAAAAGACCGGCGCACTGTCTAATACTGCCGACTCGAAAAGGAAAAGCCTGCCCTGTGCCAGCGCGAGTTCGTTTAGCTCTTTATAACCGTGGACAAGCACACCTTTGTTCGCTGTGATTGCATGTGCGCCAGCCTGCAAAACCGCACGCAAGTATTGGATCGCCGGTTGCCCTGACTGGGGATCAAGGGACGTGGTTTCAAAAACAGCGTCGGGCCGCGTCTTTTCCAGCCATTCGGAAATGCCGCTCGAAGATGAGTGATCACCGAAATCAGGAGGGTTCGAAAGCAACGCAGGAATTGCGAAGCCCGCTCCCGCGTCTGCGCCACCATTAGCTTCTGTATTAGATAACCAACCCATGCGCCGGCTGGCAACGCCTGTGAGGCGATACTCGATCCCGTACAGCTGTTTCAACTCGGCCGACTTCGCTATCAAAAGCCGAGCCAGCGCCTTACCAACATTACCGAAACCGAGAAAACAAATGCTGAATTGTGTCATTATTCTTCGCGATCGCGCTCAACGTAATTATAATGCGTGCTATTTTGATCGACAGGTATTTGAAAGTGCATGATCGATCTCAATACGTCAGCTCAGTTGCACGGGTTGACGAATGAATTCAGCGCTTCGGCGCTATCCTTCGTTCAAGTTCTTATGACGTGAATCCTGTACATCTTGTCCAACCCAATTTATGAAACAATACCACGATCTTCTTAATTCAATTCTCTTGAACGGGTCGGAACACAAGGACCGCACAGGGGTGGGCACTCTCTCGCACTTCGGTTTTCAAACCCGGTTTGACCTGCGCGATGGTTTCCCCATTGTAACTACCAAAAAGGTGCCGTTTCGCTGGATTGCCGAGGAGCTGTTTTGGTTCATTTCCGGTGACACGAACGAAGCCAATCTGCGCTCAAAAGGCGTAGACATCTGGGCCGAATGGGCCGACGCAGAACATACCAGCCGCTTCGGCCGCCAGGCCGGCGACCTGGGCCCGGTGTACGGTTATCTCTGGCGCTCGTTTGGCGGCAATTATCCCGAGCGCAATGGAATAGACCAAATCGCAAAACTCATCTATGAGATTGAAAGAAATCCAAACTCACGACGGTTGATCGTGACGGGTTGGGATCCGAGACAGGCCGACGCGGTTGACCTACCGCCCTGTCACACTCTTTTCCAGTTTAAGGTTGAGCAAGGTCGGACTCTACACTGCCAGCTTTACCAACGCTCGGCGGACGCCTTCCTCGATGTGCCGTTCAACATCAGCTCCTATGCTTTACTCATGCATATGGTGGCCCATGTCTGTGGCCTCGAAGTCGGAGAATTTGTTTATACGCTCGGCGATTATCACATCTACAAGAACCACGTGGAGCAGGTGGAGGCGTTGCTGGCGCGTGAACCTTACCCCTTGCCGAGACTGGAAATCCTGGATAATGAACAGCGGCTGAAAGGACTCAGCGGCCTGCTGGCAATGCGATACGAACATCTCAAACTCGTTGGATATCAATCACACAGCAAGATCGCTGCGGCGGTGGCTGTGTAGGACAAATATTCGTGTCTGTCTTTTCGTCTCGATGACAGACAACATGTCTGTCCTACCTATGATCATTGGAATTGTCGCAGTGGATAGAAATGGCGCCATCGGCAAGGACGGTAAACTGCCGTGGCATTACTCTGCGGATCTGAAATTTTTCAAGGCGACCACGATCGGCAACGCTTGTGTTATGGGCCACAAGACATGGTTGACGCTAAAAAGGCCTTTGCCCGATCGACTGAATATTGTTTTGACCCGCCGCGGCGATCTCCCTGCGCAAGATAACGTACGCGTCGCTCGAGATGTTGAGTCAGTTCTTTTGCTTGCGAACGATCTTAAATGCGATCTCTTTGTGATTGGCGGAGCGCAGGTGTATCGATCCTTCCTTCCATTTATTGAGAACTGGATAGTCACCGAAGTGCCTCTCGAGGTTCAAGGGGCGGACACGTTCATGCCGGATAATTATCTGGAAGGGTTTGAGCGATCTGAATTGAAAAAGATCGGAGAAGATCTTATTGTCTCTTTCTATACCAGGAAAGACGCTGTCAAGATGCCTACAACGTAGAAACAGCTCAATCTACCGTAGAACGCAATTGTGTCTAACTGCGCTAGTTTCAGTAGTGCCGTAGGCACGCAATGTCTATAGACTCCGCATATCGAAAGTTTCTAGCTCCGTAGGAGCGCAATGTAAACGTTGCGCTCCTACGGAGCTTAAAAATTACGCCAGAGCCGTGGGGGCTATAAACATTTTGCTCCTACGGAGCAAGGAGAGGTCCTTCACGCTGTAAAGCATTCCAGTTTACGGAGCGGCCACTACCTTGCCACTAAGGGCTTCCTCCAAAACACTAGCAGTTCATAATGGCGAGGCCGGTTTAAGTGGCATCCAAACCTCAACCCAGCGGTCCGGTATTACCTAACTTCAAATCCAGTACATCGTGGCGCGTAATGATGCCGACGATGCGGCCATACTCTTCAACGAGAACTGCTGGGCTCATTTGTAACCGCTGCGTAACTTCGTGTGCGCTGGCATCGACGTCGACCGTGGGGAAACTGGCTTCCATTACCTCACTGACGGGTGATTCCAGGAGATGGCGATTGCGCACGACCTTTGCCAACACGCGATTCTCCCTTAATGAGCCTACCGGTCGCCCTTCTTCGAGCACAGGAATTTGGGTCAGGCCTAACTCATTCATCTTAGCCAATGCTTCACTCAACTTATCTGGCGGCGAAACCCATATCAATGATTGAGGCGCGTTAACTGCCTTTGTCCCGCTAATCAAACCAGCGGTCATCTTTTGCGGCTCTAGCAAACGCTTTTCCTTCAGCCATTCGTCCGAATGATGCTTGGTCAGATAGTGTTCTCCCGTATCGCATACGATGAAGACTACAACAGCGTCTTCGTCCAGATCGCGAGCGACGCGCAAAGCGGCTGCCAGGTTTGTCCCGCTTGAGCCTCCGCAGAAAATTCCTTCGGTACGGCCCAACTGGCGCGACATCTCAAATGATTCACCGTCCGCGATGTTGATCACTTCGTCAACGTATTTGATATGGACG
>JBHENH010000014.1:0-38963 GCA_046262135.1 Pyrinomonadaceae bacterium
GCCTTTCTTACATGTGCGGTCTTAAGTTATTTTTGTTTGCTCGCGTTTGTTTTGTCCGTGCTTGAAATCTGCGTAACCGGCGTAATCTGCGGATAGAAAGACATTGGACATTGGACATTGGACATTGGACATTGGACTTTCTTAAGGAACTATCCGCCAATTATTCGTTGGTTCGGTCGGAATAGTCTGGTTGCGTTCAACCCAATCAATGATCATTTCCCGGATCTCCTGGCTGGACCGGTAAATAACCGGCGCCCCCTTGTACATTGTGTATCCGCCACCACCGTTAACTCGATAGTTGTTCGTCGCGAGTCGAAGCTTTTGATCTGGAGTCACGGGTTTCCCGCGAAACTGAAGCTTCTCGATTCTCTGGCCTATGGGTTTCGAAATATTGAGCTCGTAAGACACCCCCTCCGCTATATCAAAGTTGTACGCCGGAATTTTTTCATCTACCAGATCGGCTGCAGTTTTTCCGGGTTCGTAAGGACGAAAGTATTTCGCCGAATGTTCGAGGGCATCTTTCAACTGCTGGCCCGTTACTTCCAAAACCACCAAGGTGTTTTCATAAACATATAATCCGGCAATGTCGCGCACTGTAACCGGTCCTTTAGCTATCCGCGCGTCTGGGTTGAAGCTGGCTGCCATCGACACATCTGCGTTTCCCGTTTCAAGCTGAACTCGCTGAATTAAATCAAGAATAGCCGTATCGCGAAAGCGGGCCTCCGCCGCAGTCAATTCCCTGGCTGACTGCCCGATAGCACGTGATAACCAGGCCTGAGTCTCGCGGTCATAAGGCTCTCCCAGCGTCAACAGTTCCTGATCAGCTTCGAGTTTGTCATCGGAAGCAATGGTCCTCGCCGAGCGCGCATAAATACGCCACCTGCCGCCCTCGTTTTCTAAGTACAGATCGGCGCGAGCAAGATGACGTCCCCAATGGTTTGCCTGCGCCAGGAGAACGCCGTTGATGAAGAGTGATGGAACTTCGCGATGCGTGTGGCCCATGAAGATGAGATCCACTCCCGGAACATGCTTCGCTATTGCGATGGCTTCGTTTTCATTTTTCACCTGGCCCGGATTGATTTCGCCGGTGCGCAAATCCTCCTCTAAACCCATGTGCATTGCTACAACTACAACATCCGCACGCTCTTTCTCGCGCAAGACTGGAACCCACTTCTTCGCTTCAGTTAAGGGCTCGCGAAACTCCAGCCCCGCATAATTCGGCACGTTCTCCCAGTTTGGAATTCCTGGGGTGGTCAGCCCGAGTATTCCAACGCGCACACCCGCCATCTCTCTAACGATATAGGGTTTGTAGCGTGTCTGATCAGTTCCGTTGTTATAGGTGTTGGCAGAAAGCCATGGAAAATGCGCTTCACCGCGGGCCTTTTCAAGCACCGTCAAACCAAAGTTGTATTCATGATTACCGACTGCCATCGCGTCATAGTGCAACGCGTTCATCGCAAGCATCATCGGATCCGGAGGCTGGTTGTTCTTCTTGTTGTGATAATACTCAAGGGGCGTTCCCTGTATCGTGTCGCCTGAATCAATGAGTACAACATTCGCGTTGTCTTTCCTGATTCTTTTGATCAGCGTTGCGATCTTGGCGAGGCCGCGATTATCTGGCTTGTTAGTGTAGTAATCAACGGGGAGGAGGTTACCGTGTAGATCGGTAGTTCCGAGAACTACTATTTGCACACGCTTGGCGGTAAGGCCCTGTGCTCCAGCCGAAAAGCTCGCCAGGATCAAAGCGACGCCCAGTAGGAAAAGCAGGAATGGTCGGTTGTTAAGCTTCATAACGCGTTACCTCTTCATAGCCGGATAATCAGAACCTATCGGGTTTGATTCATAAACACTTCTGCGGCAGTCATCCCATTAACTGAAATTTCATCAACCTTCGTAAATCTCGCTCGCACCAGCGCGATTTTTTCCCGGTTCTCAAAATAGGTTCGACCCCGTTGAATAATGATGTAAGCGGGACCTGATATGTTTGCCACGTCGAAGTCAGGTGACGAAATTGCTTTTGAGTTCAGATCACTCCGACCAAACCTTTTAAGATAATACCGTGTCGCTGCTGGTGTCTCATGCGCGATGACAGCGTTGGGTGGAGCGACCTTACAAACAAACTCGATTGCCTCCCGCAGACCATCATCATAAAACTCGTCATGCGGAAAGAAGTAACCGGTCTTTCCGGACCCCAGTGCGTTCGTATACAACGCGAAGTGTGGACTGGAGGAATAGGCGGTCCATGCAGGCAACCCAAGAAAGATCGCCACGACGCCGGCTGTAACAAGTGCGCGGGCCTGTTTTGAACCGCCAATTCGCGAGGACACGAATCTGAGGAGTTCGATCACTCCGACGGCTGACAACATGTAAACAAACGGCATCAGTGACAGCGTGTAGCGCAACCATTTGGCCCCAATCAATGAGTACGGCACTATCCAGAAGAAAAGCATGAACAGGACGAAGGCGTATCCAGGTTGTCGCCAGCGCTTAGTAGATACGACTAGCCCGGTAATGAACGAGACGAGCACGAGAATCGGGATCTTAACGGCCATGAATACAAGATAAAAATATAAGGGTGTACCCCAAAAAGGTGTGCGCGACACCGTATTCTTGTAAAGATGATCAGCAAAAACATAGCCCGTATGGACCAATAGCCGTTCGCCCATGTAGCCATCCAAATATTGCCAGACCTGCGGCAGCAATACAGCTGGGTTGGCCACAAGAAAAGCTACGGCGAATACCACATAAAAAATGGGAGGTGTTTTGCCTGACGGTTCGTCTGGCTCGCGTTTTCGCACTCGAACATTATGATGATAAAGGGCGTTCAGCCCGAAGTAATGCGGAAAATACTTCGAGGCGAGCATCAGGCCGAAGGAGATGCCGCTCAGTATGTAGTGCCGGCGTCTCGCCAGAACGTTTTTGGTGCTTATTTGTTTGGCGCGTAGATAAAAGTAGAACGCCAGCAGCATGAAGAAGACTAGCAAGGTGTCTTCTTTGCCTATGCGATTGAATGTGATGGCGTTGATCCCGCCGCTCCACAGGCCTGCCGCTATTAGCCCGGTCCAACGATCGAAGAACGCTGCGGTTAAAAGAAACAGCGGAATTATCGTCAAGGCGCCGACGACGGCATTCGGGAGACGGAATAATGTTTCGTCGCTGATGTGTCTGCCTGCACTCTGCAACGCGCGTCCGGCCTTAACTGAGGCGAACATCAAAACTTTCATCAACATAGGGTGTTCAGCATTCGCGGTAATATCACCCCGCTCGTATGATTCCACTGCATCAACTTTATTTACTTCGTCCTCGGCGAAACTAATAGCACCGAGATGGCTAATACGAAATCCGAGGCCGACTATTATCAGGAGAGCTAGCGAAGTAATGACGGCCCATTGAAACCGTCCAGAGTTTTGCACACTATCTTTCGTGTCGAACCTCTGTGTGGGGCCGCCGTTAGTCTGATTGCCGTCGTGAACGGAAGGTTCGTCGGTCGTGATGTTTTCCAACAAGATGAAGGGGACCCCTAATAGAAAGTTATATAAAGTAAATTAAAACTGTTACAGCCGTTTCTCTTTTCCGCTCGCGGACATTGGTGGCTGCCAGCGCGCCTTAACCGGTGGTAGCTTTCAATAAAATGGCTTATCGTTATCCCACGCATGGACAATCTCGTAGTTTCTAACATTCGCCAGCGGCCGATTCGCACGTTAGTAAGCGTTGCGGGTGTCGCGTTGGGCGTTTGCCTGGTAATGCTTTTTACCGGACTGGCTCGTGGCATGTCTAACGATATGCAGCGGCGCGCTTCCAACCTGCGTGCCGAAATCATTTTCACGCGCCCTGGATCAATGCAGCTAACGGCTTCAACTGCCAACCTTAGCATCAAGTATGTGGAAAGCCTGAAACAAATTGAAGGTGTGGAGGAAGCGCTGCCGGTCATTAGATATGTGTTTCAAGGTAACCGGGGGTTGGGCTTTGAACAGATCGAAGGGGTTGAGTGGGAGCCATTCAGCAGGGTGAATCAGATCCATCTCATCGAAGGAGCCGCGCCTCAAAAGATGGATGAAATAATTATTGACGAAACGAAGGCGCGCAATAATCGGCTTGGTGTCGGCAATTCCATCAGGCTCTTTGGCGACAAGGACTATCGGATTACAGGTGTGTACGCACCGGAATCCGGAGCGCGCATCAAAATGACCCTGGCAGCGATGCAGGAGGCGTTAGAGTCTCCGGGCCGATGCACGTACATCCTGGTAAAAGTGCGTATTCCCAACGAACAGCTCGAGGTCGCAAAACTAATAGATGCCAAACTGCCCGGTAACAAAATTCAATTCACACGCGATCTGTTTACCAGTATCGAGAAAAATATTCCTTATCTTGGTGTATTCCTGCGCGTGCTTGTCGGGCTGGCTGCAGTGGTAAGCGCGCTGGTTGTAATGCTGGCTATGTACACAACTATCACCGAGCGCACGCGGGAGATAGGCATCCTAAAGGCTCTTGGCGCGTCTCGTCGCTATATCATCCTGATCATCGAATCAGAAGCTTTGTTGATTAGCGCGGTGGGTTTGCTTGCAGGGTTTGTACTTTCCTTTGTCGCCGGTTACCTGATCCATCAACTCTATGGACTCTTTTTTGAGTTCAGCTGGGGCTGGGCGCTTACCGCTGCCGCTATCGGGATTCTTGGAGGAGCCTTCGGCGCACTGTATCCGGCTCTTCGCGCGTCAAACCTTGATGCGGTGAGTTCCCTCGCGTACGAATAGCGAGGCGGCAGACGGCAGCTGCAACCGGCGGGTGCAGGATGCAGACGGCAGGTTGGCGAAAGCCTTCGTTGTGACTTTGCAATGAACAATGAAAATGAGAAATGGCGAAATGGAAATTTTCCATTTCTGATTTGTCATTTTTCATAATTTTTCATTTGACATCGGCCGTCCTTCGGCCTGTCTACTTCCTGCCTCCTGCCTACTGCTGTCCGGTTCCGCCGCCAGCCATCGTCAGACCACTAAGCGTGAGGCCTCTACGAACAATGAGCGCGACACCAATGGCGGTCCAAAAAATATCGCGCGCTTTTCGCACAATAGCCAGCGTCACGCCTATGGCTTGAGTAAATCCCAGAGCTTTGGCAAGCATTCCCGTTCCGGCTTCATCAATACCAAGCCGAAAGGGTATGAACTTAAAGGCCACAATTATTACTCGATTTACCGATTCCAAAATAAAAGCGGTCAGAAGAGTAGGCGCGACAATGTCGCTAATGAACCAAAGAGACACATAGATCTCCAATGCTCCCGCGAGGTGAAAGCACAATTCCAGGGCGAGAATCAATGCCAGGCGATCGCGGTTCCGGCCGTAGAAACCATAAATGCGACTCTCCAGCGTTTGCGCACGAGGGATGGTTTTCCCCATCCAGTCGCGCGCTACGCCGCGGTTCTGCAATAAGGACATGGAGCGGCTCAGAAACTTCAGCTGTTTGCGAATAACTACGTAACCCAGGATTACAATTACGATTGTCGTAGCCAGGATTCCAAAACTTGCGTAGCGGAGCGCGGGCTTAATAGGAAACGCGAGGAGAAGAGCCACCGTGCCGGAAAAAACAAACAATGCCACGGACAAACTGTAGAAGCTGTTTTCGAGCGCAACCGCTGATAGGCTAGCCATCAGGGGCACGCGATCCGTAACAAAAGCGGCTTTTGAAGGTTCGGCTACTGCCATGCTAGCGAGCGGAGTGATGTTTCCCAAACCGTCGCCCATAACTCTCGCGGCAAAAGCATCACGAAAGCGAAGGCTATAGGGAGGCTCGAAGCAGCGCATCCACGCAAGCGACCGCACAATTTGTCGGATCGCCGAAATCGCGAGGACCAGGAGAAAAGCCCAGCCCAAACGCTTGATACCATCGAGAATCTGAGAGGGGCCGGCCTTCCTTACGAAATAGGCGAAGAGAAGAAGTCCCAGAACCGCAAAGAAAATTCCGAACCTCGCTAACTTCCGATTTCTAGCCTGGTTCGTACCAGCGGGTACGTCGCTGCTTGATTGGGCATCTTTTTGCAAATCAACCCACCTGTTTTCGCGCTGAACGGATCAAAAGTACCGTATCACACCGTCAAACCATTCCAGCACACTCATCAACATGCAGAACCTGGAACGGCGATATTAGCCACACTGCTCCTTAAAATTCCTGGCTGACGCGCTCAATGGACAATAATAAATCGCGAATTCGCCCGGCATAGCGTGCTGGCTTTTGCGTTTTTACTTCTGGCCTGATTATGATGCTACTCGTTCAAACCAACATAGCATGAAGTCAGGTAAAGATGAGTCAATCTCAAATTGCCGTTGCAGAACTTGCTGGTCGTCCGTTAACCACTCTCGCTGAAGATGAGCAAATGTTCCGCGCCAGCGTGCGCGAATTTGCTGAAGGCGAACTGCGACCACTCGTCGAGCATATGGACGCCCACAGCAAGCTTGAGCCTGCTCTCATAAAACAATGCTTCGATCTCGGCTTGATGGGTATCGAAACGCCCGAAGAGTATGGTGGCGCGGGTTCATCCTTCTTTACGGCGATCCTGGCAGTGGAAGAACTATCACGCGTGGATGCGTCAGTGGGTGTGTTGGTTGACGTTCAGAACACGCTTGTCAATAACGCGTTAATCCGTTGGGGAAACGAGGAGCAAAAGAGGAAGTATCTACCGCGGTTGGCGAGCCAAAGCGTCGGCGCTTACGCATTAAGCGAAGCTGGCTCGGGATCTGATGCCTTTGCGATGCAAACCCGCGCCGCTGACAGGGGCGACCATTACGTAATAAATGGGCAAAAGTTGTGGATTACAAATGGGAACGAAGCAGAAATATTCGTGTTGTTTGCGAACGCGAATCCAGAAGCGGGGTATCGCGGTATAACCGCATTTCTTATTGAAAAGAGTTTCGAGGGATTCTCCGTTGGGAAAAAAGAGGACAAGTTGGGGATTCGCGCGTCTTCAACGACAGAATTAATCTTAGTTGACTGCAAGGTTCCGAAAGAAAACGTCCTTGGCGAAGCCGGAAAGGGTTACAAAGTTTCTATTGAAACGCTGAACGAAGGACGTATCGGGATTGGGGCGCAGATGATCGGCATTGCGCGTGGCGCGCTGGATGCTGCCATTGCTTACACCGGCGAGAGGCAGCAATTCGGCAAATCGATAAACCAATTTCAGGGTGTGCAATTTCAACTTGCTGAGATGGCGACACAACTCGAAGCGGCACGCCTGATGGTCTACAACGCGGCCCGCATGAAAGATGCGGGAATGAATTTCGTGAAAGAGGCCGCAATGGCCAAGCTTTATTCGTCACGTGCAGCCGAACGAATTAGTTCACTGGCTATTGAACTCTACGGTGGTTACGGTTATGTCAAAGACTATCCGGTCGAAAAATTCTGGCGCGACTCGAAAATTGGGGCAATTTACGAGGGCACCTCAAACATGCAGTTGCAAACGATTGCTAAGTTACTGATCGGGAAGTAAGCAATCAGCAGTCAGTGGCCGGCTGTTACGGTATGAGACGGATGGAAAATGGGTGTGGAATTTCACGAGGTCTTTGCTGACTGCTGACTACTTACTTCTTATTCTTCTTATTATGGCAGCCACACGAATCGACATCTTCAAACAAATGCTGATGAATGATCCCATCAACAGCAGCATTTTGTTCGGCTTGGCTAAAGAGTATGAGAAGGCCGGCCAAACCGAAGAGATGATTGAAAGTCTCGAACGCTATCTGGCAATTTCTGACGATGAGGGGAATGCCTTCGGGATGTTGGCCCGTGCATATGAGCAATCCGGAAAGCGGGAAAAAGCCAAAGACACTTACGAGCGAGGTATTCAGTCAGCCGTGGCACACGGACATCCCTCAATGGCGGAGGAGTATCGAACGATTGCCGCAGAGTTGTGAGCTGTCAATGATTTATGAGTGACACAAAAGTTCTAAAACTTGTGCCAAAGGCCAAAGCCGAAAGCGCAAAAGTCCTGGCTGCTCCCGAGGAGAAAAAAGCGCAAGCGGCATCTGCGAAGCGAGTACCTCCGCGGACTGCGGCGGACGAGGAACCCAAACAATCGAGCACCGTCGCTGCGGTGCCGCCTCAACCAGTGCTTGTCCCCGATCAACGCCAGCGCGAGGTCCGTGAGGGAGACAGTGAGCAGATGCGACTGTCTCGCGAGGAAATGCTTAAAGCTTTCCGTACGATGTATCTCTCGCGCAGGCTCGACGACAAGGAAATCCAACTTAAGAACCAGAACAAGATCTTTTTTCAGATCAGTGGCGCGGGACATGAAGCGGTATTGGTCGCTGCCGGCATAGTCCTGAAGCCCGGCTACGATTGGTTTTATCCCTATTACCGCGACCGCGCACTCTGTCTTCAGCTTGGTATGACGCCCCTCGAACAATTGCTTTCCGCAGTGGGAGCGGAAAAAGACCCCAACTCTCACGGGCGGCAAATGCCTTCGCATTGGGGACACAAGAAACTAAACATCGTTTCTCAGTCGTCACCTACCGGCACTCAGTTGTTACAGGCGGTAGGCTGCGCCGAAGCAGGCTACAGGTTCAAGTTGATCAAAGAGTTGAAGACGCGCGTTTCAAGCTTTCAGAAAGATGAGGTCGTCTACGTCTCGCTGGGAGATGGAACGAGCAGCGAAGGAGAGTTTTGGGAAGCGTTAAATACCGCCTGCAACTTAAAGCTGCCGGTGCTTTTTCTGCTGGAAGACAACGGTTATGCGATCAGTGTTCCTGTGGAAGTGCAAACACCGGGAGGCGATGTTTCCAGTCTTCTCAAAAATTTTCCGAATCTCTACGTAAGACGATGCGACGGTACCGACGTAATCGAATCGCTCAACGTCCTGAGCGAAGCCGTCTCATATTGTCGTGAAGGTAAGGGACCGGCCCTTGTACATGCGAAAGTAATCCGGCCTTATTCTCATTCACTCTCCGATGACGAACGTCTTTATCGTCCCGACGAAGAACGAACTGTTGACGCAGAACGCGATCCTGTCAAACGGTTTGGCGGTTTATTAATCGACGAAGGATTGATCGATCAGAACGGACTTCAAAAAATAAAGGACGAGGTCGATAGGTTAGTCAATGAGGCGGCGGACCAGGCCCTGGCAAGTCCTCAACCGGCCAGTGAAACAGTGTTGCTTCACGTCTACTCGCCGGACGTCGACCCCACCTCGCGCGAGTTTGACACCGAGGATAATGCTCAACTGTCCGGGAACGCGGGGACGATGGTCGACCTGATCAATCGTTGTTTACACACCGAGATGGCCCGGGACGCGCGCATGATAGTTTTTGGAGAAGACGTCGCAGATTGTTCACGTGAGGAGTTTCTCGACAAAGTAAAAGGCAAAGGCGGGGTTTTTAAGGTCACCGCGAATCTGCAGCGAAAGTTTGGCAGCGCCCGCGTTTTTAATTCACCGCTGGCGGAAGCGAACATAGTGGGTCGCGCTATTGGTTTGGCTACTCGCGGACTGAAGCCTGTGGCAGAAATTCAGTTTTTTGATTATATCTGGCCCGCAATGCATCAGATTCGCAATGAACTCGCGGTGCTCCGGTGGCGCTCCGGCGGGGATTGGAAAGCTCCCGTGGTCCTGCGCGTGCCCGTTGGCGGCTACTTAAAAGGCGGAGCCGTTTATCACTCGCAGTCTGGGGTATCAACCTTTACCCAGATTCCCGGGCTGCGCATCGTGTATCCATCGAACGCGCTGGATGCAAATGGTTTGCTACGAACTGCCATCCGGGCAGACGACCCGGTACTGTTCCTTGAGCATAAACATCTGTATCGCCAGGCTTATAACAAGTCTCAGTACCCGCCAGATGATTTCATGATCCCCTTCGGTAAGGCGAAAACTGTACGGGAAGGCCAGCATTTGTCAATCATAACGTACGGTGCTCTGGTCCAACGTTCGATCGTTGCGGCCAAGCAAGCTGATCAGCAGGGCATCAGAGTAGAAATAATCGATCTGCGCACCCTGCAACCTTACGATTGGGATGCGATTGTCGCGACGGTAAAAAAGACGAACAAAGTAATCGTTGCTCACGAAGACTCACTCTCATTCGGCTATGGCGCTGAGATTGCCGCACGCATCGCCAGCGAACTCTTCGAATATCTCGATGCGCCAGTTCGTCGTGTGGCAGCGCTGGATACGTTTGTGGCCTATGCGCCTCAGCTTGAAGACACAATCCTTCCGCAAGTGGCCGACGTGGCGAAAGCTATTTTCGAGCTTCATAAATACTAATTTTCGTTTTTTGGGCCGAAAAGATGGCATACACAAGTGTATCGTTGTGTATCGCCAAATCCGCCTTCAACCGCAAAACACTACCCGAAAAACACGTAAGTCTATTAGGCCAACCGGTTTTCGTTTAAGCGTGCGCTGGCATAATGCTTGCGAAGCTAAAGGCCGTACAAACCTGTAAAATCCCCCACCACAACTTAATCGGGGTAAAAAGAAGGAGCAAGACTACCTATGAGCAAACGTATTTCTATCCTGGCGACAGTGCTGTTGATTCTTTCAACTGCCGCGTTCGCCGCGGGACAACAAACGCAAACTACAACAACTACTGTCACGAAGACAGTTCAGAACGCCGATGGCACTTACACCGTGATCGAATATCCGGTGGGTAAGGAAACAACTGTCACGCTCAATCGTGTTACGATTCCGGGAGGGAGCGGCACGGCAACTATCCTGCGTGACGACGACGGCACCAGAATTAAATTAAACCTCAGCGGTTTGCCGAATGATGTTACAACTCTCAACCTGTATGCAGTCGATCCGACTGGCATTGCCACATCCTTGGGACCAATCGCAATTACAAACGGCCTCGGGGCGTTTACGACTACCACACCACTAAACAAATTCATGCTGATCGCTTCTCCAGAAACCAGTCTGACAACCTACGATCCCAACACGAAGGTATTTTTCCGCAGCGCGGTGCCCGCGGGATTGGCAGTAGTACCATTCGCGCAGAGTGGACCAAAGGACGGTGCGGCGATCGGCGATCGCGTCGCGGCCACGGCTACTCCGGCCACAGCATCGCCTTACAGCGTGCCAATGTTAGGCATCCCGAATTTCCGCCGGGGAACTGATACGCATCTGCGTGTTAAATTCCCAGAGTTCAACAATGCCCGCGCAAACGTTTTCATTGAGCCGCGCCATGACGGGCCAACAACGATCAAAATGCGTTTCCATAGTTTGAAGCGCGTTCCGGCCGATAAGCGCATTGTGCTGTGGGCGGTCGCGCCCGACGGTACGTTTAACCGCATCGGACAGATAGTGAATACTCGACACCGCAACGAAGCGCAGATTCAAACCGAAACCGCTCTTAAGGATTTCGGTCTTTTGGTAACGCTGGAAGACAAGGACTCGGTCCCAAATCCATCGGGACCAACGTTCGCAACGGTGGTGATAGATAACAGGAAGTAAGCGGACGACAACCGAGTGTCCGTCAGAGACACGCGCTTCCGCTAATCACAGCTGCTAAAGAGGCTGCCCTCCTGAGAGGGCGGCCCTTTTTGCGGGGCGTCGCCCATAGATTAAGCGGATATACTTGAGAGTTCACCGCTACGTAAACACTGCTGCCAGTTCAACTTATAACCGGCTGACACAATTCCGACAAAATTTGCTATCCCCGAGGACTTTCCCGGAGTTAATATGGAGGAGTCAGGATGGCTATTACGTCCTGGTTACGACACGTTGTCGCGCTTTCTACAGAAACGCCGGGGCAACTCGCCTCGTTCCCATCTACTGAAGCTTGTTAGGGTTCACTACTCAAAAGCGATGTTCAAACGCATCTTCCCCCAGTTGCTGCTGATAGCTATAAGCCTCTTTCCGGTGAAATTGATTTTTTCCCAGGAGAGTCTGCCGGACCTCGTTCGTCGTGTTAAGCCCCAGGTGGTAGCGATCGCGACATATGATGCCCAGGGCGAAGCGCTGATGACGGGAAGCGGCTTTTTCCTGCGACCGGGGCAGGTAGTGACAAACTTGCACGTGATCCGCGGCGCGCGCCGATGCGAAATCAAGACTCTGGACGGGAAAGGAAAAGTTTTTCCTGTAGCTGGAACGCTAGCTGTCGACGAAGAAGGTGACCTGGCACTTCTCAGCGTAGGCACACCGCTCGATCATTTGCGCGTGAGCGAATTGGCGCCGGCCTTGCCGGACGAGGGAGAAACGATTTTTGTAATAGGAAATCCGCTGAAACTCGAGGGCTCTGTAACAGACGGGATTGTCTCAGCAGTCCGCGAAGTTCCCAACGTGGGAAAGATTATTCAAATCACTGCTCCGATTTCCCAGGGAAACAGTGGCAGCCCGGTTTTTAACCTTAACGGACAAGTTATCGGAGTAGTTACTGTCAAGGTCACGAATGGGCAGAACATAAACCTGGCGATTAGTGCTGCTCGAGTAGATCAACTAAAGCCTGGGCAGTTGCGTTCGTTGGCCACGCTGCCGAATAAGAGCAAGACCGGCGACCTGGCAGAGTCATCTTACAGAATCGGGTTGGAGTCTCTGTGGTTGGGAAACTACGACAACGCCATCGGTTACTTTGAAACGGCGGCAAACAAAAATCCCAAGCGCGCGGATGCGTGGGTGCAAGTTGGCTATTGCAAAGTGAAGCAGGGGAAAAACGAGGAAGCTATCCGCGCATACCTGCAGGCTCTGCAACTCAAGCCCGACTCTGAAGAAACCCATAACAAACTTGGCGACGCTTACTATTACGCCGGAAGAATGCGCGAAGCCATCGCCTCCTACAGCAAAGCTGCACTCCTGAATCCGAACAATGCAGAGGCCCACTACAACCTGGCGGTTGCTTATTTTGAAATAGGTAGTGAACGTTTGGCTTCAACCGAAGCGAGGATTCTTCGTCAGCTGGATGGAAAGCTGTATGAAAAGCTTGTAACAGAAACTCGATTGGAACACTGAGACAGGCCGCAGGAGCAGACGGCAGTAGGCACAAATATAATGGAAAAGGCACTACGCGATCTCTCGCGGGGTGCCTTTTTTATAACCAATGCTTAGTCCGGCAGTCTACTCCTGCCTAGTGCTCGTGCTTAGTGCTCCTGGGTTCTGCCGTCTGCGCTGATTTTCAGTCGCCGACCTGGCCCGTGAAGATGCGCGTATCAACGCTGTTCGGGTTACCAAGCACGACAAAGCGAATGTTCCGCATATATTTTTGGGCTACTCTTTGAACGTCTCCCGGAGTCACTGCGCTCAACCTTTCAATTACAGCAATCGAATTCCGCCAACCGCCGCCGAGAAGCTCGTAGACTGCCAACTCTGCGGCCTGAGCTGCATTAGTTTCCTGATTTATATAGTACGTGGTTAGATATTGCGCGACCACTGCCTGTATATCTTCATCGTTTACCGTTTCTCGCTGAAGTCGCGCGATCTCCTCGAGCATGATGTGGACCGATTGATTAGCGTCTACGGCGGTCACGTAGAGGCCACCGATGTTGGCAGCCTGATTACGCAGGAAGGCATCCGGTGCATACGAAAGATTTCTTTTCGCACGCACTTCCTGAAAAACCCGATCGCGAAGAATCGAACTTGCAATGCGCATCGGATAAATATCGGGTGAGTTTGGAGAGGGCGCGGTAAAAAACCCCTGTACATAGTTTGTCGGCAAGTTGCGAGCAGTTACGTCAACCGATGACTTATCGAATACCAACTGTGGCACGGGTTCAGCCCGGTAGGAGCCTTTGGGTAACTTACCGAAACTTGAAGCCACCAAAGCCCTAATTTTTGCTAAGTCCAAGTCGCCCACAATAACGAGTAGCAATCGCGACGTTTCCATTATGCGCTGATGATAGCGACGTAAGTCTTCGGCAGTTAAACGTTCAACAGATTCCTCCGTTCCTTCCGCGCGATTTATATAAGGATGGCTCGCGTAAGCAACGCGCTCCTGTAGACGTTGAAGATAGGTGTCTGGATCATCGGAATCATCGCGCAAGGAAAGCACCAGGCGATCCTTGACACGAGCCACATCTTCTTTCGTAAAGGAGGGACGCAGCGCGACGTCGGTAAACATTTGCCAGGAACGATCAAAATTCTGTCTCGTGCAGTGCAGGGACAAGACTGAAAAATCATTGTTCTCGCTGGAATTGATTATTGTGCCCATCCGGGCAAGCTCGTCGCGCATCCGGGCGCGCGGAAAACCGGCGCTCGCTTCACTCGCTGCGTCAAGCATCAAAGCCTCAACGCCGGCATTTTGCGCAGTAACATTCCGGGAGCCGCCGTTAATGAAGAGTCCGGCGGCTACGGTCAAGCTGCCCTCACGGCGTTTTACCAAAACCTTAAGTCCATTTACTTCAAACTCTCTGACCAGACTGGCCTGCTTTGCAATTACACTTTGTGCGCTTTGTAAATTTCGAGCGGCTTCGGCCTGCGTACTTAGCCCACGCTGCACACGTTCCTGACCTACTGTTTGCGCGGCGCCAACTCCGCTCATAAGCAGCGTCAATATCGAGAGTAACGCAAAGCGACATCGCGGTCTGGGTGGTGGGTTTGGCGACGGTTCATCAGACCGCGTTCCAGTCAATCGCTTAAGCAGCTCCGTGGTTCCGCCGGTGTGGGTTTTTAAAATGGTTTTCATTTACCTATTAACTGTTCCGGGCCGAGTTTAATCTTCTCTTGAGCCGCTTCTGAAAGCAGTGCCACTCCAACGTGCGGCTTCGCCTGAATATACGTAGTTACATACCGGCTAATGTCCTGCCGCGACGTAGCTCGGAGGCGTCCGAGATAACCTCGAAAGTATTCCATGCCGGTTGACGCCCACCAGAAACTGAGCGTATGCGCATATTCACTCAACTTTTCTCGCGAATAAAGATCATCGGCCTCGAGCAGGGCTTTAGCGCTCTCTAACTGATCGTCGGTGAAATAATCTTTGTCATTGAAGTGCGCGACTTCGTTGTAAATTGCTTTGATGGCGGCCTGCGCTTTGTCGGGAGTGGTTTGAGCGACGATCGAGATTGGGCCAACGTTTCGTTGAGTGTAATAACCAATTCCCACAAACGTAGTCAACCCGGAGTCTACAAGGGCTCGCTGAAATCGCGAGTTAGGCTGAGTTAGAATGAAAGAAAAAACGTCGGCCGCATAGGTTGAAGCATCGTCCTTGCCTATTGATGGCCCGTGCCAGCCGATATTAATTATCACATTTTGCACCGGCTGAGTAATCACTGCACCCTCGCTCTTTTCAAGGGGAGGGTGCTCCACCAACGGAAATTCAACGAACGGATCCTTTTCGCGACGCGGCCAGTCTCCGTAAAATTCCTGCGCCATGGCCCATATCTCTGCCGCGTTGACATCCCCCGTGACCACCAGCGCCGAATTGTTTGGCACGTAGTAACGAGACTGGATAAGACGCATCATCGCCGGTGTCGCAGAAGAAACCGTCTGACGACTACCCAGCGCTTGTTTGCGACTCGGATACTTACTAAACAACCGGCCAGTCACCTCTTTATTGAGAAAATAAAACGGGTTGGATTCGTTGCGGTCAATTTCACCAATAACCACCTCTCGCTCCCGCTCAAACTCACGCTCATCAAAGAGTGGATAACGAATCGAGTCGCGCATGAACTGCATCGCGGTCCGAAGATTGGGGATCGTAGTAGTGAAGTAATAGTTAACTACTTCTTCGCGAGTTGACGCGTTGTAGGCGATGCCAAGCTGCCCAATTTTTCGCACATAATCTTCCTGATTGGCGACCGCCCGGTTGGTCTTAAAAAACATGTGCTCATAGAGATGCGAAAGCCCGTTGAGCTCCGGCGGCTCGGTATAAGATCCATTTCTCGCAGCTATTTCGATCGTAACCAGCGGAACCGAATGGTCTTCCAGAACGATTACTTCGAGACCGTTTGCCAGCGTTCGATTGGCCAGCTGCGCCTGGGCTGAACGCGCTGGAGCTGCGGCAGTTTGCTGCGGCGCCCCGCTGCTTCGAGTTCGCTGCGCCGTCCGCCGTTGGCCACCAAAGACAGCGGTGTTCGCCAACAGTGAAAAGGTAATAAAAAAGAGCAGTAGACGACGTTTTAAAGAAAATTCCATACCGTAAAGTCTCATTCGTGTCATTTGCTTTGTTAGATGAGTCGGAGGCGATTCGATGTCACGTTGGGTTAATTAGATGTCATCCCTGGTAGGATTCGTCCTGTTCAATCTTTGATACGACCCAATCAAACTCTCCCGAGGTTATCTTTCCGCCGCAAAATTGACAAACGCCGGCATTGTTTATTTTCAGCGGTGCCCCGCAGTTAGGACAGTTTAAATCCGCCCTGGCGGGCGCCGCTCCAGTCTTATGAGTTCGAATAAATGTCCAGTATTCACTCCAGTGTCGCAGATTGTCTTTCGAGCCTGCGACGATATTCCCTCCTTCCTCGACTGTGTAATCGTATCCCTCCGCGCGAATTCGTAACGTTATTGCGTTGTAGAAGGCGTCACTCTGAATCTTAACCGGTTCCACGCTGTAGATGCTTGAGTGATCGAGAACGTTTCGCAACCGCTGACGCTTATAAGCCTCTATCCAATACTGATGCATCTGAAACAGATTATCGGTTTCGTGTGGACGTGCCCGTTCCCAATCCAGAGTTGACCACGCCTGTTGTAATTCGTTGAAAATCAAACGGGCGCGTGCTTCGAAATCTGTCCACGAAAACATCGGGCAATTCATTTCAAAACGGACACGAATGCTGCCGAAGTTTGATTGCACGATACTGGGGAGGTTAGTGCCACTTTCCGGTACCTCACCAGTAAACAACGGGCCTTTGGTTTGCTGTTCCACTAGGTTAATGCCACGCACGTACCACTGAAAATCGCCGCCGTCGATTCTTGTTCGACAGAACGCGCATGCGCCGACAGTATCTTTTTGGAGTGGCGCGCCACAGCGCGGGCAATGAAGTGCAGTTGCTTGCGCCGGAGGTGGAGAGAGCACGTCGCGTCTGCGCTCGAGATCCCACCGCTCTCGAACGTAATAAGTCGTCGTATCCGGAGGGCGACCTTCTGCGGCTAGGACTTCCGTGTAGTTTGCCTCGAATAAAACGCTCATGTTAATCAGCGGACGATCTAACCCACGCAGGTCTACAATATTCATCGCCCCGATAATCGTCCCTCTTACTTCCCTGAGCCCTACGGGGTTTCGCTGAATAAGCGCATTGCGTGCGGAATCGCTGAGATAAGGAGAAAACCGATCCAGCGCACCCAGCCCGCGGCCTCGCGCGTCGTGTGCTTTCCCATATAGCGAGTAACAAAAATCGGAAAAAACTATTTGCGAGAAATTCGGATCAAACTTTCGCAATTGTTCGAACCCTCGATCAAGGTTTTCGGACGACTGCCCAATTGCACCTGGTACCAACGTTACTGCTGCTTCAGTCGAAAAGGATTCCGATCCTTTGTTCCTCGATCTCGAGAAGCGATAAACCACATAGACGATGACGATAATGTCGATCGGAACACCGACGGCTGGATACTCAACCGTCAGGTATACGAGCAATCTGACAATTCCAATGACAGCGCCGACATCACCGCCATTTCCATCACCCTTACCGCCACTTCCTCCGTAAGAGTGGCCGCCCCCCACGCGGGCTGACGCCGCTTCAGCAAAAAACATGATGACCAATGCTCCGCCAATGCAGCAGCTAAAACGAAACGACTCGCGCAGGAGAACTGTTATGACTCGCGATCTTTTCATTTCACGTCAAAACGCGCCGCGTCAGGAAGTTCATTTGGGTTTTCACTGCTGGCAGGTAGGTATCTCGCTAACAGGGCACCGAAATTGCGCAATTCCCACAAGAGGACGTTAGGCTCCGCTCTCGTTCCCGCTTCACCCAAATCAAACAGGATCCGGTTCCATTCCAGAGCCGGGACACTTTTCAAAACTCCCCGATCAGCAACCAGCTCCAGCCGGCGCTCAAGCACGGAAAGGTAAATAAGCACGCCCAATTCATGTTTGGTGTTTGCAATTCCTGCTTCATAAAAGGTTGCTGCGGCGCTTAATCGCACTGCCTCGTTACGCGCGCGTTTACTGGTCAGGAGCCTAGGAATCGAATTACTGCGAGCCGAGAGAAGTGCTCCTAACAGGAAGGCCAATGCGACATCAATCGCGACCCAATATTGATGAAAATCAAAAGGCGAGAAGAGTAAAAACAGCAGAGTTAAAAAAGCGAGAATGGAACCAAAGAGGTAATCGGCCTGGCGGTAACTTCCAGATCGCGAGCGGACTACAAGCACCATCTCCGCGTCAGTTATTGCCTCGATCTCTTTTACACAGCCGGTCAGGAGTTCGCGAGCGTCATCGTCAAATCCAGCTCGCTTCATGGTTTGCGTGGGGTCCTGGAAGAATCAAAATTACCGGTCTGTAGAGAAGAATCCGTTACATTAGGAATCCAGAATATCTGACCGTCGGCCTCAACGCTTTTTAAACCATGCTTTGGTAAGTCCTTCTCTTTGAGGCCAAGGAAAGTGAAATGCGGAAGATCGCTGAGCACCGTTTGAAACCAACCATGCGTGGCCAGGATCTCGCGCACGCGTGGATTATCAAATTCGTTAACGTCAAAAGCCAGCATAGCAATATGTTGCGAAGTGCCGGGTGCGGCTATCGAGTAGAGGATTGATTTGGAAAGGTCCTTGCTGAAGTAAACGCCTGTTTTCTCTAAATCCAGCACCGCCGCAATTTGGTCATGCAGCGACAACTCTTTCAAACGCGCTACCTCATCCACCGTTAGTCTTCCCTGGCCAAGCCAGTAGTCCAGGGCCGGCAGGAACCGCGTATCCCACAATTCCATGCTGTCGCGGAATGTTCGACGGCCCGCCTCGGCGCCATCTCGCGGCGTGATTTCCAAGCCCTCTTTTTGGGCCTCCTCGATGGCCTTTAACAAGGCCTTCATTGCTGCAGGTTGCAGCTCAACGTCGGCGCCGGCGATCGACGCGGTGGCATACGCTGCGTCTTCCTGAAACTTAGTCACCTGTGATTCGCTCGTAAATACGCAAACCGGTGGTGGCTTAACCTTTTTATCTGCAACGAACATGGCGCCATAGTCTTCCAGAACCCGACGCGCGACGGAGTCGGACGGTGGACAAACATCCTCAATCCTGGTCTTTCGCTTTTTGAGGGTCTTGCGCAACACTTCATAAAACGGAGCAGACCGTGCGTTATCGTTGTTGTCGGTTGTCTTCGTCATTACCTCAGAAATTTTTCCAATTATTGCACGCGTCGCAGCCATCGCAGATCCGCTGCCTTGAGACCACAGGGGCGAAATGCAGATCGAAATCCAGATCAGTAAGGCGATCGACGGGGTGGGACCTTCTAAAAGTGTTCGGCGCTCGCCTGTAGTTAGAACACGCGTTGCTTCTGTGTTCGAGTTTAAAACCGGGCGCGTGCAAAGTACAAAAAAGCGTTTGAGCAAACTAAATAACCTGCTACAGCTCGGTTTCAAGAACGACGATCATAGTTGGCAGGGTTTGCGCGGTCAACAAAGCATCATGAGCGGCGGCCTCATTCCCACTAGTCAGGTACGAAATACAGAATGGTCTCGGTGTCCCTATATACTAGTCGAAGTCGCCGATTGGGTGCACAGGAAGCGCAATGAATTACGGCAAGTTGATTCCCGAAATCGTGGGCATGTACGAGAAACATGGGTGGCAGTTACGCCGGATATTGTTACGTCCCGAGACTCGTGCCTCATTTGGGGCCGCCGTCGCGTTCGCCAAAACCACGAACGTGGAAGATGCTGCCGTAGATGCATTGTGGTTTTCGCGTGCGTCCAGCGGAGGCCGCGATGCATGGGAATTAAGACTGCTATCTGAGAACCCTTTCGCGCTATTTGAAACGTTTGAGGAAAACGAAACCGAGGAAGAGCGAGAAGAAATGCGCCGCGAAATGGAGGCGCGTTTGAAGGATTATATTGCGCGTTCAGATGACGCGCCGTCCGAGTAATTATTGCCTGCCCATCTTTACCGGAATTTCCAGACGCTCGGCGCCTCGCATCACAACGACTTTAATAGTGCTATAAGGCACCGCTCGCTGAACGCGCGATCGAAGCTCCTGGGGCGTACGTATTGGGACTCCATCAAATTCGGTCACAATATCACCCTGTTTTATACCGGCCATATCCGCGGGTAGGCTTGGAGAAACTTCATCCAACCTGACCCCAAACATTTTGGTCCCTGGAATGGGCACGCGCTCCGTCTCGTCGTCATCGAAACCGAAGCGCCCTCGACCTTCCGGCCGTTGGCGAAACTCCCGCGAGAGCCGATCAAATTCCGCTTTTGATATGGTTGTGAGTTGGGTCTTCTTAGTTTCACCATCGCGTACATAAACAACCTCGAGGGTATTACCGATAGGAACACGACCCAACAATTCCATCATTTCATCGTCGGTGTGAACTGGCTGGCCATCGACCGTCGTGATGATGTCACCACCAACAAGCCCAGCATTGTCGGCTGGAGAACCGGGCGGGTCAACGTTGTCAAAGGTGACGCCACCGTCGGTCGTATCAAAGGAGTTGACGCCTGCGTACGAACGGGCAGGAATGGACTGCCTTACTTCTGCGATGTTCTGCCGGATGGGCTTTATGACGGCGGTGAAGGCTGCAGCGGCGATAAAGAAAATGAGCAGCCCGAGAAACATCCAGGTCATACCACTCATTCGTCCTCGACGCTTCCTGACATTCCCTCCTGGCGATACGGTCATTGGCCCACCTGCCGGTCCGTAAGCTCCTGCTCCAGGTGCACTCGTGCCCCGTAAAGTGCCAGGAGGGGCGTCGTGAAAACGCACTGTTTCCGTGTACTCCGCCGAACCTTCACCCAACCGAAAGCCACAGTTTCTGCAAAACCGCAGTTCTTTAGGCATTGGTGACCGGCAATTTCCACAAGTGGTAGTCGCCGTGTGTATCTCGGGCTTCATAAACGCAGTGAACAGTTTCGAATTTTAAAACTTGCAAATGCTACCGCCGCACCGTCCGGCAAAAAGAATAGCAGATATCTATACGGAAAATTCAGCTTTTCGGTTGCATTCGCCAGGTGATCCCCAGAAGACCGGTAGACTGCCCACACAGGGCGTGTGAGCCTTCCAGCACTTTCGTCACATAGACATCGTTCCGCTTACAGTGCAATATCATTGAGCACACCGTTCAACTCAGGTGGTTGAACCCGAGAGGAACTGATAAACGTGGAAGTCACTAAAGCGCTAGCGGCCCTTCAACCGCTTTACGGTAAAAACAATATCGAGATTATTACGCTCGATGGCCAGCGGGTGCGCGGTATCGTCCGTAGCATGAAAACCACTCAGGCTCTCACAACTCCGAGTGTCAAGATGGAATGCGCCGATGGTGCAATCGTGAAGATTCCATTCCCTGATATAGCCGAGATCAAGGATCATAATTCTTCCCGAAAGCGGCAGCCGTCTCGCCGTCGTTAGCACATCTCGCGTTTCCCTGTTTCTTCGCGTATAGTACGCCGTTTTCAGTAGTTTGAATTGAGTAGTTAAGGAGATTTTAACGCGGTGTCTCTAATGATGGAAGATTTTGGCGGACGACTCGCAAGTGTATGGTCGGAACTCCGGCCAGCCACTCGCGGACTCGTTGAACGCGCCCTTCAGTCACATAACGGTCCGTCTGCAGGCCGCAACACTGCTAACGCCGCCAGTCTCCCTTACGATGCTCGTGCCGATTACGAACTAAGCCGGCTACTCGCTGCACTCGATGAACGAAGTTTGGAAAGTGACGGATCATTGGAAACGGAAAAAGGCAAACAGCTACGTCAGATCGCGGAGACATGCGCTGGGGTTCTGCAGGAGAAAACCCGCTCGGCGGAAGTTTTCGCTCAACTCGTGCGTCGCGCTGATATCCAGCGCGATTATGCGCGGATTGATGCGCTCGCCGACGGTCTGGCACGTTTTGCTCCAAGTGAGATTTGTGAACTGGCGCGATCGGCGGATGTTGTCGTCAGGGCATTGGCGAACGAGGCCCTAACACAATTTCCGACGCCAATTTTAGTGGGTTTGCTGAGTGATCCGATTGATTCCGAAATCGCTCGCGACGCGCTGCGACGGCAGGCGCAGGATTACGATTCGGAAATGGCCCGTCAAATCGTCAACGCGCTGGACCAAATCAACATGAATCAGGAAGACCTGTAGGCAGGCTGCGATGCCGAAGCACCACCGTCTCTGAACGACCAAATTTTCCATGTGTGATTTTTCAATTGTCATCTTCCCTGGAAGCGCAAGAAATCAATGGCAAATGAAAAATGTTAACTTGATATATGGAAAATCTTCTGTGTCCGAGGAAGGGACTGGCCTGATCCTAAGAGGCGGCATTCTTTCCAATTTCATGTAGTCGCGCCACAACCTGATCGATTAACCAGTTTGGCGTCGAAGCTCCGGCAGTAACACCCACGCGTTTTGCATCCTTCAGGTCCGCCGGGTTTATCTCCGCAGGCGTCTCAATCAAGAAGCTTTGTTCACATTGTTCCTGACAGACGGCGAGCAACTTCACGCTGTTTGAGGAGTGTCGCCCACCAATCACATAGAATGCGTCCACCTCTCCCGCGAGGGCCCGTGCAGCGTCCTGACGATCGCGCGTGGCTGAACAAATCGTATTAACTACCTGCGGCTCTGCATCGGCTTTCGCACGCACAGCTTGTGCGACGTCGAGAAAAGTCTTCAATTTTATCGTCGTCTGAGAAACTACCAGCGGAAAGCGCAATTGAGGAAGTGAAGCTACTTCGCTCGCGTCGCGAACTACGTAAGTATTATTCGGTGCGTATCCTACAACGCCGATCATCTCAGGATGGTCAGGATTGCCCGCCACTACAACATCTCGTCCGTCTTTTGCGGCGCGTTCGGCAAGGTGTTGAACTCGAGTAACGAAGGGACAAGTGGCATCAATTACTTTGGCCGCACGTTCCTCCAATTCACGCTGCACCTCAGGCGTAACGCCATGCGCGCGAATCACCGCGATTGTGTCAGCGTCGGCTTCCGTTGGCTGATCGATCGTTGACACACCCAATTCACCGAGTCGTTCCATCTCCTGGGCATTGTGAATCAACGGTCCAAGCGAACGAATAGGACGCACGCCCTCTTCAACGGCGTCTTCCACCATCTCGACGGCACGTTCGACACCAAAACAGAACCCGTATTCGTCAGCTAATAGGACTTCCATATTTCGTGGCGCAATCTCGTTCGATTGCGTCCTCCCTTCACAGAAGGCAAGGCACACGCCCCGCAACCGGAAGTTAGTTGATTGGATCTGGAGCGGCCTCTGTTCTTTCCCGGTTCCACTTGCGCTGCCATTCCTCACGCACTCGATCGCCGCCGGCAACTCGCGCCTCGACCCACTCGATATCCTTGTCAATTAAGGTGCGCACCGTGCTCAAAAACGCTTTGTTTAAATCGCCCAAACTGTGTGCCATATCCCGGGGCAGAATTGCGTACGACGCATCCCCCAGATAACGCAGAGCGTCGCAAAGCTCGTTTACGACATTACGTCCTGATTCGGTTGTTTCGGTCATGATAAATTACCTCCAAACCCATAAACCGCAGTTGATTCTCACCGCTGAATATCTTAACACTACTCAAGTACGACCGCACGGCGCATCCCGTTCCAGTTTCAGCGGCTTTTTTCCTTGCAGCGCCGGCTTGCCGAATAGATGCCCCGGACTAGTTGTTTGGTACTTTATGCCACCGTTAGCTCTACTTGAGTGTATGAATAGGCATTCGCCCGAAGTGAAGGAGGAGTCTTATGTACCTGACCCGGCCAACGATTCTTACTCTGCTGATGGTAATCCTGTTCTGTAGCTCCGTTCTGGCGCAGAGGCCGGGACCTGAATTTCGCCGCCCTCTTGCATGCGAGCCCCTGGAGCCTCGAACACAACTTGAAGCAATTGAGTCGCGGTATGAACGAGTGCTCGTTAAAGGTTTTAGTCAAATCGCCACGCTATCTGTTCGAGGAGCAGACATCCGCGTAGATGCAGTGGATTTGAAAGACGTATCAGCCGACGCGAGCCACCGGGATCGCAATAATCATTCGAGAGACGGGCGAAATCCTCGCGAAAACCGAGCGTTCATTGACTATGAAGAAGTTCAGCGCTTGGTAAAGGCAATTGACACGGTCGCGCGAGTTAATGAAGCGGTGACAAAGCTGGCCGGTTTTGAAGCACACTACCGGACACTGGGTGACCTCGAGATTAACGTCTTCCGTCAAAGTCGCAGCGGCACCTCCGCGTCGGTATCAAGCGGTATCTGCGAGCGTGTGACTGGCCTTCTTACCCTTGACGAGTTGGATCGCCTGAAAGCGCACATCGTGGAAGCGAAAGCCAGACTTGACGAGGTCAAATGAATGGGGTCTTGGGACTGCGCTGTATTGGGAGGAAACAAATACGCGCCGCAGTGATCGTAAAGACCGCTCGCGGCGCGCAATGTTTTGCTACGGGGAAACTACAAGCCAATCGATGTATCGTCGTTCGTGAGCCGAAAAGCGAGCTTGGCGTCGTCTGGTGACAACACGGGATGATAGGTTTTTCCGTAAGTGTTGACGATCTTCTTCACATAGTTTTTTGTTTCACTATATGGAGGAACACCCTTGTACTTGTCGACCGCACCCTCACCTGCGTTGTAACCGGCAAGTGCGAGTGAAACATCGCCGTTAAACCTCTTCAACAGCCATTTCAAATATTTTGTCCCGGCTTCTACATTGGCGGCAGCGTTTTCCGGATCCTTTAGACCAAATCGTTTTGCAGTTGCGGGCATCATTTGCATAAGACCACGCGCGCCGACGTAAGACACAGCCCGCGGATCATATCTTGATTCCTGCTTAATGACCGCGTGAATGAACCGTGGATCGACACCCTGACGCTTGCCCGTGCGAAATATGATCATGTCCAGATCACAATCGCCGGACAGAGGGATATCAGCAGGAATTACTTCTGCCTGGCTGGTGGCATTAACTGAAGGTGCGAATACTGGGCTGAAGAATAGTCCGGTGAAATTCGTAAGAAAAAACAACGAGATTATTGCAAAAGGGGCAAACTTTGCTAAGCGCAAATGGGGTAAATTTCGGGAAAATATCATTTCGTTGATTCTCCATGTGAGCGATGACGCAGGGTCATCAGATTAAGGGTTCAAACTTCGAGCTGCGCATGGTGGAACCGATAACAAAACTTGCAATGTACTTGAAATCGAAACCGTAGCTAAGATGGCGAAACAGTCACAGCAGTTGCTTTTATAACACGAAGGTTTCGCCGCTAAGTCCTTCAATGTGATGTACTTAAACGGGTCGTGAGTGGCCTCGGTACATGTATGTCGAATCGTTCACATTGAAACGTAGGCCGATGTAGTGGTAGGTCTAAAAGGGGGAACGAGTTGCGCAGCGAGTGATGTTTTTTCGTGCAGGAAGTAGAGAAGGTCAATATGCGTGATTAGGCACGTCCGGCTACTTCACCTGTTTGTGTGTTGACCCGCACAACCTCACCCTCCTTTATAAATAAAGGCACGCGAACCACGAGACCCGTCTCTAAAGTCGCCTGTTTTGTTGCGCCTCCCGCGGCCGTGTCGCCTCGCATGCCGAGTTCCGCCGATGCAACCGTGAGTTCAACATATTGCGGGAGTTCGAGGGAAACCGGAGCTCCGTTATATTTCAGAAGCTGCAATGATGTTCCTTCCTTCAGATAACCGCGGTCGGTCTCGATCGCTTCCGCGGCAAAAGTAAACTGTTCGTAATTCTTCTCATCCATAAAATGAAACCCGTGTGCGTCGCTGTAGAGAAAGGAGGCGGGCGTTAACTCAATATCAGGCTCTTCAAACTTCTCGCTCGAACGGAAACTTTTTTCCATTACGGCGCCTGTCAAAAGGTGCCGCAACCTTGTACGAACCATTGTGGCTGCGCCCCGCGCCGTCGGTGAAGCAAAAAATACTTCGAGAACCACATAGGGCTGGCTATCCACGGTGATCAGTAACTTGCGCTTGAGTTCGTTCGCCGTAACAAGTGCCATTCAATTTTCCTCCAGGTGAAATGTGGCTCGCAGAAAGGATCCCCAAATTATTACAGACCCAGGACGCGTCCTGTATTTCGGAAGCAACTGGCCCTATAAGAACGTACGGAGCTATCTGACCGGCTCTCGCAAGACGGCTTCAGCGGCAACAGCGGCTATGCCTGCAGCTTGGGTATGGGCTTTTCGCAAGCCTGCAATCTGCAACAGTGCTTCTCCTGTTCGGGAAAGCATGCGAAACAAGTCGCCTTCTTCGGCGCGAGTCTCATTTACCAGGGTGGACCACTCGACGCCGCTGGTCCAACGTGCGGCTGTAGCAGCGGCGGAGAAGTTAAGTTCTGGTGCGGGCTCAACGCCGAATTTCCACTCTTCAGTTGCGACCCTGAAACCAATATCTTCAAACCCCGCGAGCGCGGCCACCATAGAATCCTCTAACTCCAAGTCGCCGTAATCCCGCTCTGCATCGGCTGCAAGCGCAGCCACGACGCCCGCAGTCCGATAGAAGTCCAGGGAATTGAACAAGCCGCTCTCCAGCGCTTCGCCCACCAACAGCGGACGATCGATGTGAAGATCAGCTAGCCAGCGCCCACGGTTCGTTACTCTCTCAGCCTCAAAGTCGAGGTAGCCGAAAGTGGCCAGAACTCGCGCGCGATGATGAAACGGTTCCCAAACCTCCTCACGCAACTGCTCGATACGTCGGGTCGCGTCTTGGAGATCTTCGGCTTCCCCCATCAAACTCCACAACGTCTGTGTGCACCTCAATTTTTCTTCGAGACTGAGGCCCGCTGGAACTATCGACTCAATAATATCGTCGAGTACTACGACAGCCTCACCTGCTTCCAGAGTCGACTCCAGTACGCGAGGCTCTGGTATTACAAGCTCTCTGCCGCGTTGTCGGATTTCCTCGAACGCTTCTTCAACGAACTCATTATTCAAGCGGTACAGAGGCGAGTAAACTCTTCCGATTCGCGCCAAAGCAAAGCTGCCCGTTTGCCTATCTTCTCGGATGCCACGCACGTTTTCTCCGCGCTTTTCGGTGATTAATACGAGACGCCGGCCGCTGCGGCCAATTCCCACAACGCGGCCAGGTTGGACGGCCTCGTGCAGCCAGCGATGTAACAATTCCCGCCGCGTTCGTGGTTTCGCGTGTTGCAGGTGAGCACGTGCGCTTAACAATCGTTCAAACCCTCTCACGGCAGAAAGCTGCAAATCACAACCTGCTTCAGCAAGCTTTGTTTGAATTCCTTGCTCGTTCTCCGCTTTAATTCTTTCAAATCTGGCGATTTGCAAAGCGCCATCTCGATGAGCAAAGCTCCTTTCGGCAATCTCACGTACCTGTGCAAAGTTTCCGTAAGCGTCAAGTAAATTCAGCAGCGTGGTGTAGGTAGCGCGAAATTGACTGATTAGAGGATCGGGAGGCGCTTTTAACATCTCGGCGATGCGGCCGGGATCCTGATGCAGCCCTGGAGTGGCAATTACAAACCCCACATTATCGCGCCCTCGCCGGCCTGCCCTGCCAGTCATCTGTTGCAACTCCGACGCAGTCAACTGCCTCCAGCCGCTGCCGGTGCGCGCATCCGCTCCGGTAAGTACGACACTTCTCGCGGGAAAATCCACGCCTGCGGCAACCGTTGCGGTGGCAAATATTGCATCGAGTAACCCTGCACTCATCAACTTTTCAATCACTAACTTCCAGGCGGGGATGTGCCCGGCATGATGCGACGCGATGCCGCCCCGCACGATTGTGTCCCAATGACGGTGCCGGCGAATTTCGGGGTGTAGTTCAATGGCCTGGCGCAAAAAGTGACGTCGTGCTTCAGCACGTTGGTTGTTTGAATCGCGGCGCATGGATGCGGCTTCCGTCGCCGCTTGATCACAACGCCGGCGTGTGGGCATGAAAACAATCGCGGGTAATAGATCGTAGGAGCCGAGTGCGGCCAGCAACGTGGCGGGCGGCATTTCCGGCATGTTAAGTTTCATAAGCAGTAAAAGTGAAAAGCAAAAATAATCAAAGTCTTGTTTGGGTTTTCTTCCCACCAATTGTCAACGTCGTGGTCGCGCTCAATCATTTCAGTAGCTTCGTCGTCGATTCCTCGGCGCTCTGTCTCGTTCTTCACGACTCCGTTCACGAATGGCGTCAATTTCAGGATTAAGTTTTCCAGCGTCAGTCAACAAAGGCAGCAGGCGCTGATCTGGAAGAAGCATTGCTGCACGTAACGGCACAGGTCGCGCGCCAGGCCGCGTCACCACTTCACAATGAACGCCCCGTACTTCCTCAATCCACGCGGCAAATTGATCCGCATTGCCGATAGTTGCTGACAGCAGTAGAAGGCGAATGCGAGGTGGCGTTAGAATTATTGCTTCCTCCCACACGTGTCCCCTGTCTTCGTCTGCGAGATAGTGAGCTTCGTCGAGAACCACAAGATCTGCGTTTACGTCGCTACCCCCTCGAAGGGAATCGAAAAGTTGATTGCGGTAAATCTCTGTGGTGCCAACCAATAGCGGTGCGTCTGAGTTATCTTTTCGATCTCCTGTCAATATCCCAACTCGTTCCGACCCAAATTCCTCGCTGAACTCCTGATACTTTGAATTGGTAAGGGCCTTAAGAGGTGTTGTGTACCAGGCACGCCGGCCGGCATTCAACAACCGCCTTATCTCTTCACGCGCAATCCAGGTTTTGCCGCTGCCGGTCGGCGCGGTCACCAGTACATCTTCGAATTCAAGTGCGGCCAATGCCCTGAGCTGAAACGGATCGGGGGTGAAGGCCTGGGGCGGAGGGGCACCTATTCCCAGCAAAAGCTTCCTCACCTCCCGAGTCTGACGCGGAGCGTACTGATCCTCGCGGCCTTCGGCTGATCGTCGCGGGGCTTGTCTGCCCTGACCGCGGTCATCTGTTCTCTTTTTGTTACGGGATCGGCGCTTGTTGATAACTCTGTCACGAGAACGGTGCATACTACATTCTAGCTTTGAGCCCATCACTCGCGAAGTGTTAACGTATCCCTTAATAATGACCACGCTTCGCAACGCAGTGCTCCGAGGCTGCGTCTAAGGCACGGAACATCTTCTTCGGTCAGGGCGTTTGATCAGAAAATGGCAGAACTTTTTGCAAATTTTGAGGTGAATCGAGAGGCGAGGTGGCCGCTTGTTTTGAAGCTTCTGGGCGGGTCGATCGCATTACACCTCATGGCGGTCGCGTGCGTTCTCTACATTCCCGGACTGCGGGATGCTTTCAATATTGCAACACTGATTGCCGATACGCGTTTTGTAGATAAGCCATACGTGAGAACTGAAATCGAGGATGAAGTCCAAATTGTAGAACTATCCCGCGAAAAGTTTCACTATCCCGCCGGCTACTTCGCACCTGAAGGTCAAGCGGATCAACTGGCTGCGGCCCTTCCACCAGCATCCTTTCCACCGCAGATCTTTACGCCACCTTCTATGCCGATCTACCGGCCCACGCCCGAAACCGTTCCCTCGCCCAGCCCATCGCCTGTCGCGACGCCTTCGCCAACCCCGGTTGTTACTGGTTCGCCATCTCAGACGATCGCAGCCGCGAACCCCAGTCCAAGTCCTTCGGTAAGTGCTGAGGAAATCAGGGCGGAGCAGGCGCAGACCGAGCTCGAAAGGACTGCAGCCAAAAATAACCTCACGCTGCCGAAGGAAAACGAAATCAACAAGAAGGCCATGAAGGATTTCGCGGCTTATGCCAACGAGTTAAAAAACCAGGGTAAGCTGGATCTCAACAAACCTTTCGAAATCAGTATCGAAGCTGAACTCGACGAAAACGGGAAACTCAAAGATGCCAAGTTTACAAAGAAGGCCGGGGATCCGAATCTCATAGATTTATTTGGCCGAATGGTTTCGGCGTTGAACGACAGCGGGTTCCTGGTTTATCTCAAGCCTGTGGATAAGGACAATCCTGGTTCGAAGGTTGTCTTCACGATTAAGCAAGGTGAAACGGAAGTTTTAGCCACGGTAGAATCCGAAGCGTCGTCAGATGATAGCGCGCGCATGCTGGCGAAAGGGTTCAATGCCGCCTTGTCGATTGGCGCGGAATCGAGGGCTGGGAAAGATGAGGAAGTGCTTTTGAGAAACACTAGTGCTTCGCCCGTCGGCAAGAAAATCATTTTTAATTTCACAATGCCAAGACAGGCCGTCGTTGATCTCATCAAAAAGCAGCTTGTGTTGTGAGTCTCACGCTCGCAGCATACTCGCTTGCCTCACTCCAAACGCTCAATTAAAATTGAGGATCGGACAACATTGCAATATCAAGCTTGCGTAGATTTGCGTTTTCAGCTTCAGGATTAGAATAACATTATGGGTTTCGATCAATTACTGACAAAAGTATTCGGTAGCAGCAACCAGCGATTTTTGAAGTCTGTTCAGCCACTGGTCGAGAAGATTAATGATCTTGAGCCGGCAATCAAGAAGCTGTCTGACGAACAACTGCGCGCGCGAACCGCAGAGTTTAAGGAACAATTGCAAGGCGCCGTCGCGGACGCGAGTGATCCTGAAGATCGTAAACGGCGCGAACGTGAAGCTCTTGACGAGATCCTCCCTGAAGCCTTTGCGATTGTCAGGGAGGCCAGCGTGCGCACTACAGGCATGCGGCATTTCGACGTGCAATTGATTGGCGGCATAGTTTTGCATCAGGGCAAGATTGCCGAGATGCGGACAGGCGAGGGCAAGACGCTGGTAGCGACCCTTCCCGCATACCTCAATTCGTTGACCGGACGGGGCGGCGTTCACGTAATCACGGTAAATGATTACCTTGCTTCTCGCGACGCGGAGTGGATGGGCCAGATTCACCGCTTCCTGGGTCTGGAGGTCGGCTGTATCCAAAACGACATGGACGACTTCGAGCGGCAAGCCGCTTACGCCGCCGACATAACCTACGGCACTAACAACGAATTCGGCTTTGATTATCTGCGCGACAACATGAAGTTTGATCTGGCTACGTGTGTCCAGCGTGGCCACTATTTTGCGATCGTGGATGAAGTGGATTCGATCCTCATCGATGAGGCACGCACTCCTCTAATAATTTCCGGACCGTCAGACGAAGCTACTGACAAGTATTACAAAGCCGACGCCATTATCCCGCTGCTTAAGAAGGGCGAAGAGATTGATGGCAAAAAAACCGGCGAGTATGTCGTCGATGAAAGACAGCATACGGCAGTCCTGACCGAAGAAGGTGTGGACAAGGCTGAAAAGCTTTTGGCGGTAGGAAATCTTTACGATCCTTCAAACATGGAATTGCTCCACTGTGTGGAGCAGGCCCTGAAAGCTCACACTCTCTATAAACTTGATCATCAGTATGTGGTCCAGGACGGCGAGGTGATCATCGTCGACGATTTCACCGGCCGGTTAATGAAGGGCCGTCGCTGGTCCGATGGATTGCACCAGGCTGTGGAAGCCAAAGAGGGCGTGAAAATCGAGAAAGAAAATCAAACACTGGCGACCATAACGCTGCAAAACTACTTCCGTCTATACGAAAAGCTGTCAGGCATGACCGGTACTGCCGAAACAGAGGCCGCTGAGTTTCAGTCGACTTATAAACTTGACGTGATCGTCATTCCCACCCACATGCCCATGGTCCGGAAGGATTTCTCCGATGTGATCTATCGAACTCTGCCGGAAAAGTGGGACGCAGTGATTGAAGAAATAAAAGATTGTCATGAGCGAGGACAACCCGCACTGGTTGGCACCGTGTCGGTGGAGAATTCCGAGCTCATCGCACGGCGGCTGCAACGCGAGGCAGTTCCCCATAACGTTTTGAACGCGAAATATCACGAGCGTGAAGCCGAGATTGTCGCGCAGGCCGGGCGCAAAGGCGCGGTAACCATCGCCACCAACATGGCCGGACGCGGAACGGACATCCTGCTCGGCGGCAATCCCGATTTCATGGCGCGTGAGTTTCTAAAGAAAGAAGAGATTGATCCGGACGAGGCTACAGAAGAACAGTGGTCGCAGTCATTCTCGCGCGCCAAGCAGATCGTCGAACAGGAACACGAGGAAGTAGTACAAATTGGCGGACTCCACATTCTCGGAACGGAACGTCACGAGTCGCGACGTATTGATAACCAGCTTCGAGGGCGTGCCGGCCGCCAGGGCGATCCGGGTTCGTCGCGATTTTTCCTGTCGCTGGAAGATGATCTGATGCGCATCTTTGCCGGCGACAAGGTGAAGGCCTTGATGCAGCGTCTGGGAATGGAGAAAGGCGTTGCCATCGAGTCTAAGATGGTATCGAAGCGTATTGAGTCGGCGCAAAAATCTGTAGAGGGCAGAAACTTCGAGTCTCGCAAACACCTGCTCGAGTATGACGACGTCATGAACAAGCAGCGCGAGACGATCTATGGGTTGCGTCGCCAGTTAATGGAACAGCCGGATCAGAGGGATTACCTGATGGGCGATCCCCCGGCAGCCGGAGTCGCCTACGACCTGCTTTCCGACTTGACCAAACAGTACCTGAATCCCGAGGTTTCACCTGACGACTGGGATGTTGAAAACTATAAGATTCAAGTCAAAACGATTTATGATTTTGACGCCGATGCTGAAAAGTTAGACATTCCTAATTTCTCATCACCCGAAGTAACAGATCTTATCTGGGAAAAACTGAAGATTAAGTATGCCGAAAAGGAACACCAAATCGGACCTGAAGCGATGCGTACTTATGAGCGCATCATCATGCTGAACATCATCGATGCTCAGTGGAAGGACCACTTGCTGTCACTGGATCACCTCAAGCAGGGTATAGGGCTGGTCGGTTACGGTCAGAAGGACCCGCTGGTTGAATACAAGAAACAGAGTTTTGACATGTTTCAGGAGATGCTCGATCGCATAGATACGAACACGATTCGATCGCTCTTCAACCTGCAGGTTGTTTCGGGCGAACCTCCTGAGACGATTCGTCGCCGGCCACCTCGCCGGCCATCTCCACTCAACTTCACTGGTCCAAACCAGGGCGCGGCGGCGGCTGGCGAAGAAGAAGGAAAGGTCAAGACCGTTGTTCGCGATCAACCAAAAGTGGGGCGCAACGAATTGTGTCCGTGCGGCTCAGGCAAGAAATATAAGAAGTGTCATGGAGCTGCTGCGTAGCTTAATGCGGAAGGCGCGGGATCAACATTAAGACATCAAGACGCCACTTTGTTCTAATATGATCTCCTTAACGGCTTGACCGAGGCGGCAGGAACAGCTGCACGGCAATTAGGGTCGTACCCACCATGATCGCGGCCGGCCGGTCTTGAGCTACGTCCAGTTAGAATACAATTCCCATCTCAATTGAACGCAAAGAGCACTTTACCGTCTTTTTAGAGTAAACTCTGCTAGCCCCATCCCGTGCCTGAATGCGCACATCTCCTGATGAACACTACTACATCAACAAACCCTGTCGTTGTCGCGATCGTTAGTGGCAGCGCGCCCCAGTCGGCTCAACTAGCGGCCGCCAGTGGGTTGCTGCCACTTCCGCATTCCGACCTTCTCGAAGTTCTGGTTGCACTTCGTGATTCTAAAGACGACCAAATTGCCGAGGCCGCCAGGTCAACTCTTGAATCTCAGGATGCAGAAGACCTTTTGGCCGCCGCTAAGAGCAGTGAAACGTCCATTGCCGCACTCGATTACCTGGCAACTCTTTCAAAAGATTCCGGCAAAATTCAGGAAGCGTTGATTCTTAACGGCAAAACCTCAGACGAGGCAGTTGCTGCCTTGGCATCTTCCGTTCCCGATGCCTCGCTTCTCGAACTTATTGCGATTAATCAGCAACGACTGGTGCGATTTCCAGCGATCATCGACGCGATTCTGGCAAATCCGGCGCGGTCTGCAGAAGCCGAGAGACGCGCGCGCGAAACCAAACGAGAGTTTTTTGAAAAAGAACGCGGCGCTCAACAGATCGCTCAGGAACTTCGGGCCAGAGGCCGCACCGCGGCGGCTGAGTTTTTTGAAACCGCCGACCTGTCTGGCGGCATGACCGTTGAAGACGCCTGGGTACTCGCCGAACACATCGAGGTCACAGACGCAGACATTGATGACTCCTGGTTACCGACCGAGCGCTATGAGGAGTTGAGCACGGAGACGCCTGAAGATCACGCCGCGAACTTTAAGCGAGTGATCGAGTACGAGAAACTTGAAATCGGAGATATCCCGGCGGAACGCGTTTCGTTGATCAAGCGCGTAATGTTTATGAACGCGCGTGACCGTATGAAGCTGGCGATGAAAGGCGATCGAGAGGCAAGGGGTATATTGATTCGCGACTCAAACCGAGTGGTGGCTACAGCTGTCATCCACAATCCTCGTATTACCGATCAGGAAGTCGAAGGGATTTCCGCAATGCGGACCGTAACCGACGAGGTGTTGCGGCTTATTTCCAGGAATCGAGCGTGGGCTCGTTCGTATTCGATTATTCACAACCTGGTGCGCAACCCTCGTACGCCCATTCCCACCGTCATCAGCATACTTCCACGGATCCACACCAAGGACCTGAAAAACCTCTCCCAGAACCGAAACGTTTCCGAGGCTACGCGGCGCCAGGCTTTGCGGCTCGCACAAGGGCGGTCTGGGGAATAATTCCGGTGGCGCAGCCTTTGAGTTGTTACGGAAGTTTTACGAAATAGTTAACATTGTGCTTGACACATCACGGATATTTAGTATATTTTCACACCGAAACAGCCGTTCATTGGAAGATAGTGAATGACTGCTGAAAAGGGGGTGCCGGCTTCAGGCGCGGTTTACTTCTTATTTATACGCCGCGAGGCTTTATCTCACCCGCATAAACGCACCTGCTGGTTTACGGGATCGGCCATAAGTGACGATTCTCAGTTCTTTGCCAACGCTACCTGATTTACCCTAGCCTACCGAAAGTTTTGCCCCGTCAACCATAACCGGTTGACGGGGCGCCTCTCTTTTCAGCACCTGAAATATTTTATTTCTTTGCCAGCGCTTCTACCTTTTCCTGCTCGCGCGCGAGACCGCGTTGAGCCCGCGCGACAAACGGCGCCCCGGCCATCTCCGCAAAAAGTTGCTCATATTGATCTACAACTCGATCCCAGTCGTAGTGTTGCTGTACGCGAAGTTGCGCTCTATTTCGATAACTCTGCACCAGCGAGCCGTCTCGCAAAACGCGTTGCAGTTTCTCGGTCAGGTCCAACTCATCCGCATAAGCAATGCCGGCGTCCCCTACTGCTTCGATGTTTTCCGGGGTAGCCAGCGTCAACACACAATTTCCATAGCCCATTGCTTCAAGTAGTGCCGGATGCGTTCCTCCTACCTCAGTGGCATGCACGTAACAATAAGCATTCTGTTGCAGCGCCCGGTAGTCCTGTCCAAAGACAAATCCCGTAAAAACAATACGCCGGTCGCCACGCGCGCGGGCTTTTAGATCGTTAATGTAGTCATGTGCATAGGGCGCATCGCCCACAATCAGGAGCCGGTAGGCTGTGCGCACTTTTTTGAAAGCCTCAATCACCAGATGCGCGTTGTTTTCAGGTTCCAGTCGCGAAACATACAGAACATATCGATTTGGCTCGGCCCGCCAACGTCGCACCGCTACACGGTCCGGTCTGCGCTCCACCTCCGATCCATAGGCAATCATTTTTGAATTGGCGTTGTAGCGTGCGAGATAGTAATCATGAATTACCTGCGCATCCGTGATCGTGACATTTGGAAGAATGGTAGAGAGGCGCTCGGCAAGCAGGTAGTAGCGTCGGGCCAGCCAGTTCCACTTCTTACGCTTGTGCTCGAGGCCGTCGACGTTAATCGCCACAGGTGTTCCCGTGAATCGAAGGATCGGTGCGAAGGGAGCGTTGGCGGCGTTGCAAATTAACGCGGCATCAAACCGGGATGACACGGCATGGACCGAAGAGAGGAACGCGTGGACCACGGTATCGAAATACTTGTGACGAATGGTCGGAAGTACCTTTAACCTGACGCCGTGATACTCCAATTGTCGCGGTGAGACGTAGTGTGAGCGACCGTAGACTGTAACTTCGTGCCCGCGGGCGACAAGTCTGGTTGAAAGATGTTCCGCGAAGGTTTCGAATCCGCCGTAGCTGGCCGGTATGCCACGCGTTCCGAGGATGACTATGCGCATAGGACTAGAGATAAGTCTCGCTACGTGCCGATTAATCGGGGGGCCTCAACTAATAATTTGCTCGCCAATGCTAGCGGCTTTTTCATAAACAGCCAATGTTTTGAGGGCTGTGTCCCGCCAATCAAAAACGCGTGCGCGTTCCACACCCAGCCTGCGAAGTTGCGCCCGCAGATTCAAATCACTGCTAACTCTCGCCATTGCGGCAGCTATGTCGTTTACGTCAAATGGATCCACGAGTACAGCTGCCGGACCCACAACTTCAGGCAAGCTGGTTTGATTACCAACTATTACGGGAGTACCGCACTTCATGGCTTCGAGCGGGGGCAGGCCAAATCCTTCAAAGTACGATGGGTACACAAAACAGAGGGCTCCGGAATAGAGTGCCGGTAAATCTGCTTCGGGCACGTATCCCGTTAAGACCACCGAGTTACTTACTTCCAAATCCTTGATCGTCCGGAGCGTTTCATCGTATAGCCAGGCAAATTTTCCTACCAGAACAAGTTGAGGGAGCTTACCGCTTGAGTGCGCCCCGCGCAAGCTTGAATAAGCTGCAATAAGGCGACTGAGATTCTTACGGGGCTGAATGGAGCCTACCGACAGGATATAGTCACCGTGTATGCCATACAGTTGCCTTACCCGTTGCAGCTCGTGTTCGTCCACGACGGGCGCGAAGTAAGAAGGAGCTGCCAGGGGAATCACGTTCACTTTATCGGGCTTTAGTCCATACGTTGTAACTATGTCACTACGCGCATGTTGTGAAAGCGTTATCACCTGCGACGCCTTTTGAGCTGACCGCCGCACCGTAATACGAAGCTGGGTTCGACTGCGCCAGTTGAACGTGTCAGGAAGGTGTTCAAACGAGAGATCGTGAATGCTGACCACCACCGGGCAGGGAGGAAAGGGCGGAGACGTAAACTGTACGTGTAGAACATCGACGGGTCGTCGTCGTAGTTCGATGCTGAGAGTCAGCGGGATGCGAATTAAGGGACTATGCGGTAGTGTGCGACGGACCACGACATTCGGCCATCTATTACTGAACCGTTCGACAGCCTCTCGAGTCGTAACATACAAAATATAATCATTGACGCCGTCAACGTCAGCGAGAGCTTCAATCAGATTAGTCGCGTAACTCTCATTCCCGCCCAGGCCAGCCCCAACAGAGTGGGCATCAATTGCTACTCGCAAGACTCGACTGTTCCTCGATTTGTCAGATGCGAGCACTCGCTTCGAGTGACCCGAATTGTAGTGCAGCGTCGCGTGACATCAACCGGACTCACAATCGCACGACTGGAACCTGAGGCGACGGAAGAAAGTAAATGAATGCTGGAAGAAGGGCGGTTACTATTTTTTCCCCGCCGTCGTGGCCTGGGATTCCGTTCCCTGTTGCCCCCGGGTGTCGCGTTCACGAATACGCGCAGCTTTACCGCGAAGTCCCCGGAGATAATAAAGCTTGGCCCGGCGCACGCGACCTTTCTTCACCAAATCAATATGGTCAACGATGGTAGCGTGCAGAGGGAAGATTCTCTCAACTCCAACGCCAAAGCTGGTCTTGCGCACGGTGATTGTTTCTCTTGCGCCGCCATGTTTTCGAGCGATGACCACACCCTCGAAAGCCTGCAGACGTTCCTTGGTTTCCGATTCCTTAATGCGGACGTGCACACGGACAGTGTCGCCCGATTGAAAATCAGGAATGTTCTGGCGCAGCTGCGTCTCTTCAATACTATCTAGTCGGTTCATGTCATCACTCCATTAAGATATATAAACTTTCGTTTGCCCTGAGAGTGGATTCCTGGAAGGTAATCTCACTTCAAAAGATCCGGGCGATTGCGCTGCGTTTTCTTCAAAGCGGCCTCGCGACGCCACCGAGCGATTTCCGCATGATTTCCTGTTAACAAAACATTGGGAACACTCAAACCTGAAAAACGGGTAGGGCGCGTGTAATGCGGATGGTCCAATAAGTCATGCGAAAATGATTCGTTCGTTGCAGAGTTCTCATTTCCCAGGGCACCCGGCAATAAGCGCACGACAGCATCTATTACAACCAGCGCCGCCGGCTCACCGCCCGATAGAACATAATCGCCAATTGAAATTTCCTCTGTAGCCAGCGCCTCACCGACGCGTTCGTCTACGCCCTCATAGCGTCCGCAAATCAAAACAATCTGAGACGCGTTTTGTGAAAGATCCTGTGCCAGCTCCTGTGAAAACACCCGGCCCTGCGGCGACAACAAAACTACCCGAGTTTGCGGCGGATAATTTGTGCGGTTGTTAAAACCAGTCAAGTCCTGAACCGCCGCAAATATCGGCTCCGCCTTGAGCACCATTCCTTCGCCGCCGCCGAAGGGACGGTCGTCGACGACCTGATGCTTATCGCTCGTCCATCCGCGCAGGTCATGCGCGTTCGTCTCAACCAGGCCAGCTGCTCGCGCCCTGCGAATAATCCCGTAATCGAATGCCTCACGGAAAAAATCCGGGAAAATAGTTATGATATCGCAACGCAGCACGGTGGAATTTCAAAGAAAATTACAAATCCAAAAGCCCGTCGGGGGGATCAATCAAAATCCTCTTTCGCGAAACATCGATTTCAACGACAATCGTGTGGGCCATCGGCACCAGATGTTCGCGTCGTGCATCGTCTTCCACGACTAGTAGTGCGACGGCGCCGGTCCTCATTATCTCGCGAACGTTGCCGATTGTTGGACCATCCTTGATGGCAACCGCACATCCTTCTAGTTCCCAATCGTAAAACTCGTCTTCAGCAAGCTCAATCCGTTCCGCTTCAGGAATTCCAAATTCATAGCCGATAAGAGTCTCTGCCGCTTCGATAGTGTCGTAACCGGCAAACTTGAGCACCACCCGATCGTTTTGAATCCAATAACTTTCCAGCATGAGTTTCCGCCGCTGGCCGTCCCGACCAATCCCGCATA
>JBHENH010000015.1:0-280 GCA_046262135.1 Pyrinomonadaceae bacterium
CGTTGGGGACGTACAGATGCAATCGGCAGATTAGTCGAAGTAGTAGAGCCGGATTCGAACGGTAGCGGGTCGGTTGCGTCTAATGGCATGCCCACGACGTATACCTACGACACTCAGGGCAACCTGACGGGAGTAACACAAGGAACGCAAACGCGCGCATTCAAGTACGACTCATTGGGTCGTCTGACAGCGCAACGACTCGCAGAGTTCGATGCCACGCTCAACGATGCAGGCCAATACGTTGGCTCAGGGCAGTGGGGCGAAGTTTTCACTTATGACG
>JBHENH010000015.1:290-36114 GCA_046262135.1 Pyrinomonadaceae bacterium
ATCTAATGTCACGTCGCACACGGACGCGCGCGGCGTCAAAGCCGTCTACAGTTACAACAACGATCCACTTAATCGCCTGCAGTCACTTTCGTGGGACACGAGTGGGTTCGGCGATACTGCCAATCCAATTTTGGGCGCGGCCATTGTAACTTACCAATATCGGACCAAGTCTTACGGTGCGCAGTTGTTAGACGTGACCCAACTGAGCGGCGCCACGACGGCAGGTGTCAGTACCGAAACTTTCGGTTTTGACTCTGAAGGTCGTATCTCTTCAAGAATAACGACCATGACGAGTCGTTCTTCTTACCCGTTTGTAACTGATTACATTTATGACGCACTCGATCGTGTCAGCGATGTTCGCTATGCGGCCGAGTACGGCAATGGAGCGCAGCCTCGCAAACTCGTACATCATGATTACGACGTCGCCAGCCGGTTCACGGGCGTGTCCGTGGACGGCCAGGCGCACGCTTCAAACTTTGTTTACAACGCCGCCAGCCAGCCCGAACAATTGAAGGTAGGCGTTAGTGGAGCAAATCAAATCACGGAAAACTATGGATACCACGCGCAAACCGGATTACTGCAAAGCCAAACTGTCGCGCGCGGCGGCACCACTTTGTTAAATCTCGACTATGACTACGCGGGCGCTAACGGCAAGCGAACCGGTCAGTTAACTAAGATCAGTAACAATCTGAATCACGATAAGGACCGTGGTTACCAATATGACGGGCTGGGTCGACTAATCCGTGCGACCGGCGGCCAAAACGTTAATTGGGCACAACGTTACGAATATGATCGGTTCGGCAACCGAAACAATGTCTACTCGTACACAGCGGATCAGTACGTCAGGAATTTTTATCAGTCAGCACTGAACCGTCAGCCGAATACGAGTGAGTTAAACAGTTGGCTGGCGACCTTGCAGTCGGCCCATAGCCAAGGGCCATCACAGTTTCTGTCCGAAATGCAGAACCTGGGAGCGACTCTGTTCACTTCTCAGGAATACGCGAACCGCAATCGCACAGACACTCAATATGTTTACGATCTCTATCAGGCGTATCTGTATCGGGGTCCGGATCAGGGCGGCTGGGATTTTTGGGTGAGCCAGATTCCGGTAAACGGGCGCGCCGCAGTCAGAGCAGGTTTTGAATGGAGTTATGAATTCTATCTCAAGACGAGCGGCGTTAGTCCGTACTCGCCTCCCGGCGGCGCCACAGTCGCTCGCGACGGGTTGCACGGATTAGCGTTTGATACTGCGACCAATCGCATCGTGAACAGCGGATGGAATTACGATAATGCGGGAAATCAGGTACGGGCTCAGAACAGTGGCGGAGTTTGGCAGCGTTTCCAATACGACGCCGCGAACCGGTTAGCCAAAGTCAAAGCCGACGATAACGTATCGGTCATCGGCAGTTACACATACGGCGCGACCAACCAGCGGCTCAGCAGCGAAGAGTCGGGCGTGCGTACTTACTTCGCATGGTCAGGCAACGCCGTTGCTTGCGAGTTCACGGAAACCGGCGGCTCAACGACACCCGCCTGGTCCAGGAGTTATGTTTATCTCGGCGCCAGATTACTTTCAACGCTCACACCCAATGGCTCCGGCGGAGAAGCTGTTCAGTATCACCACGCTGATCGATTGGGGACACGACTCGTTACCAACGGGCAGGACACGAGTTCCTTTGAGCAGGTGACCCTGCCTTTCGGAACCGCGTTAACCAACGAATCAACTGGCGCAACTACCAGAAGGTTTACCAGCTATGAGCGCAGTACGGCTACTACGCTCGATTACGCGATCAACCGCAATTACGACCCAAACCAGGGCCGATTCACTACGGTTGACCCGATTGGCATGGCGTCTGTCACTCTCGGAAATCCGCAGAGCCTGAATCTCTACGCCTACTGCATCAACGATCCAGTCAACCACATCGATCCGACCGGGTTGGGTTTCTGGAGTTTCTTCAAAAAGCTCTTCAAGATCATAAGCAAGATACTCACGATCATAGCGATTGTTGCAACCATTGCGTTGATCATGAGTTTCTTCCCGGGCAGCATCGGCGCCGTCGGCAAGTTTGTGTTTGGATTGATAACAAAGGTCATGGGATACCTTGGACCACTGAAATTTGCCAGGAACGGAATAACCGGGGAGGTTGGCGTAACCGGAGTAAATCCGCTCGGCATAGCTTTCGGCGCCCTCCTCGCAGTGGGCGCCCTTGCCAATCACATCACGTGCGAGCCGAACTGCCAGCCTAAAGAAATCAAGGGGGCGACGCCTGCTCAGCTCAAATTGATAGTTGACGCGGTCGATGATCTGGTTAACCGCATCAAGAATAATAAAGAATGCGCAAAGGTCCTGGGTGGGAAGGACAAGGCACTGAAGGCCATCAAACAATCAACGGTTTTGGTGGCGCCGATTCAAGCTGACGTTTTCATGGGCCCAGGCGGCGTGCCGATAGCTCAGAAGGTGCTGATGGCCCAAACTAACAACAAGACAAAGACCATCCACCTGGGATCGAACACGGTGTTGGCTCCCGATGGTAAGATGACAGTCACGGTTTGGGGAGCGGGAGGTAAGACCGTCCAAACAGTGCAGGGTCCGGTGTCTGATATAAATGAAATATCTGCCACGCTGGCCCATGAAACGGCTCACCGAACAAATTCGAAAGAGATTGTTCAGGACGACCGAGCCGACGCGGTGAATAAACAGAATGATGACAAGATTAGAAAGGCCTGCGGTTACTAGCGCTACCGTCAGGGTGACAATGCTGTTGTTCTTGTGTGCCTGCTTCTTTTCGGTTGGTGCGGCCGGCGTTGATACGACGCCGGCTGCGCATCCGGAAGAACAAAACAGAAAGGCGGCCGGTACTTTGCAACTCTCACTGGCAATCGCCGATCAGAAGTATTGTCCGCAGGTCATTGATGAGCGGACGCGTGAGGAAAGACTTTCACTTGTTTTACGTCTTCGCGTTACAAACACAAGTGGTGAAACCCTAATCCTTCACCGTTACGGTCAGGCGATCTTCAATGTGAGGCTGGCGAAGACGACTGGTGATATTCGATCCCGGAACTATGTCTACGATGTGCGTTCAACACTGATGCGGCCAACAGGCGCGCTTTCGGATAAGTTTCAGGAAAGTGAGCCAACCGATAAGTTCCGCATTCTCCAGCCCAATGATTCGTTTGAATATGAACTTCCGGATCCCATTTCGATCACGATAACACCGGCGGTTGAGCCTTCACAGAAACTGTCCAACGGTGACTACTTTTTGCAGGTGAAGGCTCAAACGTGGTCGGGGGAGAGAAAGAAGGCGGAGGCGCTGCGGCAACGATGGGCCAGTCGCGGCCGCCTTTGGTACTACGACCTCCTGTCCTTACCGCTGAAGATAAAGATCGAACGGCCTGCTTCGATGACCGTGCCGTGTCAATAGGTGCACTACTCGTCGGGAGTAGAGTCGCCGGTGAGGCCACTAACCGACGACAACAGCCCACGCAATGAAGAGGGCGCGAGTGTGATAGGTCACAAACGAAAAGCGGCAGGCTCTTCAACCTGCCGCAAGTCATTGAAAATAATGGTGAGCCGTGGAGGGCTCGAACCTCCGACCCGCTGATTAAGAGTCAGCTGCTCTACCAACTGAGCTAACGGCCCGTTAAGCGGAAGGGAATTATACGTCCGTAAGCTGACGTGTCAAGCAAATGCCAAAATGAACAACGGTGTTCGGTCTTTGTACTTTGGTCTTTGTACGGATGCGCACGCTGAGTCGAAATTTGTGAGATCAAAGAACAGTGACCGCAGCGTTTGAAATCAAGAAAAGCCGCTTTTGATTAGAAACAGCATCCATCGGAGCGAACGCAAGCCTGCAGCGTGCGTTCACCGGTTCTTTGGAATTGAATGACGAGTTCTAAGCTGCGAGTAATCAGCTTCGACCAGGCAATTACGCCGTGGCTGTGGCGCATTCTCTTCGGGAAAGCAATAGCCGAACGCTTTCGATTAGTCCATCGATATCGGGCTTCGCTACGTAATCGTCCGCGCCAGCGGCAAGTGCTTCTGACCGGTGAATGTCATAAGCGTCGCCGCTATAGAAGATACATGGGACACCCGGTGTAAGTTTGCCCAGGCTTTTGCATAACTCAAGGCCGCTGCCATCCGGAAGATGTCTATCGAGAACGTATAGATCAAACTCCCGGGACGTTGCCAATTTGGTGGCTGCCTCGCAACTGAACGCGGTAACTACCTCATAATCCTCATGGGACAACAAAAGCTTGAGCATCTCAGACGTGTCCTCATGATCGTCGATGCAGAGGACGCGACATTTTACTTGTGCCATAGGGGGCCTCCGTAGAACGAGTTACGGGAAGAGAATGGGATTCTAAACTTTTTTGGGCCAGTTGGTCTAGCGAAATTAAGGGACTCGTTGCTTCAACGGAACAATACAGAGCCGTTGGCGGTAGCCAATGGATGCCGGCACCAATTACCCCTGTGGAAGACGGATGTTTTTGACCAAAATGGAATCGAAACAACCACCCTCAAGTGATGGCAACATCCATAGGCTACCGCCCACGGTTCCGTATTTTGTGCGACGAATTCCGAAGATTCGGCGTCACCCCTTACCGGTTCTGGAATTCGTGGATCATTATTGCTTTGATAGCAGTACCTAAGTCGAGGATCGTTCACCTTTCTTTCGATCCGATACTAGGAGGTGGGCAGTCCCTTCCTGCCCACCACCAACTTTTTCCTGCATCACAAACAAGCCGGATCCCCCCTACAATGGTTAGTGCGAAGACGAAGTTGCCTGACGCTAAAGCAGCCCGCCGAACTGGGTTAAAATCGTGCGCACCTGGGCTTTCTAGTATGAGGGCCGTGGTTGCTGAATAGCCTTCAGGAGCTGATTGATGGCTTCTATCTCTTCATCCTCAGGTTCCAGCTGCCGGTACCTCTCGAGCGCAGCGAGCGCTCCTGCCAAATCGCTTAACTTGAAATGGACAAGCCCGAGGTTGAAATAGACGAGGGAAAACCCTGGTTCGATTTGCGCCGCAGCCTCGTAATGTAGACGCGCCAGCGAAAACTCCCCAGCATCGTAGTAAAGATTCCCCAGATTGTAGTGTGCTTCAACGTGCCTGGGCTCGTGCTTTAGCGACAGCGTGAAATTGTCCAGGGCTTTGGCAATGTCGCCGATGTCCTTATGAATGATACCCAGGTTGCAATAGGCCTCTGCGACGTTATCGCCATTATTTATTGCTTCAAGGTATGACTCAGCCGCCTTGCCGTCTCCTCGCTCGTGAAGTAGAAGCGCTTCCTCGAACGGGCTTAAGAGGCGTGACACTTTTCCGCCCTCAAAGCCTCGGAAAAGATTTAACTGTCCTTGCAGCTCTGCCTCGATCTGCCGCAGAGTTTGCCCCTGAGCTCGCAATTCTCGCACTCGCCTAAACTGGGTCAACGCGTGAAAGTCGTAATTATAATTGCCGGCTTCCACAGCGGGCGTGCCCTGAATAATGCCCTGTTCCGTCCAACGGCGGAGAGTGCGCTCGCTCAGCCCGAAAAGTTGTTTGATTTCGCGTATGGAATAGCTCGACTTGACGCGCTGGTAGTCGGCCTTGGCGGGAACACGTGAGGGGAAGGACAGAACCTTAGTACTGTTTTCTTTCATCTATAACGCGTAACGCAAACTGTTAGTTTGCGATCCACTATCGCCACTCTTACACAAAGAGTTGTGTTGAGAACCTCGTCGTCCACATCTGACGCAAACTAACAGTTCGCGTTAGTAGTCAAAACCGCAAACTAACAGTTTGCGTTACAGTTAAACTAAGAGGCCTTTCGTCGTTTCACCGCTTTTGGTTTCGCTTCCGACTTCACCAGCGTCAAAGCTTTCTTCTTTGTGGTTGCAGGCGTCGCCTTGACCATCGGCTTGCGATTCGATTGCTGCAAACTCTTCTTCAACGCGCTCATAATATCAAGTCTGGGGAGTTCTTCAACCTCAAATTCAACAACCTTCTTGCCCTTGATCTTCGACTCGATCAGTTTTTTGAGCGCCTGATGATAATGGTCTACTGCGTCTATCTCGGACATCGAGGTGACCATCTGCTCGACGAGCGTGGTCGCCAATTTGAGTTCGTTCTTGTCCAGCTTCTTCGCGCTTTCGAGCTCCGGTACATCTTTAATGCTTCTGATCTCATTCGGGTAGTGGAGCTTTTGCATTACCAACCCATCTTCGTGAGGGAAAATAGCTACCAGGTCTTCCCGATCTCTCAAGACTACTTTGCCGATGCCAATCTTGCCGGTTTGCTTCATTACTTCACGCAGCAGTGCATAAGGCTTTTCCGCAACTGGTCCATCAGGACCCGCATAATATGGAGAATCGTAGAAGGTGGTAGGAATTTCTGAGCTGTCTACAAACCCGATGATATCCACGGCTTTGGTAGTCTTTATTTTGACCTTGGCAATGTCCTCCGGCTCGACAATCGCGTAGCGGTCCGGTTCATACTGGTAACCCTTGGTGATCTGATCATTGGTGACCACCTGGCTGCATTTCTTGCAGCGCTTGTCGTAACCAATGGGACCATAGTCGTCGCGGTGTAGTTGGTTAAACTGAATCTTTTCCGCGGTTTCAATGGCGTTATAGATCCGCACAGGGATAGCTACCAACAGGAACCTTATGTGGCCTTTCCAAATCGATCTCATGTGAATTATCTCCTGGGAGGGTGCTGAATCTGTGTGCCCCTTTTGTTGGATGCGGACGCGAGGATTCGCGTCCTTTAGACGGCGTCACCGGCTATGGGCCGGTGGGGCGCGTATTATGCGACCCCTGGGCCTTCTAAGTAAAGGCCTATTTTAAGGCATTTCGCCTGGTTTCGGCCCTGCATTCATCGTTGTTGCGTTCACACGGCATGCAGCAACGCTGTGCGCATTGCCTGGGCCGACTGCCAGCGTTCGGCAGGATCTTTGACGAGCGCCCGATCAATGATTTCGCAAATAGCCGCAGGAAGTTGCGGCGCACGCTCGCGGAGCGGAACGGTGGGTTGTTCGAAGATCGCTTTAATCGTCGCAGGCATGCTCGACGTTCTTCCAATATTCAACGCCAGTTCACCGGTGTACAAGCTGTAGGCGGTCATGCCAATAGCATAGATGTCTGACTGTGGTTTGACATCACGAAAGTTTTTCAGTTGTTCGGGAGGCATATATGCCAGAGTGCCGGCCATCTCGCCCGCAACCGTGACACCGCTCATGCCCGACTGAGTAAAACTCTTGGCCAATCCGAAATCTGTCAGCTTGGCCCAGAGGTTTGGTGCTGTTCCTTTGACCAGTATGTTTTGGTCCTTTATGTCGCGATGGATGTAGCCTTTCGCGTGAGCATAGGAAAGCGCTTCGAGCGCCTGCAAAATAATTGTCAGCGTTTCCTGTTGCGGCAACCAACCGCCGTGTGCATCCGCAAGTTTCGCGGCGTCGGCCCCATCGATGAATTCTGTCACCAAATAAACTACTCCGTTGTGAACGCCGCGATCGATAAACTCAACGATGTTGGGATGCTTCAACGCCGCCGCTACGTCCATCTCGCGCATGAAGCGCCGCATCGCTTTATCGCTTACGGCAAATTCAGGCAGGAGAGTTTTGATTGCTGCCAGATTGCCCGTCTTTTGATTGCGACCGAGCATTACGCAGCCCATTCCTCCGCGGCCAAGAACTTTCACCATGTCGTAACCCGGTATTGGCTGCGGAGTGTTTTTTAACTCCGTCCGGCAATCCTCACAAAGGAAAACCAAGTGTTCGTCGGATGACGTCGCCTGCGCCTCCTCGCGGCGCCCGCAATTCAAACAGACGACGGTGACGATTGTTGGTCTAACCGGCTGGTCGTTCGTAGTCGCTCTGTCTGCCACTTCACCTGTGCTCACCTCCATGCGCAACACGGTGTGGCCACCCTGAATCTGATCACCGTTCTGCAGGAACGCTTCTGTCACTTTACGGCCGTTTACAAATGTCCCATTCGTGGATCCCAAATCGCGCAAGAAGCAGTGTGGCGGTGTAATTTCGAGCAAACAGTGATGCCGCGAGAAGAATTTATCCTCCGGCAGGCACAAGTGCGCATCTCCGGTTCTTCCAATCAGGAATGTGTCGGATTGAGTGAAGCTGAAGACGCGACCTTTGTAAGGTCCAGCCAATACTCGTAAATCGATCTGCATTGTTCTGTTGCCGGTGTTCAAAGTCCAACGTCCAAAGTCCAATGTCCGTTCAGCGAATCAGACGTTAGACTTTGGACGTTAGAGTGTTCCCTAAACCACTAAGGCTTATTCTTATGTTTACCAGCGAAAGCGGGGGCATGCCCCCTTCCTGACCCTGAGCTTTTCGAAGTTGAGCGACACCACCAAGGCTTATTGTTACCGTTTGATCTGGAGGTCGTCGAAAGCTACTTCTGCTGTGTCGCTCGTATAAAACCCGGCTACCCCCCGCTTGAAGTTCTCGGTGTCTGTTATACGTTCCACGTATTCACCATTGATATAGAACGAAAGTTCCGAACCTTTGGCTCGTATCTCAAGTTCATTAGGCGTGGTGCCGGTTAGTATTACTCGTGACTTGGTCCATTGCACAACGGTTGTCTGGCCGCCGCCTTTGTGCTTGATGATTTCATACTGTGGATCAGAACCGGTGTAGATCAATAGCGCGTAATCCTCAAGCTCGCCACTTTTCGATCTCTCGCCGTGCACGATCAAGCCGTAACCTGACGCCGGCGGCGTGCCATCAACGCTACGAACTTTCACCCGGACCGTCGCGTTGCCCGTATTGTACTCGTCTGTCGGCGCATACATGACGAGATATGTTTTCTCTTTCGAGCGCATGTGATACTCATCGTCAACATACCAAATATCTCCAAATGCATACTTGCCCGTGCCCCATTTTGGGGTTGAGAAATCGTCGGTAAGCAGTGGTGGCAGATTCACGCTGGAGTTTGTATTAGCGGGATTGCTGTTGGCATTGACGTTCCGGTTGGAAACCCTCGAATTGGAGTTGTTGATATTGCGGTTGGAGTTAGTCCCCATGCTGTTCAATGCCAGAATCATGACTACCACGCCGATCGCGATAATTCCCACCACGGCGACGCCGCCAACTATCCACCACACCGCGCTTGACCTTTTTCGTGGCGGGGCCGCAGCGGACGCGGGAGACCTTTGTGGCGGCAGGTTGATCGGCGCTGCTGGATGGCTGGCCCGATAATCGGGCGACACAGGCGGTTGACGGTATTCTTCGCCGCGCGGAGGCTTAGTATCTCGCGGATCTATGTAACGAATCGTCGCGTTCAGGTCTCCGATGGGTGCGGATTCTGTGACCAGAGGAGTGCCATCCTCGAGACAGTAATTGAGCGAGACATCTGTATAGGTGCGATTACAAGTGGGGCAACTTTTCATCTTTCGTTACGTCCGGTCTGCTGTTCCGTCCCGGACTGGCAGGCAGTGCGGTTGTTTATATCACATTGTCATCATGTTTTTCGGACGATGGGTCAACCTCGATCGAATGCCGTTATCACCGTTTGGCGATTAGGACCGTGGGAACACCTCACGCGCGTTGACCGTAAGATACCCACATCCGAACGAATTTCTTCAGAAGGAAAGCTTGCAACGGCCACCATTATAAGGGAAGCGATGGGAGGCTCAAGCGCTGATGGGCTTGCCGCAACGGCCGCAGAATTTAGTGCCACCCGCGTAACTCGTTCCACACATCTTACAGAGAACCTCAACAGGTCGAGGTTGCCTCCATTCGAGGACTGGAGCGCCAATGGGAATGCCGCACTTTCCGCAGAATCTGAGGGTGGAAGGATATTCGTGTTTACACCGGGGACACGTAACTGTGGAGGGAGAATCGGCCGCCAACCCGCGGCCAGGAGTTTTCAATGGGACAGCCTCACCTACCAGATGAAAGGTGCCGTTGCCGCAACTACCGCAAAATTTTACAGTTTCTGCGAATCGCGCCCCGCATTTTGTGCAGGCGACCACACGTGGTCCAATCGAAGGAATCCCGGTTCTGCTATCGAGGCTTCCTCCGCGAGAAGGTGTCAAGTGTTCGCTCGAGGCTGCACTTTTGAATTGTGCCTGGATGATCTGTTCTATGCCGTCGGGCCTGATTTCAATCACGCGCTCATCATCCCGCTCGCCGCTCCGCGCAACCCTCAGGACATGTTCGCCGGGGGGAATTGAGTTCAGAATTACACGCCCTGACCGTCCCACGCTTCCATGTCGTTCATCGTCAACATAAACTTCCGAACCCTGGGGAGCCATCACTACCAGGCGTGAATCGTTATGAACCTGTGGCGTCGAGCGCTTACCTGCCGCCGTCTCCAGCTCCTCAAACCAATCGGTCGCGGTCGCCGGTCTTTCAATAGGATCTCGAGCGAGGGCGTGCAGAATCGCCTTATCGACGTCAGGCGAGATGTCGGTCCGCAAACTGAGTAGGGGGGCAGGCGACTGCATTAACTTCTGCGCGACAAGCTGTGCGATATCACCGATGAACGGCGCACGACCCCCGAGCATGTGATAGGCGATGGCGCCGAGAGCATAAATATCCGCGCGGGCATCCAGCTGCACACCCGTTTGCATTTGTTCGGGAGCCATGTATTCGGGCGTTCCGATTATGCCACGCGATTCCGGCCCAGTGGCCGTCAGTGCTTCGGTGCGATCCCGATGAACAATCTTCGCCAGACCAAAGTCTCCAACTTTGACGAACCCGTCAGTTCCGCTGCCTGTCTTCTTTCGTTTCTGCATAATGAAGACATTGGCGGGCTTGAGGTCGCGATGCAGGATACCTTCGTCATGCGCCGCATCGACGCCGGCTACCACCTGGCCCATGATCGACACCGTTCGTTGAATGTCCAGGGTGCCTTCGCGTCTCAACAACTGATACAGGCTTTCACCGTCGACATATTCCATCACGAGAAAAAACACACCTTCCGGGCTCTTCCCGAAATCGGTCACATCAACGACGTTTGGGTGGCGAACCGATGCCGCGGCCCGGGCCTCACGTTCAAAGCGTGCGATTGCCTCACCCTCCTGCATCACCTCTTCGCTTAATATGTCGGGACGTACGGTCTTTACCGCTACCTGGCGAGTAACCAGGTTTTGATCGCGGGCAAGATACACCTGGCCCATTGCCCCGCGGCCCAGCCGTTTTTCCAGAAGGTATCGCGCTGAAAGCAGAGTTGGACCGGGCAACGTATGCTTTGTGTTTGCCCCATCTTGCGGACAGACAACTAGGTCGTCCTCATAACAACTTTCGCAACGTGGGCACTCGCGCATAAACACAAGTTTACAATACCGCGGTAGATACCAGGCGGGTTATTTCGCTCATAATTGACGAATGAGTGTCTAGGCGACCTTTAGCTCGGAACAACAAGCGGCACATCTCGTCGCTGCAGTCGGTATGTGTGACAAGCAGTAAGGGCAGTCCTTTATTAAGACGTTCTCGCGACGATGTTTGTTGATCGTTTTAACGATCAAAAAGACAACGAAAGCGACAATCAAAAAGGCAATGATGTCATTGACTAGAGCTCCGTAGGCGATCACCGGAATGCCTTTGCTCTTGGCGTCGGCCAGGGAAATCGGCACGCCCTTAGAGTTATCGAGTACATAAAACAGGCTGGCGAAATCCACTCGTCCCAGGGCCAGCCCGATCGGCGGCATAATGATCCCCTCCACCAGAGAGGTGATGATTTTCCCAAATGCGACCGCCATGACCAGCGCCACGGCCAGGTCAATCACATTGCCACGCTCAACAAATTCCCTAAATTCTTTTAGCATCTCTATGTCCTTTCCACCACGCGAGCTATAAAAAAGCGAAGTGCCTACGTTGCTGCGGGCGAGCGACACCGCAAAAAATAAGTACTGTTATTCGTGGCATTGTGTCGCCAGCTTATAGCCTGCTTGCTGCGCTTCAGCGACACTTCTAAAGACAGCGCGGTTTGCCTCCTTAATGTCGCTGGCAGGAACGCAACCGGGCGAGTAGTAAACCTTTGATTCTCTGTCCGCGACAATTGCTTCCATTGATTCCTCTTCCGCCGCTGAGTCCTGCTCCTCCTTGGTTTGCCTGCGCTCGGCCAGCGTCTCTTCCGCAGTAGTATCGATAATGTGAAAACTTGGGCTTTCCGCGACCGTAGTGACCGTCATTTGAAAATCAACGCACTTCAGCAGTTTTCCTCGAGACTTCCAGGGCGTCCACGCATCAGGCAGTCGAAGGCCCTGCGAAATACCGCTTACAAAATCCGCAATTGTCTGCCACTTGAATGATGAGTCATAACCGATCCAAAGCGATGTAAGTCGCCCGTCCAAAAAGTCGAGCGAGATCGTCCTTATTCCTGCAAAAGCGTTCTTGTCGATTTGCGGATCCCACGCCGGATTGATGCTTGTCTTCGATGTTCCGAATTCATTTTCACGGCCGAACACTGCCTGAGGAATCTTTGCTTTAACTTGTGCGGTCGTCATTCCAATTCGGAACCCGAACAGTTCCGGTACGTCCGGCAGTTGAGTGAGCTTTAAGGGACATTGACCCCTTTGCGAGAACACACTGCCGGAGCACAGTAGAATTAAAGCTATGGCAAGTATTGTAATTTTCAAACAGTTACGGATAGGCATATTGTGGCAGCCGCATAACCTTTGGTCGATTTCAATCCAAGCGGGTCAGCTGCTGACGGCATCGATAAATGAGACTGTTCGATGATAAACGAGAACGATCTCTTGTAATGCGCGGCTGGTTTGTTCTCATTTCAAAAGCGATCTTATGATTCTTTCAAGCTCATCCGGTTCGAAGGGAGTAGAAACATATTCATTGCAGCCGGCATTCAGCGCGGCATTGCGAAATTGATCGGCCCCGTAGGCTGATACGGCGACAATCGGAATCTCTTCGAAGTTTGCAAGGCTGCGAATTGTGCGAGTGGCAGTGAGCCCGTCAAGTTCGGGCATTTCAATATCCATTATTATCAAGTCAGGCCGAGCGGTTTCCGCCGTTTGAATCGCCTGTTTCCCATCCTTCGCTTCAAGGACCCGATAGCCTTTTTTCTGGAGCCACGTCCTCAAAAGTAGACGAGTGTCGTCGAAATCATCGACGACAAGAATAGTCGTCTCGCCGTCGCCTGGCATTCGAAAATCTGGGCACATCAAAGTGTTTCGTTCGTAACAGTCGGGGAGTGATTCGGACGGTGGTCGGGGTTCAACCGGTAATTGCGGTCTTCTCTCACGACGATTCTCATGGAAAAAGCCGTCCGGCGGACTAATTTCGGACCTCGCGATGGTCCCGGACTCAGATTCAAACCTGGCTCGTACCCGTGGTGAAGCGTAAGGCTAACACGTGCCGCTGCTCACGCGCCAACCCGCGCCTCATATCGGGTGTGTTTATCTCGGTTTGGTGCGCGTTAGTAAATTCCCAAGCGCGGCACGAACCAGTCACGCCGATGGAAGTTTACGTCCGCCAACTCATGAAATCGCAGCAGCCCGCATAGTTAATATTAAAAAGGACGGGGCGAACAAAGCAGATGAAAACGAAGGTCGATTGCGTAGCGGAACTGCTATACGGCTTAGCCGGACAGTTCTAGCACAGTGAGGTTGTTACCCTTTAGCGTTGACGTGCAGTGGAAGCGTCATGTCAGAATCAAGGCTGACATGGCGGTAAACAGTCACGTTATTTGTCGTTGAGCCAAACAGTACGTCGGGCTCGGGCTTGCGGATTACACACCTAGCTTAGAAATTTAGAGATAATGTGTTCTTTCAATCTCCTCACAGTGTTTTTTGTGGCACAAGTTGTGCTCGATCTGCTCATATCGACGGTTTGGGTCTCCACTGACTGGCTTCGGGGTCGTTTAACCGGGTCGAAGTGTCTTCCCCTCGGGACTTTTGCCGCATTCGTCAATTTCATAACTTCGATCGCCCCGTCTGAGGACACATGATCGATATTCTTATTGTTGACCACGCTGCTGAAAATGTTCGGAGTGTACGTAACCTTCTATCGGAGGTCGTTGTAACCGGCTTTCGTTTGCATTTCGTTACCGATTACCGCGAAATCCTGCTGGGCTTTCGCAGTAAAGCCTACAACATCTGTTTAATTGACTCTGCGACCGGCAATGGACTGAGACTTTTTACTCAGGCCCGTAGTCTCGGTTGCGAGACACCGGTGATCCTCGTTACATCTAATGATGCGCGCGACGTCATCAGGGCCTTTCGCAGTGGTGTTGCGGATTGTCTGACGCGACAGCACATGACTCCGTCAACTATCGAAAGCTCGATCTGCTGTGTAGCTGAAGAAGCTGGTATCTCCCTTATGCGGGTTGAGCGCGAGCGCCGCTATTTGGCACTCATGGACAATACTGGCGAGACTATTTGTACCCACGACTTAGAAGGAAAACTCACCTCTATAAGCCGAAGCGGTGAGCTGTCCATCGGTTATTCACAAGAGGTGTCACTGAATCTGAGTGTGACACAATTAGTAGCTCCCGATTTTCACGACGTCGTGGAGCAGATGATAAAGCAGACGCTGGATTCCCAGCGTCAAACTTCTTACCAGATTGAAATATTGAATAAGAATGGTCACACCTTTCCCGTGGAAGTGGAAACGCACCCGATTTATCAGGATGGCAGAGTGGTTGAGGTTCAATGGATAGTCCGACAACCCCGCACGCAAGCGCAGACCGGGACTTCCACAGTTCAAAATTTGCGTTTTAACCTCACGAGTAAATCAGTGAACCCCCTACGGCTGTTGAGAAGTAAAAGTATGTCCGCCGTAGCTTAACCGCTCGGCCGTATATCTCAGAACGTTTCCCATTTCAGTCTCACCGCTTTACAATTTCTCTCTTAAACCGCTGGCACGATCCATCCGAGGGTATGTGCGGACCGCTGTCGCACCCTAAATGCGGATGGTTGTTCACTCGCGTGAGGACAAAAGCTTACGACGGCCCTCCCACGAAGGACGGCCGTCTTCTTGTGACCAGCAGTTCAGTCGGATCGTTACGTTTTCGGCAGCCAGAAAAGTTCGCATCCTGTCTGAGCAGCCAGAGTATTGAAGAGCTTCACCCAGTTTTATTCGACGCAATCCGTTCGAGGTGGGCGACACTCGCTGTTAAATCTGTTTTCGTAAATCACTCGGACTGACGCACAATCGAAACTGGCGGGAGCGAACGCCACCCTGAAAGTGCCCGCCACGAATTTACACCCACTGAAGCTGGTAGTAGAATTAGCCGCAGTAAACTTGCTCATGTAAAAGAAGTCGGACGCACAGTCCTCGCCCCCCGCCCGCGACGGTTTCGCGGTGTGCAACCTTCATAATATGCAACGTGATCGATTTGCAATGGAATGGTTAAAGTCGTGAGCTTCTAAAGGAACAAGTCCAACAAGAGCTTCTCACGCAGTTCGTCCTCTCCCTACTCAGGTTTTCCTGATTGTGAATTGTCTGAGCGTGCATTAGCCTAAATTTAGTCCGGCTAATTGCTTCAATCCTGGCACAGAAGTACCAGGTAAAAGCTGCTTCGCTAGCTTTTGTGGACTTCCAGCCCAGCCGCAATTGTGATTTGACGACTGGGATCCTGCCTTTGGAAGTCAGCTATCACTTTCTTCAAAAGACTGACCTCAAGAATGGGAGTGCAAGCTAAGTGAAGCGAATCCGCGTGGTCTTGGCCGACGATCATACCCTCGTGCGCGCAGGTATTCGTGCGCTTCTTGAAAGAGCGGAAAATATAGAAGTTGTAGGCGAAGCAACAGACGGGCACGAAGCGCTGGAATTGATTAGCCGGCAGACTCCGGATCTGGTTCTGCTTGGTATGGTTATGCCGGGCCTTAGTGGCTTCGAGGTACTTTCAAATATTAAGGCAAACGTTCCCTCCATACGAGTAATTATTCTCAGCGTTCACGAAACCGAGGAATTTGCGCTCACTGCTTTAAAAAGGGGGGCGGTCGGCTATCTGCCCAAAAAGGCCGCTAGCAGTGAATTGGTCGAGGCAATAAAGAAGGTAATGGCGGATGAAATATATATTTCGCCAGAAATCTCTGGGAGAGCCACAACGATCGAGGGCGGGTCTACCCCGGAACTAAAACCCACCAGAGAGCTGACTCCCCGGCAACGCGATGTGCTCAAAATGATCGCTGAGGGACTCAGCACTAAACAGATTGCCAAGGTGATGAACATTAGTGCAAAAACGGTCGAGACTCACCGCGCACTATTGATGGATCGCCTAAACATTCACGATGTGGCTGGTCTTGTTCGCTATGCAATCAGGATTGGTCTAATAGAAGTAGAGGTTGGCCGGCAAATTCATACCGCGCGGAAAGACTCGTAAAAAACTAGCTAATATTCTCCGGGATTCGCCCGATATTCTCGAACACCGCCCAGAAGGATTAGGAAATGACAAGGGGAGTTTTTTCAGAGAGTTTAAAATCATTGAGAATTTTCCACAGGTAAGCTCAGAAATGGGCTTGGAGTGGTCGAGCCATGGAACCTCTGCGCGTATTAATCGCGGACGACCAGGTATTGGTACGGGCTGGTATTTGCGAATTGCTAAAGACTCTGCCCGGCGTGAATGTTGTCGGTCAGGCGAACGACGGACACGAAGCACTGCGTCTAATGGAGGTTTGCAAACCGGACCTTGTCCTGATGGACACAAGCATGCCGGTGATGAATGGCGTAGAAGCGACGGCACTCGCGAAAAAAAGGTTTCCCAGCGTTAAAGTCATAATTCTATCTGACAATTCAAGGGAGGAATTTGTCTTTCGAGCTCTCCGCTCCGGCGCCCAGGGGTTCATTTTAAAAGATGATTCCGTCGGCGAGCTTTACACGGCCATCGAATCCGTGGCGCGTGGTGGCGAGCACTTGAGTCCACGGATAACGAAGAAGGTGATTGTTGGGTATCTCGAAGGACAGGACGGGGACGATCTGGTCAAACAGCTTACCTCGCGGCAGCGCGAAGTACTCCAGCTCATAGCACAGGGCCGTTCTACTAAAGAAATCGCGCGCATCCTCGATATCAGCGTGAATACAGTGAAGACTCATCGCTTGAAGCTCATGGAGAAACTCGGCGTGCATGAGATCACGGGCGTTGTTCGATATGCAGTGAGGTTTGGTCTTATCAGGAATTCATAGTGACTCTCATTCCACTCGTTGAGTTTCCGACTCAGTCACTCACCCTTTTGTTTTTCGCGTGTCACCCATCAAACGGATTGTTTGCGGATCACCTCGGTCGTAGACTCTGCGAGCAAATCAAGAATTATCGGTTCGGGCTTGTCCCACACATTCGACACTTTGCGTTGATATCTCCCTGCATATAGTTTCCGGAAACTCGCCCCTCAATCGTCCGGGAACTTTGAGACCTCGCCGTTCATTCAATCAATGAACAGCCTCATAGTTGTGGTTACGATTTGCTCCTCTGGATCGGTATTGGCAACCGTTAACCGCAAAGATTCATGACCAGCCAGTGAAAGCGCAAGCAGCCTGGAGGGAAAATTGTCAGTAAAACGCCGAGGCTTCGACGACGGCATCGTGGATTAAAGGCCACGAGACATTGTGATCGGGTACCGGACCTAACACGATCAGTTAGCGAAATGGACAGTCCTTTCAAAAACGAGATAGCCACTTTAGCCAACCGCGCACAGCAGTCCAGTTTGCAGCACGGCCGAGGTGGCGTACAACTCAAAGCTGGGCGGCAGGAGTTGAGCGACGCTCAGCTGAGCGAGGCCGATGTTGTAGATGTTGATATTGAAGCGCATGACCAGGAAGAGTGTGAAGCTGTAAAGCAAGCCTGGGCAAGGTTCCTGCTCGACCTGGGGGGCACAGAAGGTGGCAAGGGAAAACTGTCTGATCGCCAAATGACGCCGGACAGTAAATCGTTGCCTTCACCGATTCTTTCAGCACCAAAACTCGAATTCAGAGATCTTAACAAACTGCTCGCCGGCAAAGTTGTAGGTCAATCTGCGGCTACGCTTGCCATCGTGCCATACGTTTACATGTATCAATCGGGCCTGGCACCCGAGGGACGTCCCGCAGGAGTTTTTCTCCTGCTTGGTCCAACGGGGACGGGCAAGACGAAAACCGTGGAAGCGATAGCGGAGCTGCTTCATGGGAGCGAGAAAAAACTAGTCAAAATTGATTGCGGCGAATTCCAAATGGAGCATGAAACCGCAAAGCTCGTGGGTGCGCCTCCGGGGTATTTGGGTCACCGCGAAACGCCGCCGTTGTTAAATCAGCAGCAGCTTTCAGATGCAACCAGTGATGAATGCGATCTGGCATTAGTGCTTTTCGATGAGATAGAAAAGGCAGCGTCATCAATTACAGGTTTACTTCTCGGCATTCTCGATAAGGGCGTGTTACGGCTGGGTGACAACTCCTCTGTCAACTTTGAAAAGACTTTGATCTTCTTTACCAGTAACCTGGGAGCGCGCGAAATGATGGCTCAGCTAAATCCAAACATGGGATTTCAATCAGCCGCCAGGAAACCTAAACCTGAACTGACGGCGCGCTTAACCAGCATCGCGCTTGGGGCGGTCCGGAAGCGATTCTCTCCGGAATTCGTAAATCGAATTGACGCGGTTGTCACGTACGAGCCGCTTGGTTCCGATGCAATCGAAGCAATACTTGACCATGATATTCGTGCGCTTCAGGGTCATGTTAATTCGAGGCTGGGTGATCGGTGCTTTGAAATCGAGTTGGGTGTTGAAAGTCGGCAGTTTTTATTGGATAAAGGCATCAGTGAAGAATACGGAGCGCGCGAACTTAAGCGAACGATTCACCGTCAACTTACACAACCTTTGGCGACAATGGTGGCGCGCGGTGAAATCCTTCCCGGGGCCCACGTGACAGTATCAGTAAACACCAACGGAGAAGGCCTTGCTTTGAATTCCACTGGCGGCAGGCAAACCATTCGCGAACAGCCCACGCTGCTTATCGTGGACGATAATGACGACCTGCTCTTTTTTCTCGCAACCGAGTTGAAATCAAAAGGTTGGGAAATTCTGATCGCTGAGAATGGCCCACAAGCTCGACTGGAGTTCTACCAACGGCAACCGCCCATCGTTTTGCTTGATTACCTCCTCGGCAAGGATGACGGGTTGCAGCTGGGTTTGGAGTTTCAACTCCAGGCTCCGCTTACGCAGATCATAATGATGTCTGGCGGTGGCCTTTCAACTCACGAGCAGTCGCTATGCGAAGAACGTGAATACCCCATTCTTTACAAACCATTTTTGGTAGAAGACGTTTTGAATGCGATCCGTGGCCAGCTTTTGCGAGCGTCTGTGGGCGCCAGTGTGTGACCAAAAAGCTGAATCGAAATGCTGCGGAAAGTGAACGAGATCGCGTACGCCTATTAGGCTAGCGCGCGGAAGGAGAACGCCGTCTTTGGGGCGAGAGAGGCGTTCTTCTTCCAATTAGAATCGCTGTGGAGTTAAGGACCAGTTTGGCGACACACTTCGCCGTGTGTCGTTAAAGGGTCGTCCCTACGGAGGGACACATAGGGAGAAGGGCACTGCATTGGGGCGAATGTGGTGTCCTTCTTCCAACCTCGTACCACGTTGACCTTAACTGACCCACCAAACAGATCTCATGCGCCGATATCGCTAGTCCGGCGATGCTCGCGTACTTCGGATCCACAAGTCGGACGAGTTTTCTCCCCACTGTTCAATTAACAAGTTGAATCTGGTGCGACGACGGACGTGGCCAGCGCCGGGATTGTGCTCACATACAAGGGCGGGACAGAAGGAAATTGAATATGACGATCGAACGGCACAGTGCGGTGGCGGCCCGGAACGATGTCACTCGCGAAGCGTCGGAAGAGGTTCGTAATACCTCAGAGCTCCGGTATCGCCGGCTCTTCGAATCAGCGAAAGACGGCATACTGATCCTCGACGGGAACAGCGGCAGAATTATCGATGTCAATCCCTACCTTCTCCAGATATTGCAACACAAGAGAGAAGAACTACTGGGCCGGGAGTTGTGGACGATAGCTTCCTTAAAACATATTGCTCCGTCGCGTGCTGCATTCAGAGACATCCAAACTCGAGAATCTGTGCGTCACGAGGACGTGCCACTCCAAGGCGTTGACGGATCCATCACACATGTTGAGGTTGTCTCAAGCGCCTACCTCGAAGGTCGCAATGCGGTAGTGCAGTGCAACATCCGTGATCTCTCAGATCGCAGGCAAACTCAGGTTGCGCTCATACAAACAAATCAACGTCTTGAGCAGGCGCTCGCCGATGTACGGACGAAGAGCCGCGAACTGAATGCGATCACCCAACAGCTGTGGCAGGCGTCGAAGCTGGCTACCATGGGTGAATTGGCGGCGAGCGTAGCGCACGAACTCAATAACCCTCTCACAACCGTAGCATTACGTGCTGAATCAGCCTTGGAAGGGCTTTCAATCGATGATCGGCAGCGTGAGAATCTTGAAATCATTTCGCAGGAAGTCGATCGAATGGCAAAGCTCGTGAGTAACCTGCTTTTATTTAGCCGGCGCAGCTCTCACCAGACATCTTCGATCGATCTAATAAAAGAGTTAAGGAAGGCCCTCGAATTTATGGCATACTATCTACGGAATCACAGGATTGTCCTCGTAGAGGAATTTGCCGACCATCTTCACACTATCCAGGCTGATCGGCAACAACTGCTCCAGGTTTTTCTAAACTTGATCACAAACGCAAGCGACGCGATGCCGGATGGAGGCACGCTGATCGTCAGGACCTTTAATGGGGTCTTAGCTTCCGAAAAGAAGGCTGTCGTAATTGCGTTTTCGGATACGGGAAAAGGGATTGCAGGAGAAGTCTTGTCAAGGCTCTGGGAACCATTCTTCACGACTAAACCGGAAGGCAAAGGCACCGGGCTCGGGTTATCCATTTGCCGCCGAGCGGTTGAGGAGCATCTGGGGACTATTGAAATTGAGACGCTTACGGGAAAAGGAACGACCGTACGTATAACCTTACCGGCTTAAACGAGGGAGCGGCAGCGTGACGAACGAAACTGAGGACGTGAGAGAGAGCGGAGTGGATGTGCTCCGCGCAGTGTCAGCTTCTCGTCCGTTAGGGAAGGTCATTGTGGTGGACGATGAGCCTGAGCTGAGAACCATTCTCGTGCAATCGCTCATTAAGCGAGGTTATGACGCGACGGGCCATAACTCGGCATTTACCGCTCTCCATCACCTACGGGAAGAAAATTTCGATGTATTGCTGACAGATTTAATGATGCCTGAAATGGATGGCATCCATTTATTAAAAGCCGCCCTGGAGATCGATCCGCATCTCATTGGCATTCTCATGACGGGTGAAGGAACGATACAGACGGCTGTCGATGCAATGAAGCTCGGCGCCTTCGACTACGTCCTTAAGCCCTTCAGCATGCAGACTCTCATGCCGGCGATGACAAGGGCTATGACTACGCGCAATCTTCGTCTCGAAAATTTGCAGCTTCGCGAAACCGTCGCGATCCACGGGTTGTGCGAGACAATTGCTTTTACTCTCGATCCTGAAACCGTATTGAGTAAGCTCGCAGATGCGGCGTTGGTGCAGACCGAGGCTGACGAGGTTTCAATCTTATTACCTACCAGTGATCGAAGTGAACTTTATGTTGCTGCGGTGCGCGGTGAAAAAAGAGAACGTCTCCTGGGTGAGCGCATCCCATTTGAAAAAAGCATTGCGAGTTGGGTAGGGCACGAAGGCGAACCAATCATTCTTAATGGCGCGGTCCACGACCAGCGCTTCGTGGCCCTCTGGCCACGACCGGAGATCTCCTCCGCGATCTCAGTCCCGATGATGGTGGCGAACAAGTTGGTGGGCGTTATCAATCTTAACGTCACTAAACGCGCGCGTTCGTTCACGCTCGGGCAAATGAAGGCCTTAACTATACTCGCGGGCACCGCCGCAGCCGCCCTCGAAACGGCATCGCTCTATTCGCAGTTGCAAATTGCCGAAGAGCGGTATCGCTCAATCTTTGAAAACGCGGTCGAAGGAATTTTTCAATCGACCTCTGACTGGAGGTTCCTAACTGTCAACCCGGCGCTGGCTAAGATCCTTGGATACAATTCGCCTGAAGAGCTAGTAAAGAGTTTCCGCGATATTGACACGCAGCTCTACGTTGATCCGGCATTTCCTGAAGAAGTTGCGCAGACCCTGCAAAAGTGCGGGACGTTACAAGGCTTCGAGTTTGAAGCGTATCGAAAAGGCGGTCAGAAGATCTGGTTATCAATGAACGTCCGTCTAATCTGCGATGAAAACGGGATCGCGGTTTGTCATGAGGGAACTATCGAAGACATTACCGAAAGCAAACTGGCCCAGCAGGCACTGCGCGAAAGTGAAGAGCGCTACAGGGACCTGGTCGAGAACGCTCATGACCTTATCTACGAGCACGATCTAAATGGTAACTACACCGCAACGAATAAGGCGGCAGAAGCGATCACCGGCTATTCGCACGAAGAAGCGTTAAAAATGAATCTGGCAAAAACGCTGGCTCCTGAATACCTGGAGAAGGCAGTGGAAATGTTAGGCCGGAAGCTTGCCGGTGAAAGCGTAACCGCGTATGACCTGGAAATCATCGCCAAGGATGGGAGCCGCGTCACCGTGGAAGTGAATACTCGGCTGGTCCGTCGAGACGGGGTACCCGTGGGCGTACAAGGTATCGCTCGCGACATTACTGAGCGAAAACGTGCAGAGAATGCGCTGCGTCACAGCGAGGCGCGCAAGCGAGCAATCCTCGAGTCGGCAATGGATTGCATCATAACAATGGACCACCGAGGAGTGGTCATCGATTGGAACCCTGCGTCGGAACGAACATTTGGTTTCGCTTCTGAGGAGGCATGCGGACAGGAATTGGCCGCAATGATTATTCCGCCGCGGTTTAGAGCAGCGCACCGGAAAGGGCTGGCTCATTATATTGCCTCAGGAAAAGGTCCAATCCTCGGACGGCGTCTTGAACTAAATGCACAGCGTAGAGATGGTTCTGAATTTCCGGTTGAACTCACCATAACGCTTATCGAATCGGAAGGCGCCCCAATGTTCACCGGCTACCTCCGGGACATCACCGAAAGGAAAAAAGCCGAGGCAAGGCTGGCCGCTCAATACTCGGTTACCCGAGCCCTGGCCGAATCAGAAAACCTCAAAGAAGCGACAAAAAAAATTCTCCAGGCGATTTGCGAAAACCTTGGCTGGGATTACGGTGGATTTTGGAACGTTGAAAGAGATCCCGATGTAATTCGTTGCAACGACATATGGCAGGCGCCCGGTACGCAGGCGGATGAATTTGTCCGGGCCACGCGAAGCTCGGTCTTTCCAATGGGTGTAGGACTTCCCGGTCGCGTCTGGAAAGAATTTCAGCCGGTATGGATTTCAGACGTGGTCGAAAACGCGAATTTTCCACGACTCGCCGTAGCAGCCAGGGAAGGCTTGCGCAGCGCGGTCGCCTTTCCCATCTGGATTCGTTCGGATGTATTGGGCGTAGTCGAGTTTTACAGTCGCTCGGTTCGTGAGTCTGATACCGCTTTGCTTAACTTGCTGAACACCATCGGAGGCCAGATTGGCCAGTTCATCGAAAGCAAACGAATCATAGAAGCCCTCGGCGCCAGCGAAGAACAACTTCGACAGTCGCAAAAATTGGAGGCGATCGGGCAACTGGCCGGTGGCGTGGCCCACGACTTTAATAACCTCTTAACCGTCATCGGAGGTTACTCCAGCATCATACTGGGGAAGCTGCCGCACGAAAGCCCCCATCGCATTAGCGTAGAAGAAATAAAGAAGGCCAGTGATCGCGCAAGTAGCTTAACGCGCCAGTTATTGGCCTTCAGCCGCAAACAAATTCTGCAGCCGAAGATCCTGGATCTGAATGTAGTGGTTTCTGATATGGACAAGATGGTCCGGCGGCTAATCGGCGAGCACATCGATCTCACATTATTAACCAGCCCAGCTCTCGGTAAAGTAAAAGCAGATCCCGGTCAGCTTGAGCAAGTATTATTAAACCTAATCGTCAACGCGCGTGATGCGATGCCGACCGGCGGCAAAATTACTATTGAAACTGCAAATGCTGTTGTGTCGCCGGAGTACGCCTTGCGCCACGCCGCGAGTGCGGGTCCTTACGTCATGCTGATTGTTAGCGATACGGGGGCAGGAATAGAACCCGAGCTGCAGCAACATATTTTTGAGCCGTTTTTCACAACCAAGGGCCCGGGTGAAGGCACTGGATTGGGTCTGGCAACCGTTTATGGAATTGTTAAGCAGAGTGGCGGTCACGTGTGGGTGTACAGTGAGGTTGCTAAAGGGACGACCTTCAAAATCTATCTTCCTCGAGTGGACGCATATGTTGAGGACGCGCAGAGTTCCGCAGAAGCCGGTTCGATCCCCACTGGTACCGAGACCGTTCTTCTCGTAGAAGACGAGGACCAGGTGCGACGAATAGTGCAGGCAATCCTGGAAGGACAGGGCTATCAGGTTTTGTCCGCGGCCGACGGCGAAGAGGCGATCCACCTTGCAACCCAACATCATTCTGACATTCACCTCGTCTTAACAGACGTAGTAATGCCCCAGATGAGTGGGCGGGAGCTCGCAGATCGCCTGGTCGCAATGCTTCCTCAATTGAAGGTACTCTTTATGTCCGGCTACACCGATGACGCCATCGTCCGCCATGGGCTGCTCGACGCGAAACTTAACTTTATTCAGAAACCGTTTGATGCGGCCGCTGTCGGCCATAAGATCAGAGAAGTGTTGGACTCAAAAGACTAAAGCTGGATAGCCGCAGAGGTTAGTGGATGTGGACCTCAATGGCAACAACTAGCTATGCCGCGCGAAGTAAAACCCAGACCGCAGATACTTGTCATTGATGATGATGAGCAAGTCCGGCATATGCTGTTGAATGTGTTGACCGACCGTTACGATTGTAGTGAGACGGATTCTGCCGAAAAGGCGCTGCAAATTTTGGCGGAAGACCGGTATGAACTGGTAATCAGCGATATCCTTTTGAGCGGCATAAGTGGGATGGAACTCATACCGCGGATTCACGAAATTGACCCTGACTGCGTCGTCTTAATGATCAGCGGGCAAAGTAGTATCGAGTCGGCCATTGCCGCGATGCATTTGGGAGCGTTTGATTACCTCACCAAACCTCTTGATGTTGCAGCTGTGAAGGCGGCAATTGCGCGAGCGTTAAAAGAATCTTTTCTGTTGCGAGAGCAGCGTCGTTATGCGAATCAATTGGAGGAGTTGATATGGCAGCGAACAGCCGAGGTTAATCAGTTGGCCTATTACGATCGTCTCACCGAACTTCCCAACCGCACACTTTTCGAAGATCGTCTGACCCAGGGAATAGGAGCCGCATTGCGCGCCGAACAACCGCTCGGCTTACTTTTCATCTCAATTGATCAGTTACAGAAAGTAAACGACACGCTGGGGCACGTTACCGGCGATAAATTATTTGGTGAAGCAGCAGCGCGAATAAAAGGCTGCCTTGCAGAGACTGACACCGTGGCCCGATTCGGCAGTGAAGAGTTCGGAATCTTACTGACTAACATTGCGCAAACCACGGACGTCCTGCAAAGCATTTCGGCAATCCGAAACGCATTGAAACCGATCTTTAACCTCGACGGCGATGAGCTATTTGCGACCGCAAGTGTAGGTATTAGTTTGTTTCCGATGGATGGTAGTGACTGTCACAGCTTGATGAAAAACGCAGGAGTCGCCCTCTATCGGGCCCGCAGATCGGGAGGGAACAACTATCAGTTTTACACAGCAGATATGCATCCGATAGCGGCAAAGCACCTGGCCCTCGAAACACGGCTTCGACACGCGATAGAAAACGAGGAGCTGCTTCTACACTATCAACCCTGCGTGATTGTTGACTCCCTTCAGATCTCTGGCATGGAAGCCCTCCTACGTTGGCAGCATCCGCAGATGGGATTGGTCCCGCCTGCCGACTTCATTCCCCTGGCTGAAGAGATCGGCCTGATTCTGCCAATTGGCGATTGGGTGTTGCGGGAAGGGTGCCGCCAGAACCGTGAATGGCAGGATAAAGGATTTTCGCCGATGCGTATCAGCGTCAATATTTCTGCACGACAGTTACAGGACCCCGACCTCGCAGAAACTGTAGTGCAGATCCTCGATGAGACTGCTCTGGCTCCCGAGTATCTGGAACTCGAACTTACCGAAAGTTCGATCATGAGTAATCCCCAGTTAGCGATCGACGTATTAACGAGACTTAAGAAGATGGGTGTCAGAGTCTCAATAGACGACTTTGGTACAGGCTTTTCCTCCCTATCCCATCTCAAACAGCTGCCCATCGACGCATTGAAGATTGATCAATCGTTCGTGCATGACATGACCACGGCCCCGGATGACGCGGCGCTGGTGATGGCCATCATCACACTGGCACACAATCTTAAACTTCAAGTTGTAGCTGAAGGAGTTGAGACAGAAGAGCAGTTAAGATTTTTGCAGCTGCTCCGTTGCGACGAGATGCAGGGGTTTGTTTTCAGCAAACCCTTATCTGTTGATCCGCTTGAGCGGCTGCTCGCTTCGCATCCTGCCCAACGCACGGGGCATGCTGGAGTGCGAGCGTAACAAGGAAAAATGCTTCCGGAAAAGATTATGCAAACACTAGTTATTGATGATGAACCTCAGTTGCGCGGATTTGTGAGGCACGTTCTTCAAGACGACGGCTGGGAGGTGAGCGAGGCGGCCTCTGCCGAGGAAGCTTTCGAGATGCTCCGGGAAGGCAACTGGTCGATGGTCCTGTGTGATGTTTTGATGGGCGGGGCGGACGGGTTTAGTGTGCTTAAACGTTTCAAAGAGGAACTGCCACAAACAAAAGTAGTTCTTATGACGGGACAGGGTACGGCGGTAGGTGCTCTCGACGCCACCGCCTACGGAGCATACGACTATCTACTCAAGCCCTTTACAGTGGAAGCCCTTCAAGCTCTCTCACGTGCAATCAAAGAGCGCCTTCAAAATCGCCCGCATCAGCGGCTGGTTTCTCACAGGGGGGCCAGGTTAAACGCTTCGGATATCGACTTGGTTGGACGAAGTGCCGCCCTCATCGAAGTAATGAAGCAGGTTGGTCGGGTCGCGGGAACCAACCTAACCGTTCTTTTGACCGGTGAGTCGGGGACAGGTAAAGAGGTGGTTGCCTCTGCCTTGCACCAGCGCAGTAAGCGCAATGAGAAACCATTCGTGGCGGTGAATTGCGGCGCTATACCCAGCCAGTTGATCGAATCTGAACTCTTCGGACACACGCGGGGATCGTTCACTGGGGCGGAGAAGGAGCGGCGCGGTCTATGGGAAGAAGCTGATGGGGGAACAGTTTTTCTGGATGAAATAACTGAGACTACGCCCGCTTTTCAGGTGAAGCTTCTGCGCGCGCTACAGGAAGGTGAGATTCGGAAAGTTGGATCCAACCAAACGCAGAAAGTCGACGTGAGAGTAATCGCAGCAAGTAATCGGGACGTAGAACAAGAGGTAAAGGCGGGAAGATTTCGGGAGGACTTGTTCTACCGTCTAAACGCGGTGGCCATAGTATTACCGCCGCTCAGGGATCGGCGGGAAGATATTTTGCCGCTTGCGCAGTGCTTTGCGCGGCAGATCTATTCGCTGAATTCAACAGTAACGTTTTCGGCCGAGGCCTTGTCCCTGATGGAAAATTATCCGTGGCCGGGCAATATTCGGGAGCTGGAGAATGCCGTAGTACGCGCTGCCGCGATGTGCGATGGAGTGATCAGGCCACGAGACTTTCCGGAGCGCGTTAAGAACTATATCGATCAACAAATGCTCACGTCTGAGCAAATCGAAGCGTTGCCAGCTGAAGCTGGTGAGGAGTGGGTTTCACTGGCCGAAGTCGAAGGGCGGTACGTACGACGGCTGCTGGAGCACATGAAGGGAAACAAACAAGCGACGGCGCGCGTACTGGGCGTGGATCGCAAGACGCTGGATCGTATGATCAAGCGGCACAACATCGACGTCATCAATATCTCATTTCCTTCCCGCGCGGCATACGAAGCACCACCCGGCATGCAACCTCCAACGAAGTAAACTCGGCGTTGGCTTGACCCGTCTCTTCCCGCACCCTGCCCGGAGTTTTCAACCAAAACGACCCCGATTGGTAAATATTTCTGCTGACTGGCAGAGATGTGCATCCGGGTGACGCGGTCGGTACCGCTTCCGGGGCTGACTCAGTGCGCCATATATTAATTTAATCACCCACCGTCTTAATTTTGCCGGAGGGATCGGGCGCGTTGTGACTTCCTGCCAGATAAAATAAACTGCAATAAACATAAAACGATACTTATATGGCTCGAATTTCTGGCTTGGAAAAGAGGCAGGCTCCCTGGCATCTGCGGTGGTTTTACGGCGCGATGCGTCGCATGTTCGGGAAAGAACTCACGCCCGTGAAACTGCAGATGCGCGTTCCGGGTTTGGTGTGGGGCAGCATTGCTATGGAAGCCGGTATCAGCAGGAAGCGACGGCTGTCCCTGCGTTACATCCAGCTGGCCAAGGTTCGAACTGCAATCCGCGTTGGTTGTCCATTTTGAATTGACATTAATTCTGCCGTCGGCAGAAAAGCTGGACTAACCGATGAAAAGCTGTTAGCCCTCCCGCGAAATGATCTGTCGGTGTTCAGTGAGGTTGAGCGACTGGTAATTGAACTGGCGGACGCAATCGCCGACACACCTTCGAATGTTTCCGAAGAGTTATACAGACGGTTGCGCACTCAGTTCTCCGAACAGCAGTTACTCGAGCTGGGAGCGCAGATTGCATTTGAGAACTATCGAGCCCGCCTTAACCGAATCTTTGACGTACAAAGCGACGAGCTATACCAGCCGGCGCCGCGACAATAACACCGCCTCCGTTCGTTCTAGCCGCACAAGCATGGGCGTAACGATCGCTCGAGCGGTAGCGATTAGCGAAGTATCTCCGTGGTTTGCTTACGGGCATCATCCGTCATCATGTGTAACGAAAGTCGGCTTTGCACAAAAGTGGTTAATAACATTCACGGCTCTGCCGCTTTTCCTTGCGGTAAGCCTCCGGCTTACCGGAAAGGGTTCTTTTCATGAGGCTATGCCTCCGCAGTAGTTTCGATATGCAATAGCCAAGGGGTTGAGGCGGAGCCTCTACATATACCAGCCCTTCCGGTAGGCCCGAGGCTTACCGCAAGGAAAGCGGCAAAGCCGCCGCGGGGTACTGATGAAGCACTACTGCAACACTTTTGTGCACGGCCACGGAACTGTTATTAGCGTGTTCAGTTGAAACACGATGAGCTTTTCGTCAGGCTAACTGTTACGTCTCGACATCACTAACCAACAAAAAAGAGGAGAACACTTATGGCAAACGTAAAACCGATTCCCGATGGGTATCACTCAGTTACACCGTATTTGATTGTTCAGGGAGCGGCGGATGCAATTGACTTCTACAAAAAGGCGTTTGGCGCTACCGAACTATTTCGCATGGACCATCAGGGAAAGATTGGCCATGCCGAGATCAGAATTGGCAACTCCCCCATCATGCTTGCAGATGAATTTCCGCAGATGGGATTCAGGAGTCCAAAGAGCCTCGGTGGCACGCCGGTCAGTCTGATGATCTACGTCGAGGACGTCGACAACACTTTCAATCAGGCCATCACAGCAGGTGGAGTGCAGTTGAAGCCATTGCAGGATCAGTTCTATGGAGATCGTTCCGGCACCTTAACCGATCCCTTCGGTCACGTCTGGACTGTGGCCACACACAAGGAAGATGTTTCCCCTGAGGAAATGGACAAGCGCATGGTCGCCGCCGCGAGCGCAGGCTCAGGAACATCCACCACAAATCCGAGCTAGTAAGCGTAATCGATAGACGCAGGTTTCATTCGGCCTGTAGTGTACCTACTCAAGTGGTACCCGCGGCAGGGGTCGAACCTGCGACCTTTCGCTCCGGAGGCGAACGCTCTAATCCACTGAGCTACGCGGGCATTTTTGTTTTGCGAAAAGATAGCACAGGGCCTGTGAGTCGTGCCACGCGGGTATGAGTTCCGACTGGCAAAGCAAGAACCGGAGGCGCAGCCTCCTGGTCAAATACTTCAAAGGTGGTAAAGCAGAGCCTTACCGCACTGCGCCGGCGGCAAAGCCGCGGACTCGGAGTCGAGTCTTCGATGTTCTTTGCGGGACTGTTTGCGGTCCTTCCGGAATGGAGGGCAGGAACCGGCCCACAAAGGTTAGCCTAGCCCGTTAGGTGAAGGAGTGCTTTGGCGAGCCAGAAACAGATTGCGGAGATTAGTCCCGCCGCGGGGATTGTTAATATCCAGGCCCAAACGATTCTTCCCGCCACGCCCCACTTTACTGCGGATAGCCGGCGAGTTGCCCCGACACCTACGATTGCGCCGGTGATCGTATGAGTAGTTGAAACAGGAGTTCCCGTCAACGTCACATACGCGAGAGTCAACGCGGCCCCCGTTTCCGCGCAGAAACCGCCTATGGGTCTGAGCTTGGTAATTTTTGAACCCATTGTATGAACAATGCGCCAGCCACCAGACAATGTACCGAGCGCAATCGCCGCATGCGCTGTCAACACTACCCAGAGAGGGATGGGAGGAATGGTGCCGTTTGGTCCATACGTGAGGATGCCCCCGGCCGCCAACACCGCGGTAATGATCCCCATAGTTTTTTGCGCGTCATTTCCACCGTGGCCCAACGAAAACGCTGCGGCTGAGAAAAGCTGACCTTTGCGAAAGAATTTATCGACACGTTTCGGCGTCGCTCTCCTGAAGATCCAATGGACCAGGACCATGAGGCTGAACCCTATCACCATACCAATCAGCGGTGACAAGACAATAAACTTGATGGTCCGTATCCACACATCAGTCTTAAGTAGACCGTGAATCCCTCCGAAAGCGGCGATGCCCGCGCCGGCGTAACCACCAAGCAGGGCGTGTGAACTGGACGTCGGTAACCCCAGATACCACGTAATCAGGTTCCAGATGATTGCCCCCAAAAGTGCGCAGAGCAGGACATACAGACGCAGATCCGCGCTAATCACGTCCATTCGCACGCCATCGCCAATTGCTTTGGCGACTCGGGTCCCAAACACGGCAAAGGCGATGAAATTGAAAAACGCCGCCCATACGACGGCGATTCCCGGTGAGAGGACGCGCGTGGAGACAATCGTAGCGATGGAATTCGCTGCATCGTGAAATCCGTTGATGTAGTCGAAGACGAGCGCCAGGGCGACGAGTATGACGACGAAGGCAAGGGTGGCGGACATGGGCAGAGGCCAGGGGCCAGGGGCCAGGGGCCAGAAGTCAGAGATCAGAAGTCAGAGATCAGAAATCAGAAATTAGAATTCACAATTGAGAAATCACAATTCAGAAAGTCAGAAGTCAAAATGCAAGAGTTAGAATTTACTAGTATGAATTCGGATAATGAAAGTCAGAATACAATCACTCAGCTTTGAGCTCTGTCCTCGGGCCCCTGACCTCTGACCTCTGTTCTTTTACGTGTGCTTGATGATCACACTTTCAATAATGTTGGCTACATTCTCGCAGCGGTCGACGGCAGCTTCCAGTTTTTCGTAAACTTCTTTCCACTTTACAACGGTCAAAGCGTCGTGCGAGTTGTGGAAGAGCTCTGCTATGGCTGCGTGGTAGATGTCGTCACCCTCATTTTCCAGACGGTGAATCTCGACCAGCCTTTGCGTGACATTTTTGGGCTTCTGTAGCGTCGCTACAATCGCCTTTAGTTGTTCGGCCATTCGTTCGATGACGTCCGCAAAATCTCGGGCATAGTCAGTGATCTCATGAACGTCAAAGATAATAATTGCACGAGCGGCGTCATCAATAAGATCCACTATGTCGTCTAGAGCGGTCGACATTGTGTAAATATCTTCGCGATCGAAGGGCGTAATAAACGATTTATTGAGACGGGTAGAGATAGTGTGAGTAAGTTCGTCGCAAGCGTGTTCGAGCCCCTTGATTCGTTGAGCGTATTCAGCATAATCGTGATTTTTATCTGCCAGCATCTCCTTCAGTTCACGCGCGGCTGCTGAGATGTAAAGCGTCATTTGAATGAATAGATCGAAGTATTGTTCTTCGCGTGGCAGAAAATTAAGTAGACCCATATCAGATCTTCTAGTGCTAAGGATTTAGACGGTTTAAGGGACGCGGAACTATAACCCAGAGGTTTCCGCATTGTCTATTGTATATAGAGCACACAGCTAACAGCCGGAAGAGCGATAGGGCAGGGCATTGTTACTGGCTGAGGGGGGCACCGGAAAGCCTTGGGTTAATGTTACGCTCAGTGCTTACTGCCCACTACTGAATGCTAACTGCTGATTACTGTCTGCTGCCTACTGTTTACTGTTTGCTGTTTACTGTTTACTCTGTGCAGCACATGAAGGACAAAGATTGTTTTGCTGAGGTCCAAAGCTATCTGCGTTTGGAGTCCGAAGCGATAGCTAAAACCGCGGGGCGGCTGAAGCAGCCTGAGATTGGGCGAGTGGTTGACCTACTCGCAGGCTGCAAAGGGAAAATTGTGATCCTCGGCATTGGCAAGTCGGGAATAATTGCGCAAAAGATCGCCGCAACAATGACCAGCACAGGATCGGCGGCTGTTTATCTTCATCCCTCCGATGCGCTGCATGGAGGTATCGGCATCATTAATGCAGACGACGTGGTTATGATTCTGAGCAACAGCGGTGAGACAGATGAAATAATCGAGATGTTGCCTTATCTGAAGCGCCGGCAAGTGCCAATCGTTGCTCTTGTGGGAAATCTCAAATCGACCCTTGCGCGCCGTGCGAATGCTGTGATTGATGGATCGGTGGACCAGGAAGCCTGCCCTTTAAACCTGGCACCAACTACGAGCACAACCGTCGCGCTCGCTCTGGGTGATGCATTGGCGATGACGTTAATGCAGGTTAAGGGCCTTACACCCGACGACTTTGCGATTAACCACCCGGCGGGACAGCTGGGCAAGCGTCTGACACTGAAGGTTGCAGATTTGATGCATAGCGGCGACGACAATCCGACGATCAAAACCGGAGCCCTCTGGGTTGATATAGTGAAGGGAATCAGCGATGGAGGGTTGGGAGCGGTGAACGTTGTGGACGAATTAAGCCGTCTGGTAGGTATCGTGACCGACGGTGATTTGCGCAGAGCAATTCAAAGATTGAATTCTTCGTCGCCTGCCAGTGTGAGCTGTGAGGAGATAATGACGAAAGATCCGGTAGTTGCCGAACCGGAACTCCTTGCCTACGAGGCTTTGCGCTTGATGGAGGATCGACCTTCTCAAATCTCCGTGCTTCCGGTTGTAGACGCAGAGGGAACCTGCGTAGGGATCATTCGGCTGCATGACATTGTTAGAAGTGGGCTTTAAGAAAGTCCAAAGTCCAAAGTCCAAAGTCCAACGTCCTTTTGGCTAGCTAGACCTCAACTTATTAGGGTGGTCTGTTCCCCACGAGCAAGCTAAAGCCTAGCTCAGCCTACTTTCAATCACGCGACAGTTGACGTTGGACTTTGGACGTTGGACTTTGGACGTTGGACTTTAGACTTTCATTTGGACGTTGGACTTTAGACTTTCATTTGGACGTTGGACTTTGGACTTTCATTTGGACGTTGGCGTTGCGCTTCCGGCATATCCACAATGTCCCACGCCGAACGCGCGCGCAGCAGTTTAGACATCAGACCTGCGTGCATTATGTGACCGCTTTTTTCCGCGACTACTTTCCCGAGAATCGGCATTCCCAATAGAGCGAGATCCCCGATGATGTCCAGGATCTTGTGACGCACAAACTCGTCGCGGAACCTCAAGCCAGTTTTATTCAACATTCCCTCGGGTGTGAGCACGATTGCATTTTCCAACGATCCGCCGCGGATGAGGTTAGCTCGTCGCAGCGCTTCGATCTCGTCGGTAAATCCAAACGTGCGGGCCGCCGCTATCTCACGACTAAACGCGCCGTCATCTAAATGTATGGAAAATTCCTGCACGCCAATCATCGGGTGCGTAAAATCGATCAAGCAATCAATCTGGTAGTGGTCGCCCGGCTCGACGCTGATACGCCTGTCGCCTTGCTCGAAGGAAACCTTTTCACGCACGAGCAGAGTGCGTCGCGCAAGTGGCTGATCAATGATACGCGCCTTTTCGATCATATCAGCAAAGACTTCAGCAGAACCATCGAGAATGGGAATCTCCAGGTTATCGACTTCAATGTAAACGTTATCAACATCCAGTCCGCGCAAGGCTGATAAAAGATGCTCGACCGTAGATAGCATCACGCCGGTGCGCATGAGGGTAGTTGCATAACCGCAGTGCGCTACTGATTCGACTGTCGCCGGAATTTCAAATCCGCCGAGATCCGTACGTCGAAAGACATATCCGGTATCGGGCGGTGCCGGTACTAAACGGATATGGACAGGAACGGCGGTGTGTAGTCCGATGCCGTCGGTTTCGACAGCCGACGCAATTGTGGTTTGTTTAATCACTTTCGTCGATGTGATGCCTAAGTTAACTTCGAAAATTCTAACTGTGCTGAGCAATGTCTATGCCGGATTTGAAATCCGAAAAAAAGGAGAACCTCGTCGGGCCGTTTTGTTGCGGGGTTGCTACAGTTGAGCAGAAACGCAGGAAAGAATGCCACAGTCCTCCCGTGAATCGCGCGACCGTCGGACCAATTGCAAGGCGCGCGCAGCGTACACAATTGACACTCCGAAAACGCCTCCTTATGATCGAAACACATGCCAAGCAAGCAAGCCTCTAACGGCGATAGGCCGTTGGAACGGGTGTTTCTGATCGATTCGATGTCGCACATTTTTCGCGCGTTCTTTGCGCCGATGGCGAATCGTGTAGCTCCGCTGGGAACCTCCACAGGTCAGGTCACGCAGGCCGTCTACATCTTTACGAACATGCTGCGTAAGCTTCTGCAGGATGAGAAGCCAAACTACATAGCGGCCATATTTGAATCCGGTGAGAAGACTTTCCGGCATGAGACTTTCGCCGATTACAAAGCCAATCGACTGGCGATGCCCGGAGATCTGGCCTCACAGCTTCCATATATCATCCGGCTTTGTGAAGCATTCAACATTCCCGTCATCAATGCGCCAGGCTTTGAGGCCGACGATGTGATTGGAACGCTCGCAGCAAAGGTCGCTGCCAAAGGACTTCAGTCAGTAATCGTCTCTAACGATAAAGACATGTGCCAGCTTGTAAGCGACCCTTCCATCATCGCGCTACGACAAAATTCTCAGGTCGTAAAGCGCAAGGAATATGTCCCTCCGATTGAATGGTGTGATGAGGCCTGGGTGGAGAAGAAGTTTGGTGTGCCGGCCGACAAGGTAGTCGATCTGCTCGGGTTGATGGGCGACTCAATTGACAACATTCCAGGCGCCCCCGGAATTGGTTCAAAGGGCGCGGTACAAATCATCACGCAGTTTGGCTCAATTGAAGAGGCTTTACGGCGATGGGAAGAAGTTAAGCACAAGACCTATCGAGAATCTCTCCGGAACAACGCGGACCTGATTCGTCAATCAAGGGAGCTGGCCCGTATACGGATGGATCTTGATGTTGAGTTGGATCTTGATCAAATAAAAGCAAGACCACCGGATCGTGCCGCTGCGTATGAGCTCTTCAAGGAACTGGAATTTGCTGCGCTGACGCGGGAGTTTGCCGACGCCGCTGTTAATGTACCTGCACGAGTGGACGCGACCCTCGACTATAGGATCGTCGACTCGCGGGCAGGTGTGGATGCTTTGATTAAGAGCCTTTGGGATGCTGAAAGTATTGGAATTGCGGTAGCTGATTCGAATCCCCGTCAGGTTGCAGGTGAGCTTGACGGCATCTCTGGCGCCTCGGAACCGGAACAGATGGACCAGGACCAGTGCGGAAATAATTATCAGGCCCCGGAAGCTATT
>JBHENH010000016.1:0-35460 GCA_046262135.1 Pyrinomonadaceae bacterium
AGGCTATAAACATGTCGCCCCTCTGGGGCGAAGCAAATAGTCAATACCTCTGTTGCACTTCAAACTTGAATCCACCAATGATAAATGGAAAATTTTCCCTTGGTCATTCGTCATTTTCATTTGTCATTGAAACCAAAATCCTACAGGGACCTACTTCTGGCGTCTGCGGTCTGCCTACTTTGACGCGCCGTGCATTCGAAGGCGAAACTCATCATTGATAGCGATGACTTCAGACTTGCGATTCGAAAACAGACGACTTTCGCGCAAAAGCATAGGTAGGCCGCCGTGGGGTGTTTTAGCGCCAAATGCCGGACTGGTGAAAATTGCCGCCAGCTGAGGGTTCAAACGCTGTTGCACTCCGTAACGAATGGCTTTTTGGGCAACAGGTGAAAACCCAGTCGTCCGCCGGGGATTAATGAATTCGATAGAGTGATCAAAAATATTCAATCTGGTGGGGACATCGCGCAGAGCCAGATCGCGATGGATAAGCGAATTACTGACCCCTTCGCTAACGCTGCTGCGATGATAGTTGGCGCGAGCCGCCACGGGGCTGTCCTCCACATCCGAAGCGGGAAAATTTCTTGGACGTGTGTCCCATAGATCACAATAACGGCCAATGAAACGCAGCGTTGATTCGTAAAGGGTTAACAGGTGCCCTGATATCGTTTCCCGTTCTACCATGGGAGACTGGATCGAGTCGCCGGCAAAGCGAGTAATGGTAATCGCGGAGCGCGGTAATAGTTCTTTAACTCTTTCGTCGCGCCCGAAGAGTAACAGCCCGGCCACAGTTGGGACTATTTCGCCTGCCTGGTCCGTCGCTAACAGCAGATCACGCTCCAACACTTCCTTCGTGGGATACCCGCTTGCGCTCGCATTTTCAAAAGCGTCTCCTTCGAATTCGCGCAGAAAACTCCAAAGATGCCCTTCGTCTATATCTTCAATAGAAGCTGACATCGCCGGCATATTTTCAAATCTAAGCGGGCGCACTTCGTCCAGCAGGGATGACAGTTCCTCGCGCGTCGCTTCGCGCTTTTCTGAACCAACCCGCAGATAGAACCTGCCGTCGTGAGTTCGATAAGGCCGGCGCGTTCCTTCAACATCAAGCGCCACGATTCGCCGTCCGTTGTCAAAGGCTATGCGATCGATGAAGGGAAACAATGGAGGCCGTATTTCCTCGCGGCAAATTCGCACTAACTCTTCCTGAACACTTTCCGGGTCATCGACGCCTTCAATGCGCAGCTGGTCGTTGACGCCGAAGACGATTACTCCGCCGCCAGTATTTGCGAGAGCAACGATCTCCTGCGAAATTTTTTCCGGATTAGAAAGTTTTACTTTAAGTTCGAGAAATGTATCTTCGCCGGCGCGAATTAACCGCAGAAGTTCCGTTCTCGAGGTGTGCGGAGCTGGTGTTGAGAGATAATACTCCTGGAAAGAACGCTCGGTGGTAGGTTCGTGACGCTGATTACTGCGGAATTTTCTGCGAGCCATTTGTGTATTGGCGGGGCCGCCTGCTGAAATCTCAAATCGGAGATCTGAAATCTTGTCTGCCCGCCCGGATGTCGAAAAAGACATCACTGGAATCTAGTTAAGAAACCGACTGCATCATCTTCAGCACTTTGCTGAGTTGAACCGACGAGTTGAATCACCGTCGCAACCCAACCATTGTTCCAACAGAAACATTGTCAACAGAACCACGGTTACTAAAAACACTGTCCCGCAACAAACACCCGTTACGGTAGCGGCTGTTTAATCACTATTCTGCTCATTGACTACCTCAAGTAATTCCAATTCTCTCCGTTGGAGAAACTCCCCCTGGGCGCCAATAACCAGCAGATATAACCCTGATGCAAGAACCGCCAGTATCGCGAGTGTAACATACTCAACGAACAAATTCTGCGCAACGTAACCCACAGCAGCCGCGGCCAGGGGGGAAAGCGCCAGCACGATAATCATCGGTATCAATAGCAATCCAACTACACCGGAAACATTTAGCCGCTTCCCAAACTTCATACGTTTAGGGAAGCTAACTGACATCCAGTTACCCATTAGCGACATTAACGGAGCGAAGGTAAAGAAGCTGAGTGTCGCAAAGAGTAAGGAACCTAAAGTGAGATCGCGAAACACCAATTCATTAACAAGCAGCAGCCCCGCTGAGAAGATCAAAGCAACAATAATGACTGCCACATTCTTTCCCACCAGAATGATTTTCCGGTCAATTGGCGAAAGTATCAGCGTCCTTATTCCGGCGTGCTCAAAAGCAAACTGATTACAAAATATTCCTGCAAGGATCAGAAACACATAGAGTACCCCGCTGGTCGCCACCAATCCCTGACCATAGGTAAAAAAGTCGGCCGCAAAACCGCTGCCGCCTGCAGCCCCATGCGGATCAAAACGTCGCCTATTCATCAGCCTGACAACAATCAGTATCAGAGGCATAACCGTCATCATACGTACCTGCGCATTGCGCATTACGTAGCGAAGTTCCTTCTCTAAAATCGCGGAAAGGGCGGGCGAGACGAAAGGGATTTCCCAGCCGGTATAATCTTCGCTTTCGAGGTTCGATAAAGTTGGCTGGCGCGTTCGTCTGATTTTTCTACTGCCCAGGACGGCGCGATGCGCCAGCCCGTACGTAACCACAATTAAAATCAGAGCGTAGACACTAACAAGGGCTAATGCGATCGCGTAAACCGCGCGGTGGTCCCCACGCAAACCCTGAGTCAGAGCGACGGCGACCGCACCCGGCGGAGTCCAGCGCAACGCAGAAATAGATTCCGAGTGCCGGAGAAGTAAAGGCGCAATTTGACCAAGCAAAGCCCCGCCAAGGCCTACGACCACTCCCAGCAACGCCAACAAAGTTTCTCCGCGAGTTTGTTTCCTACGGATCAGTGCTCCCAGTGAGGTTGCTACCCACTTCGAAAGTGCAATTCCAAATATAGCCGCTACCCCGGCGAGCAAAAGACCGCCCAATACATTTCCTTGTGCCAGTCCAGCACCAATGCCGATCGCGAAAATCGCTGGAATAGCAAAGACTGATTGAAGGCTCGATATCTCGCTAACAAAATCTATGGCAAAGAGCTTGCGCAAACTGATGGGGTAGAGGAGAAGATTACCAGGATCAAATTGTCTGCTGCTGCCGATGCTTAGCGGAAGTAACGCCCAAAGCATGTAACATAGAGCGAATATCGAAAAGAACATGAACTCAGCTGACGGAATTCCCGAAGCGCGCTCCGCAGTAGCGGAGCGAAAATTTTGGAAGCCGAGGTCAGGAGACGTCAGAGCATATGCGGCTACACCCAACCCCACCGCTGTCAGAGTACCGAGCGCCAGTGCAGCCAGCATAGCGAGCACTGATGCGATTCGGTTTACAACAGCCTTTGACGAGCGCAGCGAGTTTCTGAACAACGTCCATTTAAGCCACATGAGTGTCCAGAGTTGGGCCATGCGAGTAGCAGTCAGTAGTCAGCGAATGGGAAGGTAATTGATTCAGCTGAGTATAAAATGGAAGATAACCGAAACGAAGGCAGAACTCATGTTGCCGTTTGCTGATCGCTGAGTGCGGTTTACCATTATTATGGCCGCCCATATTACATACCCAAAGGGATACATCGGACTAGGCTCCAATCTTGGCGACCGGGCAGGAAATCTCCTGCTGGCCGTAAGACAACTCTTCGCAGTGGGGATTCCTGTCACACGCCTTTCCTCGGTGTACGAAACAGCTCCGGTCGGTATGACGGAACAGGCGGCATTCCTGAACATGGTCGCGGAAGTTAATACCACATCCGTCGCGTCCCCCGAACAAGTCCTGGGCCGACTTCAACGTATAGAAAATCAACTCGGTCGCACGCGCTCGGTGCGCATGGGGCCGCGAACTATCGATCTCGACCTACTGCTTTACGACGGTGAACAACGCGACACCGAGTTTATTACGCTGCCGCACCCGCGTCTGCATCTGCGTCGTTTCGTGCTAACTCCATTGGCGGAACTCTCTCCTGAGCTGGTTCATCCTATCCTGAATAAATCAATTAGCGAGTTGTTGGATCTGGTGGCAGATGGCGCTTCCGTGCGGCAATGGACACCCTGATTAACACCCGGTCGCTCTAATGCAAGCAATCGTTCTCGACCAGTGCGCCTTATTCGTCACAGTCAGAGGTGAGCTAAGCTTCGGGCAGGATATCGCGAACAGTTAGTTCCCTTTCCTCTTTAACGGAACGGCCAATTCGTTGCACAAAGGACCGATCGGGCCACTATCAAAACGATAAGTGGCCCTTTAGGACTCTAACGCTTTTCCCCTTTTTTTGATTTTGTCGTTATAATGACCGCACTTGCGAACACGCCTTACAAAACTTCGAAATTGGCAAACAATCGCCAAGCCGATTGGCAGCAATTGAGCTAGCCAGAGACCTGAATATGCCTTATCTCAAGCCCGAACGTCCTGAAAAGGTGAACGCGCCTTCGCTCAAGGCGAGCAAGCAACGTGGAGAGCGACTGGTTTGCCTTACTGCTTACGACTTTCCCACAGCCCGGATTATCGATGAGGCCGGGATCGACATCATCCTGGTAGGTGACAGCCTCGGTAATGTCGTCCTGGGTTATGGCAATACCGTACCCGTAACTCTCGATGAGATTCTGATACATCTCAAGGCGGTCCGGCGGGCGGTCCAGCGCGCCCTTCTTGTGGCCGATATGCCGTATGGCTCGTTTCATACAGGTGCTGACGATGCTGTGAGAAATGCGCTTAAACTCGTCAAAGAGGGTGGTGCCGAAGCCGTGAAGCTCGAGGGTGGACGAAAACGCGTGCAGCTAGTGAAACGGCTGGTGGACGAAGAAATCGCAGTCATGGGGCACATCGGGTTGACACCGCAATCGATCAACAAGCTCGGTGCTTATCGTGTGCAGGGCAAGACCGCGGCAGCAGCTCGACAGTTGCTCGATGATGCCCGTGCCCTTGAAGACGCCGGCGCATTCGCGATTGTGCTGGAAGTTGTGCCGCGCGAAATCGCAAAACTCATCACCGAAAGCGTTAGCATTCCCACCATCGGGATCGGCGCGGGCGTCCATTGCGACATTCAAGTGCTCGTTCTGCACGACATGCTTGGATTATCGTTTGGAAAACTGGCGCGCTTTGTCAGGCCTTATGCCAACCTGAATGAAGTGATGACTAATGCCGTATCACGCTATGCAGATGACGTGAGAAGTGGTTCATATCCTTCGGACGCTGAGTCGTATGCTCTGCCCTCCGAGGCTGCTGCCGAACTCAAAATCACCGCTAAAGAGTCGCCGAATGATTCCAAAATCAGGAAATCCTGATCACTCCCGATAAACTATGGAGATCATTAATCGCCGGCAGCGCATGAGTTCCGTCGCGCGCAAAATTCGCCGCGTGCAGGACCGGACAATTGGGCTGGTGCCCACCATGGGAGCGCTTCATGAGGGCCATCTGAGTCTCGTGCGAGAAGCGCGACGTATGTGCGACGTGGTGGTGGTTTCCGTTTTTGTAAACCCGGCTCAGTTTGGACCAACCGAAGATTATGAGCACTACCCGCGTGATCTCACCAAAGACACAGCTCTGCTGACCGATTACAACGTCGATTACATCTTTGCGCCTTCAGCGGAAGAAATGTATCCGAAGGATTTTTCTACGTATGTAAATGTAGGCGGGTTGTCGAAGCCACTCGAAGGCGAAACCCGCCCCGGACACTTTCGCGGTGTCGCCACCGTCGTCGCAATTCTTCTTAATACGGTGCATCCGGACTTCGCTTTCTTCGGTCAGAAAGATGCTCAGCAAGCCGTAATTATCAAGCGTATGGTGAGGGATTTGGCTTTCGAGACCGAGATAGTTGTTCTACCGACCGTTCGTGAGGATTCTGGCCTGGCGATTTCTTCACGCAATCTTTACCTGACTGCTGAGGAGCAGCAATCGGCCTCGGTGATTCACCGCGGGCTGACAAAGGCCAAGGAAGCTTTCAAAAAAGGTGAACGACATGGGGCCAGGTTAGAAGAGATTGTGCGGACAACGATCGAAACGGAACCGCGAGTGCGCGCCGACTATGTAAGCGTTGTTGACGCTGAAACGCTGGAAAGGCTGGATAAACTTGACGAGCGTCCAATCCTGATTGCCGTCGCCGCATACATCGGAAAGACGCGGTTGATTGACAACACCGTGCTCAACAAAGCCAAGAAAGATGTGGCGACGGCCAAGGGTTAAATCCTTCCTCATCTGCAGTTTCCTCATTCCTCTGTTAAAATCTCAAAAGCCAACCGTATGTTAGATCGCAACAACGCAAAGGCTCACATTAGGTTTGTCTTGAACGGCGAAACGTCGGAAGTTGCGTTTGCGCCGCACAAGACGATGCTCGAGGTCCTGCGCGAAGATCTGGGCCTAATGGGAACCAAGCACGGTTGCGAACTCGGCGAATGCGGCACTTGCGCAATTCTGGTCAACGGGCGAGCAATCCTGTCCTGTTTGATGTTGGGTCTCGACGCTGAAGGTCAGGAAGTAAAAACGATTGAAGGAATGGCTGAAGGCGCGCAGCTTCATCCATTGCAGGAAACGTTCGCGGATCTCGGCGCTGCACAATGCGGGTACTGCTCACCGGGCTTTCTTCTTGTGGCTGAAGAACTATTGAAGAAGAATCCAAATCCTTCGCGTGAGGTTATCAAGGAAGCTTTATCAGGGAATCTGTGCCGCTGCACCGGCTATATAAAAATTTACGAAGCCGTCGAATTGGCTGCTGCTCGATTGCGTGGTGAAAAGATGGAACTGCCACGCGAGAGTGTTTTTGGTTTGTAAGAATCATAGGGTGTGAAGCACACACCGCAAATGCATGGCAAAGAACCAAAACAAAAACGGCAAGCCACTGAGGGTTGTCGGCAAACCTTTTCGGAAAGTTGATGCGCGCGCAAAGTGCACCGGCCAGACGAAGTTTGCGGACGACATCGTCTTACCGCGGATGCTATTTTGCAAAATGCTGCGCAGTCATCTTCCCCACGCCCTCATCAAGAACATTGACGTCTCTAAAGCCACTGCGATGCCCGGTGTAATAGCGGTGATCACGGGCAAAGACCTGCCAATTCCGTACGGAATTCTCCCTGTAAGTCAGGACGAACATGCGCTTTGCATCGACAAGGTGCGTTTCATCGGTGATCCCGTTGCGGCTGTCGCCGCCATCGATGAGGACACGGCCTTTGACGCGATGAATCTCATCAAGGTCGAATATGAACCGCTTAATACAATCTCCTCGATCGAAGAAGCAATATTTATCGACGAACCGCGCATACACGGATATGGAGACGAAGGGAATATTCATAAGAAAGTTTCCCTGGAATTCGGCAACGTCGACGATGGCTTCGCCCTGGCGGACCTGATCCGAGAAGATACCTTTTTTTATGAGGGCAACACTCACCTGCCCATGGAACAACATGCCGCGGTCGGTAATTTCGATCCGGATAACAAGCTGACTCTCTGGAGTTCAACCCAAACGCCACACTACGTCCATCGCGCACTGGCAAAGGTTTTGGAGTTACCGGCCAGTCATATCCGAGTCATTGCGACGCCAAACGGCGGTGGCTTTGGTGGGAAGAGTGATCCTTTCAATCATGAAGTGGTCGTCTGCAAGCTTTCCATGATTACCGGACGTGCCGTGAAAATCACGCTGACACGCGAAGAAGTTTTTTATTGCCATCGGGGCCGTCACCCGGTGCTGATGCATGTCAAGACAGGAGTCAAAAAAGACGGCTCAATAACTGGCATGCATTTCCAGTCGTTTCTCGACGGCGGAGCATATGGAAGCTACGGCGTAGCCAGCACCTTCTATACGGGTGCACTTCAAACAGTCACGTATGACGTTCCCCGCTATAAGTTTCAGGGCTTGCGGGCGTTTACAAACAAACCGCCGTGTGGACCGAAACGCGGACATGGGACGCCGCAGCCGCGCTACGCGCTCGAGGTTCATCTCGACAAGATTGCCGAACAACTGGAGCTGGATCCTGCGGCAATGCGCCGAGCGAATTTGGTCAAACCCGATACCGTAACGGCAAATTACCTGCGTATTGGCAGCATGGGGCTGGGCCAGTGCATCGACAAAGTTGTCGCGGGCTCTGAATGGAAAAACAAGTTCTCCGGTTGGGACCGGAACAATCGCAAACTTCCCTACGGCAAGGGCATCGGTATCGCGTGCAGTTCTTACATCTGCGGTGCCGGACTTCCGATCTACTGGAACAGCATGCCGCAGTCAGGCGTGCAGCTGCGACTCGATCGTCAGGGCGGCGTTTGCGTGATGTGCGGCTCAACTGACATTGGGCAGGGCTCTGATTCGATTCTCGCCTACATCGTCGCCGAAGTGCTGGGAATAGATCCGTTAGACATCCGTGTTGTGACAGCCGACACCGATTTGACTCCCGTCGATCTGGGTAGCTATTCCAGCCGTGTAACTTTAATGACTGGCAACGCGGCGCTGCAGGCTGCAGAGCGCGCGCGGGAGCTGCTGGTTATGGCGGTGGCTAAAAACTTGAACGTGCCGATCGAAAATATCGCGCTGGCGGAACGTCGAGCTTTCGATGTAGAAAATCCGGACGCCGGCGTTTCGTTTGCGGAGGCGGTAGTGTTGGCTGAATCGAAGTTTGGCACCATTGGCACGGTTGGTTCGTATTCACCGCCGCGTTCACCGGGCAAATACAAGGGCGCCGGGGTCGGGCCATCACCTGCTTACAGTTACTCCGCGGCGGTCGCCGAAGTGGACGTTGATCCGGACACGGGAATTGTTGTCGTCGAACGCGTATGGATTGCCCACGATGTTGGCCGCTCAATTAACCCGTTATTAGTGATGGGTCAGGTCGAGGGCAGCGTGTATATGGGCCTCGGTGAGATCCTGATGGAGGAGATGGTTTACCGGGCCAATCGCAATGTAGTTCACAAATTCCCTTCGATGCTCGAGTACAAAAGCCCAACGACGATGGAGATGTGCGATGTCAAGACCTACCTGATTGAAGATCCCGATCCCAATGGCCCGTATGGCGCAAAGGAAGTTGGACAGGGACCATTGCTGCCGGTGCCACCTGCGGTAGCGAATGCGGTCTACGATGCAGTAGGTGTGCGAATCGACGAAGTACCGATAACTCCCGAGAAAGTTTTGAAAGCCCTGCGTGAGAAAGCGCGTGGACGCCATGGACGATACGGTCCAGACACTGTTCCATCGGTTGAATGGCCTGAACCGTTACGCGTATTGACCCCTGCCGAAGGTGGGGACGGCCGCGAGATGCCCCATGTAGCCGTTCATTCTTAGGAATCAAGATTATGAGAAGAATGAAATCAATCCAGGTGATTTTGCTGCTTGCTGTCTGTTCGGTGTCCGCTTACGCCCAGGAGACCAAAGGTAAACAGGTGGCCATTACTATCGATGACCTTCCCGTCGTTTCTAGCTTGCAGACTGACGAAGACTGGGAAGAAATCACGCGCAAGCTTCTCCGGACCATTAAGCGAAACAAGGTTCCCGTGGTCGGCTTTGTTAATGAAACTCAACTTTATAATCACAATGAACTTAATCCCCGGAGGGTCGCATTGCTAAGAGCCTGGCTGGACGCCGGACTCGAATTGGGCAATCACACTTTTTCTTTGCATTCCACCCCGCTCGCTGAATTTCAGTCAGATGTGTTGCGTGGCGAAAAAGTTTTGCGCGAATTGGCGACCGCTAAGCATGCCAGGCTGCGATATTTTCGCCACCCGTTCCTTCACACCGGTCGAAGTTTGGAGACACGTCAACAATTTGAGTCGTTTTTGCGGATCCACGGATACACCGTAGCGCCCGTGACAATCGATAACTCGGATTGGATATTTGCGCGCGCCTATGACAACGCTCGTGATGCGAACGATCGAGCAGCCATGAATCAGGTAGCAGCCGCTTATGTTCCTTACATGGAGTCCAAGTTTGCTCATTTCGAAAATCTGTCGGCCAAATTATTTGGCAGGAACATCAAACATGTTCTGCTGCTACATGCCAATTCCATTAATGCTGATCACCTTGCAGATCTCATTGCGATGGTGAAAAAGCGTGGCTACAAATTCATCACTCTGGCTGATGCATTGACCGACAGTGCTTACCGTTCACCCGATACGACCACCGGTGCCTGGGGTATATCATGGATTGATCGTTGGGCGCTCACTCGCAATGTGCCGCCGGGTTTCTTTAAAGGAGAGCCGCGAACACCCGCGTTCGTGATGAAACTTGCGAAGGTGGAATCCGAATGAGGCGTCCAGGTGAAGGGCTTAACCGGTCATGATGCGTTTGCCTAAATTTAGTTATCGCGTACCGCGAGACGTCGCGGAGGCGGTAAAGATCATGGGCGGATCTGGATCGGAAGGACAGTTTGTAGCCGGCGGCACAGATCTCTATCCAAACATGAAGCGGCGACAACAGCTGCCTCGAACGGTCATCTCCGTGATGCGTTTGCCGGAGCTGAATCAGATCAGAGGCGATGGAAAGTCCGGTATCCGCGTCGGTGCTTCGGTCACACTCACCGATATTGTCGAACATCCACTTATTAACCGCGATTATCCGGTTGTGGCCCACGCTGCGCGCACAATATCGACGCCAATCCTGCGCAACATGGGGACGATTGGCGGCAACTTGCTGCTCGACACTCGCTGCAACTATTACAACCAGAACTACGAATGGCGTAAAGGCATAAATTTCTGTCTCAAGAAGGATGGAGACGTATGCTGGGTAGCTCCCGGAAGTGCGAAGTGCTGGGCGGTACAGTCATCAGATCTTGTACCGGTCATGGTCGCAATTGGCGCAAGGTTTCGTTTGGTTTCAGCACTCGGCGAACGAATGATTGACGCCGTGGGTTTCTATAACGATGATGGGATCAACTATCTAAAGAAACGGCCGGATGAACTTCTGGTCGACATTCACTTGCCTCCGCTTAACGGCTGGCGCGCTTCTTATCAGAAGCTTCGCCGGCGTGGCGCTTTCGATTTTCCCGTGCTTGGAGTTGCGGCGTGGATCCAGGTGGACCACGCGGGTTTCGTGAGGAACGCAAAGGTAGTTCTTGGGGGTATCGCACCGTCGCCCGTGGAGGTCAGGGAAGCAGGAGACCTATTGATCGGGCAACCATTCGATAACGATCACATTCAAGCCGCCGCAGAAGCCGCTTACGTCAAAGCCCGTCCTCTCGACAATACAGACTTTCTTATGAACTGGCGCAAGCAAATGACCAGGCAATATACGCTGCGCGCACTTCGCGAACTAGCTTCATCGCAAACGTTCTAGCTTTGGTCTTAGTACTTGGTCTTTGGTCTTTTTTGAACGACGCACTCATAATTTTCCCTGGATGCCAAAGACCGAAGATCAAAGGCCACAAACCGGCAAAGTCGCCGCAATCATTCTTGCCGCCGGCCAATCCACACGGATGGGCGCCTTCAAGCCATTGCTTCCTTTTGGCTCTCAAACCGTAATTGAAAGTTGTATCCAATACCTGCGCGATGGCGGTGTCGAAACCGTTATCGTAGTAGTTGGCCAGAATCCTCGAGCTGAAAAATTGAAAGCCGAATTGAGAGATTCTCAAATAACAATCGCAGTAAATCCCGATCCGGCGAGTGAGATGAGCGCTTCGATATCTTACGGTGTACGCAACCTTCCCGCCCAGACGCATGCTGTGCTTATAACACCGGTTGATCATCCGGCGGTTGCCTCACAAGTGGTGACGGTCCTCGTCAATGAATGGGAGAAAGGGGCCCGGTTAGTTATGCCGACCTGGAAGGATCGCGGTGGCCATCCCGTGTTGGTCGATCTGAGCTTTAGAGATGAGTTGCTAAGCCTTGATTCCGGTCGTGGATTAAAGGGGCTATTCGACGCTCATCCGGCAGACGTCAGGCGCATTCCGGTCGGTTCGAATTACATTGCGCGGGACATGGACACGTGGGATGATTACCGGGCCCTACACAAGGAAGTTTTTGGTGTTTTCCCCCCAAAACAGCCTCTTTTGGCACAGAACTAGAACAAACGAGCGCTGGTTTGACCAACTAAACCCCGGCGCGTCTCATCTAAAGCAGTGCCCGGCCTCTTTGGAAACGGGCAAAGGAGAGTTAAATGTTTAGGATAAATCGAATTCCCCTGTTGGCCTTGTTAATCGCGACACTATTTGGCGCATCCATTGGATTGGCCCAGAGCCGCGAAACCGGACCAGTCGACTTTTCTCTGCATAACATTGATGGTCGCAAGGTGACGTCTGAAAGCCTGCGAGGTGAAGTGGTAGTGCTTGCGTTTGGCGCGTCGTGGCTACCCCTGTCCAGGACTCAACTACAAGGAGTCAGAAAACTAGCCGATGAATATAGTGGACGCGGTGTCGTGGTCTACTGGGTAAGTACTGAGTCCGAAGATCCTAAGTCAAAGAATTTTGCCAGCGATGATCAGCTGCGCGGGTTTGCGGAGAAATATGGTCTAAAAGTTACCGTGCTGCGCGATCCGGATGGCCTTACCTCCAAAAAGTTCGGAGTCGATCAGTTACCGTCCATAGTGATCATAGATAAGCAGGGCAATGCCAGTGAGCCAATTGGCGGTCTCGATCCGAATGGCAATCTTGCAAACCAACTCGCTTCGCGTCTCGATAAGGTGCTCTAAATAACTGCATTTAAAAACGAATAATTCGAGGCCGCCTTTCTGAAGGCGGCCTTCTTTTTTCACTGCTAGCTCGAAATCCGCAGGTCGTCCCGGAGCCTCACATGCCACTGCATTTGAGTCGCGACCGCGCAAAGCCGAAAGTTTCCTAAGATTTGCACTTGCCCCGCGTGGCGGAGTCTAATAACTTTCCATCTGTTTACCGAGATACGCCCTATGACCTTTAAGTTGATCAATCCAGAATCGCTCTGCGCGCCGCTGGGATACTCTCACGGAGTCTTGACGGAGATGGCGGGCCGAATGCTATTCGTGGCGGGCCAGATTGGTTGCGATGAAAAACAAACTATCGTCAGTCAAAATTTTGTGGAGCAATTTGATCGCGCCCTTGCGAATGTGATTTCAGTCGTTTCCAGGGCCGGTGGGTGGCCGCACCAGATCGCACGTCTTGTCATCTATGTAACCAATAAGCAGGAGTATACGGACAGCTTGACAGAGGTTGGCGAACGTTACCGGGCCCGAATGGGAAAACACTTCCCTGCGATGGTCCTGGTTGAGGTGAAAAGCCTGCTGGACGACAAAGCGAAAGTGGAAATCGAAGGCATTGCTGTTTTGAGTGCTTAATGCATCGAAGCAGCATCTCCAATAAAAAATGAAGTCACCCAGGAGTTTCCTTTACGAAACGAGCGCCAAAGGCGTGGCGACGATCACGTTGAACCGTCCGGATCGACTCAATGCTCTGACGTTCGAGGTGTATCGCGAGCTTACCGACACCTTTGCGGAACTGCAAAATGAGGCAGACGTTCAATCGGTAGTGATCACCGGAAGCGGACGTGCGTTCTGCTCAGGTGGCGACGTTCATGACATCATAGGCGAACTTTTCGCTCGCAACATGGAAGGATTACTCCAGTTTACCCGGATGACGTGTGAGCTGGTGCGAAACATTCGCGCCCTTTCGAAGCCGGTCATTGCCAGTCTTAATGGTACGACTGCGGGTGCCGGTGCATGTATCGCGTTGGCTGCCGACATTCGCATCGCGAGCGAGGAGGCGAAGATTGCTTTTTTGTTTGTGAAAGTTGGGCTTTCGGGCGCCGACATGGGAGCTGCATATTTGCTTCCGCGTGTGGTTGGGCTCAGTAAGGCAACAGAACTACTCTACACAGGTGATTTTGTTTCCGCACAGGAAGCGGAGCGAATAGGTTTGTACAATCGTGTAGTTCCGGGTACTCAGTTGGCAGGGGCCACCCGCGAACTCGCCGAACGCCTCGCGCTGGGCCCCGGCTTCGCTCTAGCCACAACGAAAGAGTTGCTAAACCGGGAATTGAATATGAACCTGGAAGCGGCGCTCGAGTGTGAGGCGCAGGCGCAGGCTATCTGCATGCAACATCCGGACTATCGTGAAGCATACGAAGCATTCGTTGGTAAACGACAGGCTAAATTCAAATAGCGAGACTCAAAGTACAAAGTTTGTCTATTTATGGTTATGGATAGTTTGATAGACCAGCTTCCCTTCTTCACGCCGGAGCATCGCGAACTCGCGACGACCCTTAAGTCCTTTGTCAAAGAGGAGATTGAAGTAAGCGCGTTTGAAGAACTCGACACTGACGCGGTGCTGCGTGAATACGTAAGCAGATTGGCACAAGCGGGTGCGTTGAGTTATGCAGTTGCCGCACCCGGTGAAAGACTGGATGTACGCTCACTTTGCCTCATTCGCGAGGCCCTCTCCTATTCGTCCGCGCTGGCTGACCTTGCCTTCGTAATGCAGGGATTGGGAACGTACGCCATCAGCCTTGCTGCAGCGGAGCACGTCCGCGATTTCTGGATCTCGCGAGCAGCGGAGGGAAAAGCGATTGCGGCCTTCGCATTAACCGAGCCCGACGCAGGCTCTGACGTGGCAGCGATCCAGACCTCCGCGACGCGTGACGGGGATGCTTATGTGATTAATGGCTCTAAGCGTTTCATCTCTAACGCCGGGGTCGCCGACTTCTACACAGTCTTTGCCAGAACTGGGACCGACGCCAGGGGCCGCGCCTCTTTGTCTGCGTTTATCGTTGGCGCCAAGCTGCCGGGCCTTGCCGTTACGCAGCGCACCGAGATGATTGCAGCGCATCCGATTGGAGCAATCGAATTCAAAGATTGTCGCGTGCCCGTGGAAGACATCGTGGGCGCCGAAGGTGATGGCTTCGTATTGGCAATGCGGACCATGGATATGTTCCGAGCGAGCGTCGGGGCCGCCGCCTGTGGTATGGCGCGACGTGCGCTGGATGAAGCTGTGCGCTATGCGACTAGCCGAAAACAATTCGGCCGGTTTCTTTCGGAGCATCAACTCATTCAGGAGAAATTGGCGGATATGGTCACCGAGCTCGATGCTGCAAGACTGTTGGTTTACCGGGCAGCGCATCTGAAGGACATGGGCGCCGACCGCGTTACGCGCGAAGCAAGCGAAGCAAAGCTCTATGCAACTGAAGCCGCGTGGCGGATTATTGACAGTGCCGTACAGATTCACGGCGGCGCAGGACTCGTGCGTGGCAGCGTCGTTGAACGTCTTTACAGAGACGTACGGGCGTTAAGAATCTACGAAGGAACATCAGAAATACAAAAACTCATAATTGCTGGCCAGCTATTGAAAGAATAAAGGGCAGTTTTGGCTATTCGTTAACACCATCTCCCGTGGTTCGTGTTACGCCTAATACTCTCATTAACACCGTCGCTTCAGCGCGGTGAAATTTACTGCCGGCACAAGCGGAAACAATTTAAAGGTTTTCCTTTCGACCACAACACTAATCACCGGGCTAAAGCCACGGTGCTAATGAGAAACGCTGCTCGATTCAAAACAATACCTTTGATCCACGACAGGCAGGAATGCCTGTCTCACTTCTAAATGAAGATCAACATTATTGGCGGGGGACCGGCAGGACTGTACTTTGCAATCCTGATGAAGAAGGCCGACCCCACCCGACAAATAACTATCTACGAGCGCAATGGACCAGATGACACATTTGGATGGGGTGTGGTCTTCTCAGGAAAAACATTAGCCAACCTCAGGGTCGCCGACGAGGAGTCGCATGCGGAAATTACACGCGCGTTTGCAGCGTGGGACAACGTCGATGTCGTACACGCACACGAAAAGATTTCTATACATGGCAACAGTTTTTCCGGAATTGCGCGCTTACAATTACTGAAGATTCTACAGCGCCGTTGCGAACGACTCGGCGTCGAGCTGCGTTTCCGCACCGAAGTGCCCGATGCCGATGCGCTGCGTGCAGATTGCGATCTGTTGATCGCGGCTGATGGCGTTAACAGTACGGTTAGAAAACAGTACTCGAGTCAGTTCGGTCCCAATTTGGACATTCGTCCAAATCGCTATATCTGGTATGGTTCCCATAAGCTCTTTCACGGTCTCACGCTCACCTTTCGCGAAAGTGAGGATGGGGTTTTCGCCGCTCATTCCTATAAGTTCAATCAGACGACAAGTACTTTCATAATCGAATGCGATCAGGAGAGCTGGGTAAACGCGGGTTTCTCTACGATGAGTGACTCGCAGGCCCGCGCCTATCTTGAGCAGGTTTTTGATAAGGATTTACAGGGCGAGCCTTTACTTTCGAACAATTCAAAGTGGATAAATTTCGTATTGGTAAAAAACAAGCGGTGGTCGTTTGAGAACGTCGTAATGATAGGTGATGCCCTGCACACAGCCCACTTCTCCATCGGATCCGGAACTAAGTTGGCGATGGAGGATGCAATTTCACTGTCGGAGTGTTTTAGAAAAACAGCCACCGTCGGGGACGCGCTGGTGGCTTTTGAATCGACGCGCAAACCTGTGATTGAAGCATATCAGGCGGCAGCATTCGAAAGTATGCGCTGGTTTGAGAATGCGCGGAAGTATATTCATTTGAGTCCGCTGGACCTGGCTTATTGGTTAATGATGCGCAGCGGGCGCGTCGACGCGGAGGCGCTACGTCAACGTGATCCGGAATTCATGGCCCGCTTTGAGAAAGGGACAGGCAGCAGCGAATAAACAGGAGCAGACGGCAGGAGCAGACGGCAGGAATAAAGGCAGCATTAAGGAGGGCACGAAGGTAAATTGCCTTTAAATGAAAATGACAGATGAGATATCGAAAAATTTGCCATTTTCCATTTTCCATTTCTCATTCTCATTCGTGGATTCATCTTGGAAGTGCAAAGGTGTAGCGCATATTTCTCGGACTCATTTCGGAACCGTGAGCGGTAGCGCGCGGATGCTACCACCCAACTGTGTGGGGGGTTCCGGTCGCTCCCGTTTCTGTATCAAACTTGAATGGTCGAGTCCGACGGGGGCTCATTAACGTATCACCCTCAGATTCGACTTCGAGGTGTTGCACTTTCAAGTTGAATTCGCTATTTCTCATTCATTTTTCATTTCTAAGTTATCCAGTCGTCAGACCTCGTTTGGCGGTCGCGTCTAGTCCGGAGTCCAAATGACAATTGATAAATGCCAATTAAAAATGGCAAATGGAAAATGACAAATGGAAAATCCCCTTCCCTTCTGCTCCTTCCGCCTGCTCCTGCCGTCTCCTCCGCTATCCTTTCCACTCCGGGGCGAGCAGTCTTCGTCTTCCGTCATCCACCGTTGTAATACCTTTCTCGTCTAGCTTAACGCGATCCCAAAGCTTGCAGGTCACTGCTCGATGCGCCTGGTCTAGAGCCTCGCAATAGTTGGTGTACGTACAACGTCTGACTTCGTCGCCACGGCCCAGTCTCACCTTAACAAACCAGTCAGGGTCGGCTAGCGCCTGGCGGGCCATACCAATGACGTCCGCGTGCCCACCTCGAAGAATATTCTCAGCTTGTTCGAAAGTAGAAATGCCGCCGGTCGCCACTATAGGCGTGTTGAACCCGGCAGAATTGACACGATGTTTTATTTCCGCCACAAGCGGTACACTGCGGCCGAAAGGTCCAGTTTCGTCCGAAAGTACTGTGGGCATGCATTCGTAACCGCTTTGTCCCGTGTAGGGATAAACCGCCTGTCCCACTTTAGGTTGCTGCGCGTCCTCAAACTTTCCTCCTTTCGAGATGGAAAGGAAGTCGAAACCTGCCCGCGCAAACTCAACACCAAAATAAACTGCATCATCAATACGATTCCCGCCGGCAATTACCTCGTCGCCTAAGAAACGCACGCCCACAACATAATCGTTACCAGCTCTTTTGCGCACTGCTCGGTAGACTTCGAGAGGCAAACGCACTCGGTTCTCTCGCGCGCCGCCGTAACCGTCGTTCCGATTGTTTAGTGCGCTCAAAAAGCCGGCCATGGTGTAAGCATGGGCGTAATGCAGTTCGACTCCATCAAAACCTGCCTCGCGCGCGCGACCCGCCGCATCAGCAAAGATGTTAGGCAGCACGTGGGGCAATTGCCGTATATGCGGCAGTTCCATATCCGTTACATGTTCGCGATAACCGAACCGAAGCGCTTCCAATTCTCGCTTGTCAAGTATCTGTTCGATAACATTTTGTTCAGCCCGGATGAGAAAATCTCGCACCTCCTGATCAGCAGCGTTCAGCCAACTTGAGTCCTCAGTGATCTCCATCAACCTGCGGCGATGTTGATCATTTATTCGCAGCAAACGGCTAAAGTACTTTACCGGCTCCGGCCGGCGCTTCACGGAAAGGAAGTCGATTATCTGGATAAACAGCTTAGTCTGGCCATCGCTTACGTTCCTTACGGTTTCTACCAGCTTCCGCAGTCCTGGGATAAAACGGTCATGGCCAATGCGCAGCAGGGGGCCACTGGGAATATCGCGAACACCCGTGGCCTCCACGATCAGTACGCCTGGTCGGCCCTTCGCGAAGCGACCATACCAATCAAGGTTTGCTTGGGTGACCAATCCCTCTTCGGTTGCACGCCATGGGACCATCGCCGGCACCCACGTTCGGCTGTGCACTTCCAGCGGTCCGATTTTGATCGGTTGATAGAGAAGAGACATTGCGGCCTCCTCGGCTTTCGGCCAGCGTGTCTCGGGGATGGAATGGCGAATCGGATGTTTGAATTTCCACATCTTCGGTTAGCTCTACGTCTACTTGAAAAAGTGAGCGGGGGCAAGCGATAGCGGCCCCGGGGACAAACTTCATCCTTGTTCAGCAGCCTTCCTGCGGGAACCCACGCCTCTATGATAAATTAGCTTCAGTTACTCAAACTGGAGCGGAGGAAAGTGTTGACTGACGAGTTGCTCAAATGGCGTAGCGAGTTTCCGATCCTGGACCGAGCCGTATATTTGATCTCCCATAGTCTGGGGGCGATGCCGAAGGAAACGTATGCGCGGCTGCACGAGTACGCTGACATTTGGGCCACTCGCGGTGTGCGTGCATGGGCTGAAGGATGGTGGGACATGCCTCTCACTACGGGCAACGAGGTCGCCCGAATAATCGGCGCCGACCCGGGCAGCGTCGTAATGCATCAGAATGTATCGATTTGCCAATCGCTTGTTCTTTCCTGTTTTGAACCGACACCCAGGAGAAACAAGATCGTTTATTCCGAATTGAATTTTCCTTCTGTGATGTACGTCTATGAGGCACACGCTCGCAACGAAAATCTGAGAATCGAAACCGTCGCGTCACACGATGGAATCACGGTGCCGCTCGACCGATTTCTCGATGCTATTGATGAGGAAACATTGCTCGTCCCCTTCTCACATGTGCTCTTCAAAAGCGGATTCCTTCAGAATGCGCGTGCCATAACAGAGCGGGCCCATAAAGTCGGCGCGCGGGTGGTATTGGATACATATCAATCCGCGGGGACGGTTCCATTCAGCGTCAAGGATCTGGATGTTGATTTCGCAACCGGGGGATCGGTCAAGTGGCTTTGCGGCGGACCCGGTGCGGGCTATTTGTATATAAGACCCGATCTTCATCAGGAGCTGCAGCCCAAAACCACTGGCTGGATGGCCCACGAACAGCCGTTTGCCTTCGAACCTCAAATGCGTTACGCGCCGAACGCGGCGCGTTTTCTCCATGGATCTCCTGCGATACCGGCGCTCTATGCCGCGCAATCCGGATATCGAATCATTAACGAAATTGGCGTGGAACGAATTCGTGAAAAAAGTGAGCGACAAACGTCGCGATTGATCCAAGTCGCTGAGGAAGCCGGTTTCCGTGTCACCAGCCCGAAGAACGCGGCAGACCGGGGAGGAACGATCACGGTCGCCCACAATGACGCGGCAGCTATAACAAAAGAACTGATCCGGCGAGAGTTCATTGTCGATTATCGACCAGGCGCGGGGGTTCGCATCTCGCCTCATTTTTATACGAAAGATGAGGAGTTGGAACTCGTCATTAATGAAATGAAAACTATCAGGGACACTCGTGCTTACGGGCAACACGAAACAGCAGGTGCAGCATTTTGAAGATGCGAAACTTTGATTTTTGATGTTTGGAGCTTGACTCCTTCTAGTGACAATGGTTTTACGGTTCGTTCAAAGCTTTGAGCACCAACTTCCAGGTTCAGCATAGAAGTTCAACAAATAAAACGATGGTCGATTCCTACGGCGAAAAGTCGCTTCTTTCCTATAATAAATATCTTCGGGTGGCGGACTTGATCGGATTGCAAGACTGTCTTTCCGATCCCGTCCATCACGACGAACTTCTGTTTATTACGGTTCATCAGGCCTACGAGCTATGGTTCAAACAGATTCTTCATGAAATTGATGCGGCTATCCGGCAGCTGAACGAGGATCGACTTGCCGCTGCCACCCGCGCGTTGCGACGCATCGTCGAGATAGAAAAATTACTGATTACCCAGATTCACATTCTGGAAACTATGACTCCCATAAATTTTCTGGGATTTCGCGACCAGCTAAACCCGGCGAGCGGATTTCAATCCATGCAGTTTCGGGAGATCGAGTTTGCATCAGGTCAAAAGCACCAAAGCCTCTTGAACGAGTTTCGTGAAGACGAATTTGCCTACGGACGTTTGCAGAAACGATTCGATATGCCGTCGCTGAGTGATGTGTTTTTTGCCGTATTGCGAAAACGTGGATTCGATGCGCCTGGCGCTGAAGGAGCTTCAGATGATCAGGAAATCAAAAGACGTTATGGCCACCGGACACGCGCAGTACTGGAAATTCTCACGCATTTTGAGACGCGGCACGAAGAATTTCAACTCGCTGAAGTCTTGTTGGAGCACGATGAGTACTTCTCGCTTTGGCGCTCGCATCATATCAAGATGGTTGAACGCATGGTGGGGACTAAACGGGGCACCGGTGGATCAGAAGGAGTTGGGTATTTACTGACAACGCTCGACAAAAAGTTTTTCCCAGAGCTCTGGGAGGCAAGAACATATCTGGATACCAAGCACGGCGAGGCTGGTTGTCCCTTTGCGAGTGAGTAAAGTTTAGAACACTGGATCCGGAGATATCGCGCATACGATGGGAAACGAACGACGACGAGCTCCTCGAGCCGAAGTGAACCTGCGAGCACGCTGGGAGGGCGTTTTTAATCGTGAAGAGGCCAGTGTGACCAATCTCAGCAAGAACGGTTGCTTCGTTCTCAGCGGCGGGAAGGTCGAGCCAAAGGAACTAATTCGACTCGAGATCACATTAAGGGATGACTGTGAAATCTATCCGTGGGCTGAGGTTGTAGAAGAAGCAAACGAGATAGGATTCGCTGTGCGCTTTACTTCAATGAGCGATGAGGATCGACTGAGCTTGAATCAGTTTCTCAGGGGCACTATTACTAAATGGTGACCTGATCTCGTTGCGCGGATAAACGCTCGCCCGCCCACTCGATTCTGAAGCACACAAACATGGTCACCTCTTTTCCTGAGCGGTTCAATATGTCGGACTATTTTCTCTACCGAAACGTGGAGGAAGGTCGGGAAAATAAGACCTGCATTTATTTCAAAAACGAAACTTATACATACGGCGACACTGTGCGGCAGGCAAATCGCGTCGGCAACGCCTTGCGCGAACTGGGCGTGCGTATCGAAGATCGTGTCTTAATTGTATTGCCTGATTGCCCTCAGTTTGTTTGGAGTTGGTTTGGCGCGGCGCGCATTGGTGCGGTTATTACAATGGTCAATCCTTTATTGCCCGCCGAAGATTTTAAATACTATCTCGAGTACACGCGCGCCCGCGTTGCCATCATCGCCCGATCCTTGCAAGGAACTTTTAACGAAGCGGCCGAGACTGCGCGCCACCTTAGTGCCATTCTGGTAGTGGGCGAACGCGATGAGGATCCGCTTGCTGCCCCGATCAACGTGACCGTGACCGGCGCTATTAAGCACGTTTCATTCTCTCAGATCATGCAAGTTCAATCTGGTGAATGCGCGCCAGCCGATACACATCGGGACGACATTGCGATCTGGTTGTTCACCTCGGGTTCAACTGGTCATCCAAAGGGGGCGGTGCACCTCCAACACGATTTGCCATTTAACACGGAAGTCTTTGCCAAGCGCACAATCGGTGTAAACGAAAACGATTTGACCGTTTCTGTACCCAAGCTGTTTTTTGGCTACGCCACTGGAACCAATCTTCTATTCCCTTTTGCTGTAGGCGGAGCTACGGCACTATTCGACGAACGATCCACGCCGGAAAAACTTTTCGAAGTAATCGAGCAATACCGTCCCACGGTTCTCACAACAGTGCCCACCATGATTAACTCGATGTTGAGCGCCGAAGGGGGGATGAACCGCGATTTATCGAGCTTGCGTTTTTGCTATTCCGCGGGAGAGGCGTTGCCCGCAGAACTCTACAACCGCTGGCAAAAGGCATTTGGAGTTGAGATATACGATGGGATCGGATCCGCCGAGATGTTCCATATCTACATTACCAACCGCCCCGGTGACGTGAAGCCGGGCAGCCTGGGCCGGATTGTTGAAGGATATGAAGCGAAAATTATCGGCGCCGAAGGGAAAGAAGTTTCCCGGGGTGAAATGGGCACCTTAAAAATTAAAGGCGACTCGGCCGCTTTGTGTTATTGGAACGGACATGAAAAATCGAAAGAAACCTTTGCTGGAGATTGGTGCACCACGGGAGATCAGTTTCACGTCGATGAACAGGGCTACTACTGGTACCATGGACGGACCGATGACATGTTGAAGGTTTCGGGTATCTTCGTCGCTCCCGCGGAAATCGAGAATTGTCTTCTGAAACACGAAGCGGTGCTTGAATGCGCGGTAATTGGAGCCGACGCAGGTGATGGCCTGGTAAAGCCCAAAGCCTTTATTGTTGTTCGCGCGGGTTTTATGGGAGATGAAGCGCTGTCGGGAAACATAAAAGAGTTTGTGAAATCGCGGCTGGCGCTTTACAAGTATCCGCGATGGATCGAATTCGTTTCGTCACTTCCAAAAAACGATCGGGGAAAGATCGATCGTAAAAAGCTCAAAGACGCATAGAACGATGGCACTGCGTGCTCTGGATGAGGAAATGCCAACACCCACGGCTAAACCATTAAAGGGTCTAATGCGTAATAGGTTCTACTTTCAGGGTCGGTAATTGGGAGAATATTCATGGATCCATTTTATGGTAGAAATCACCGAGGCCTCGTATTTCCCTCCACACTTCTGGCCTTAACCTTACTTTCTTCGTCTTCTTTTGCCTGGAAGCAGCACAGTCATTCAAGCACCGGCCCCTCAGCAACTCCCTCCGCGCCGCTTACCGCCGCCGAGCGTAAGGCTACGACCAAAGTCAAACTCGAGACGATTCGCGAAGTTACCTCGGTGCTAAGCTCCCCGAAATTTGAAGGCAGGGGAACGGGTCAAGCGGGCGCGGACAAGGCGGCTGCATACCTGGCCCAGCGTTTTGCAAAGCTGGGACTCAAGCCCGGCGGAGAGAATGGCACTTACCTGCAGGCGATTAAATTCAAATCTGCGCAGGTATTGCCACAATCCTCCGTTAAAGTAGGCGATGTTGCACTCAAACATGCCGAAGATTACGTTGTGTTGCCGCCCTACCACTCGGAGAAGGTCGATGTCGCGGGCCGCGTTGTCTTTGCCGGCTACGGCGTGGTGTCGCCTGAGTTAAAGCGTGACGACCTGGCGGGCCTCGAATTAAAAGACAAAATCGTTGTCATTGTTGGGGGCCAACCGGAAGGTGTGGAGGCAGCCGCATGGAAACGCGCGACTAACCCACAGACTAGAGCAATAAACATTTTCAGCCGTGGGGCGGTAGCAATGATCGTCGCCAATGCGGGCACCCCGGCGCAGCCTTTTTCAACCATCGCGAATTATTTGTCACGCCGTCGCGTCCGATTGGCGTCGGCTCCAACATCTCCTTTCAAGGTTCCACCTGTGCTGCTTTTGAGTGATGCGGGAATGGAAAAAATATTCGCCGGTTCTCCGGGAACCTATGCCCACACTTTAGAAAAACTTAAGAAGGGCGAAATAGCGTCTCTCGACCTTGGAAAATCGGCAAGCCTTGCATTGATGTTCAAGCTCGAAGAAACACCGAGCAGCAATGTAGTGGCGGTGTTGGAAGGCTCAGATTCGAAGCTCAGGGAAGAAGCCCTTGTCTACTCAGCACACTACGATGCCTACGGAATCGAGGGTGACGGACGCATTTTCCCCGGCGCGGCGGACAATGCGCTGGGGACGGCAACGATTACAGCTATCGCTGAAGCTTTTGTGAAAGCATTCCCGAAACCTTCGTCGCGACCTCGTCGCTCCATCATCTTTCTCGCGGTAACAGGTGAGGAGTATGGGCTGCTGGGTGCCGAATATTGGGTGCAATACCCCACGTGGCCGCTGGAAAAAGTTGCCGCGGACATCAATTTCGATGGCATCGGGACGGAGATTTACGCGCCGGTAAAACGCGTCGTTGCATTTGGTGCGGAGCATTCCGACCTGGGCACCATTTTTGAAAATGTAGCGGCGGCAACGGGAAATATAGTGACTCTCGATCCGCTACCTGAGGAAAACGCCTTTGTGAGATCGGATCACTATGCATTTGTTAAAAGGGGGATCCCGGCCCTGATGCTCATGGGCGGCCCTGCCGGAGACGTGTCCCTTTGGCTTCCGCGCGCGAAGAAATGGTTAGAGACTGACTACCACTCTCCCAGCGACACGGTTAAGCCGGACTGGGATTGGACCGGCCCGCGCACCCTTGCCCAGCTCGGCATGATTATCGGTCTCAGAGTAGCAAATTCCGACACGATGCCCGCTTGGCGCAGTACGTCGCCCTTCAACCGCCCACGGAACCAACCAAAAACTTCCGGACCATAACGCACGGCGGCGTCCCACTTCACAAAAGGGAATGCCCAGCGCAGGATGACGACACGTAAAACGGGATGAAAGGTGATACGGCTATCCGCGTCGCTCGAGATTGTAATCGCGCAAGCGCCGGTAGAGTGTCGAAGGTGAGATGCCGAGAATCTCGGCGGTTTTTCCTCGATGCCAGCCTGTCTGTTCGAGTGCGGCCAAAATTTGTTGGCGTTCGACGTCACGCAGCGAAGTTGGAGAAGACGTCACGGTAGGCGTGAATTCTGCCGGTGAGCCCGGTTGCGAAGCCACGGTAGAAAAAGGTGGAGCCACCGATGGCCGCACAACTTCCGGCGGCAGTTCGGCAACAGTAATGCGCCCGTTGTTGGCGAGTATTACTGCACGCTCGAGACAATTTTTGAGTTGACGTACGTTGCCGGGCCAACTGTAGGATCGCAGTGACTCCAGAGCCTGCGGATCGAGTTCCGGGGGCGTGGTTCCTCCGACGTCACTCAGCAGATGACGGGCCAGCGGTTCAATGTCATCAGGCCTCTCGCGCAAAGGCGCGAGATCAATCTGAAAACCATTGACGCGGTACAGCAGATCAGAACGAAAAGATCCGTCGGCTACAACTGAATCCAGATTGCGATTTGTGGCTGCGACGATGCGCACGTTGACCTCAACCTTGCGCACGCCCCCCACCCGAAAGAACGTCCGGGTTTCGATGGCCCGCAAAAGTTTCGCTTGAAGCTGCGCTGGCAACTCCGTGACCTCGTCGAGAAAAAGTGTGCCGCCGTCGGCAAGTTCGATCAGCCCCAGCTTACGTCCCTTTGCTCCCGAAAAAGCGCCCGCTTCGTAGCCAAAGAGTTCCGACTCCAGCAATGATTCCTGGAAGGCGGCGCAGTTGATGTCTATAAACGAGCCGTCGGCGCGATTTGATAAACGATGAATGGCATGCGCGATCAACTCTTTCCCCGTACCCGACTCGCCGGTTATTAAGACTGAGGCCTCAGAGGGTGCGACACGTTCTACTAACCTGACCGCCTCTTTCATTGCTTCTGAAACCGAGACGATCTCAGGTAGCCCGGACTGCCGCGCGAGTTGTTCACGCAACCGAAGGTTGTCTACCCGCAGGCGGCGCTTCTCAGCGGCCTGTTTCACGCGGACATCGAGTTCGGTAATTCTGTAGGGCTTTGTGAGGTAATCGTACGCGCCAAGCTTCATGGCCTCGACAGCCGTCTCCACGGTTGCTTGTCCTGTCAGCATAATCACTTCAGGCGGATTTGGCCGTTCATGAACGCGCCGCAATACCTCCATGCCGTCAATTCGCGGCATGTTAATGTCGCAAAGCAAGACGTCTACATTACTCTCCTCGAGTTTCCGCAATGCAGCTTCGCCATCGGGTGCGACTTGAACGCGATACCCCAGCCGCTCCAGCTCCTTTTGCAACACCATACGAAGATTTGCTTCGTCTTCGGCAATTAAAATTCGTGCTGATTTTTGCTCGCTCAACCCTGCGATTCTCCGTGTTCGTTTATTGCCGGGAGTGAAATTGTGAATGTAGTGCCAACGCCAACGGTGGACTGCACCTCGAGGCTCCCGCCGTGTTCCGTTAAGATACCATAACAAACTGCAAGACCAAGACCCGTTCCCTTGCCCACTTCTTTGGTGGTGAAAAACGGTTCGAAGATCTTCGGGATATTTTCCGCCGGAATACCTACACCCGTGTCGGTGACTTCCACAATCACATTTTTTCCATTCCCGCGGCTGGCTATTTTCAGGATGCCTCCCGTCGGCATAGCGTCAACCGCATTTGTAGCAAGCGCGATTATCGCTTGCTGGAGCTGACCGGCCTCCCCGGAAACGAGAGGCAGATCCTCAGGGGTTTCGATTTGGAAATCTATTCCCTCGCCTCGTTGCTGATGCGATAACAGCCGGGCCGCAGACGAGATAATATCCCCGAGATTAATCGGAGCGTGGGGAGTGGCTCGTGCCCGACTAAAGTCCAGCAAGCCATTTGTAATTGTCTTGCAGCGGAAGGCCTCACTGCTGATGAGTCCTAAATATTCGCGAAGATCGTTAAGAGCGTTTGAGTCTCTGAACTCATCGTTTCGGGCTCGTGATTCAAGGGCCTCGGCGCACGCAGAAATCGTAGCCAAAGGATTGTTGATTTCGTGAACCACACCGGCTGCCAGACGGCCAATGGCGGCAAGCTTTTCCGCGCGAGCCACTGCGCGGTTTGCTTCGATGTGGTGAGTTATGTCCTCGCCGACAGTTATTACGTGAGACACCGCACCACTGCGATCAATCCACATCGGAATCTTGCTGATGAGCCAATGCTTCATCTCACCGTTCGCAAGCGTCGTCTGGTGTTCAATGCGTTCGATCTTGCCGCTTTCGAAAACACGTGCGAACTCCCCTTCGAGTAGTTCGCGTTTTTGACGAGTCAAGACGCTGAAAATGTTTTTACCCAGCACCGCCCCCCGCGGAATGCCAAGCTCTCCCAACTCACGGTTGCGATTCCAGGCCACGATTTTGTAGTTGCGATCAATCGCATACAGCGACAACGGAAGACTGTCGATAACGGCCTCGATAAAACGTCCCTGGTTTTCTACCTCCTCAGTCCGACGATCTACCTCAATGGCCAGGTTCGCCGAGACCTCGCGCGCAGCCTGGTAAAGAGTGGAGATGTGAGCAGCTAGAGCGGCTTGTTGTGCGGCCGCATCAACGAGTCGGCATACGGTTTCATCGCAATCCTCGCGCAGATCAAATGCGACAATTAACGCGCCGTTAGTTTGGCCGCCAAACCTGAGCGGTGCCGCGTACTCGACGGTATGACTTTCGTCTCGCAAAAAAAAGTCGTTCTTTTCGCTAATGAGTATGGAACCCGTATCTGTCGCTGATAGCCAATCCTTCAACCGATCCGTTTGCAGAAGCGAAGCATCCTCCGCACTACCTTCGCGATCAAATATGCAGACAACGTTGGTGTGTGAATTCGGATTGAAGAACGCCGCGCACAGTGCTGCTCCGGTGCCTTCGTAAGTGGCTCCCGCAACACGCCGCACGAGCTGCTCGGGTTCCAGTGCCCGGAGTAGTCCGCGGCCGAGGTCTGCTAAAAATCGAAGTTCTCGATTGCTTCCAATTAGCGCCCATTCGCGCTGGGCCGCTCTGAGGTGAGCGGCGGACCTGGAAATGATTTCGCCCGGCGTCGAGCGTTTCGATATGTAATCGTCCGCGCCTGCGGTGAAAGCTTCGCTCCGCCGGTTCTCCAATTCATTGTTTGAAAGGGCAATTATCGGCAATTTGCTTGTCGAGGGTTGTGCACGCAGAACTCGACAGAGAGTCAGTCCATCGACCTTAGGCATTTCCACATCAAGTAACACAAGGTCGCAAGGCTGATTTTGCAACAGCCGCAAAGCCGATGACGCGTCTTCCGCGTGGAGAGCTTTGTAGCCCGCGCCTTCAAAATTATTGCTTAACTGTTCTCGAGACGTGCTGTCGTTGTCGACGATGAGAACTATTGCACTTGTTTTGGGAGTCGTCGCAAGAGGCATGCTTCAATCCAGGGACAAACCGGGCCGGAAAGGAAATTCTGAAAGCTGGTATCAGCGTGGGCTCCCAGACGTGGGAACACATCACGCATCTCCTTTAGCGATTGAAAGCGATGCATGACACGAATGTCAAGATTGCAGGCGCACGACGAGTACACCGAGCGGCGCTGATAAATGTAACTAATTGATTGAAACTGAAGCGAGGTTGTCGTTGTCGAGTGCCGAATGGTTTTCACTCTTCAGCTCAACTGTTGCAGCAGGAGCGTGTTGACGTGAAAGCTTCTCGAGCTTATGACGTGACTTGGCACTATACATCGCTTGATCAGCAGCGACTAACAGTTGGTCCAACGTCTCGCCATCTATGCCATAAGTTGCCGTGCCAATACTGATTCCTACGCGCGCAGTCCCGCTGCCGCGAACATGAAGCGAAAACTCAGCGACTGCTGTTTCAATGCGAGTGCGCAGGTCTTCTACCTGCGTTCCTATCAGTTCCTGAACAATGGCGACAAACTCATCGCCGGCATAACGCGCCAGAAAGTCGTACTCACGTAGTTGTGTCTGAATGATCCTGCCCATCTCGCGCAACATCTTATCGCCGATTTTGTGTCCGAAGGTGTCGTTGACTATTTTAAAATCGTCGAGATCAAGCATTACCACCTGGAACGACCGGCTGGTTCGTCGTGCTCGTGAAGCTTCTTCATCGAATCGCAGAGTTAGATAGCGCGCGTTTGGCAAACCAGTGAGCGCATCTGTGAGCGCATTTGATTCAGCTTCGGCGTGATGTCTTGCATTAGCCAACGCGTCAGAGGCCAATCTCGTAACTGTTTCCAGCAAACGCATGTGGTCATCGGTATATTGCTCGAGTTCCGTGGAATAAACTGAAAGCGCACCGAGCAAGACGTCATCCTTACACAAAGGTAAAGAGGCCATCGAGCGATATTCGCGTTCAAGTTCCAATCCGGTAAAGTCCAGGCTCGGATGCAGTTGATTAATGGGACTGCGATTCGCGAGTGCGAATCCCGTCACTCCTTCTCCCGGCGCGATACATCTGGTGGCCAAAATCTCGGCATTTCTTCCGGCTACGTGCGCCGAAGTCGCGTACCCTTTTAATTCGTCGTAAAGATAAACGACGCAGGTATCAAACGAGACCACGTGTCCCACTTTGTCGACCAGCACCTCGACTGTGTTTCGAACGTCCAGAGATGATCCGAACGTCCGCGCTATCTCATAAAGCGCATAAACTTCCTGGTGTGCGCTTTTGATTTGGTCGTAGGCCATGTAACAACCGCGCTCGCGTGTCTGCACCATGTCAATTTCATTCAAAGCAACCGGCCTCCGAGCGCTGTCAGCTGTTAATTGTTGTGTCAGCCCACCTGCGGCTATCTCCGCTTCGAACCTGGGCAAACGTTCTATGAATAGCTGCACCAGCGTTGGATCGAAATGTGTTCCCGAACCACGCAACAGAAATGCTATAGCCTCGTCGCGAGTCATTCCCGGTCGGAAGGGGCGATCCTCTCTTAATGAATCGAAGCAATCGACAACAGAAAGGACTCGGGCCGTAATCGGGATTTGGTCAGCCTTGAGGCCATCCGGATAACCCAGCCCGTCCCATTGCTCGTGATGATGGCGTACTATTGGCGTTACAGGATAAGGAAAGTCAATGCGGCTGAGAATTTGTGCTCCCACGACGGTATGGATCTTCATTTTTTCAAACTCGGCCGTCGTCAACCTACCGGGCTTGTTAATGATGTGGGCCGGTACCGCCAATTTGCCAACGTCATGGAGGAGGGCGCCCGCTTTCAGCGCACCAATTTCAAGTTTGGAAAGTCCAATGACTTCCCCCAGGCCTGCGCAATAGATCTGGACCCTGCGAACATGGCAGTGCGTTGTTTGATCCTTCGCGTCGATCGCAGTTGCGAGTGCCTCTGCCGTCGCAAAGTGTAACTGGTTAAGTTCCTCCGCCTCGCGGGTTTTGACGCTTAATCGCCTCCACGCGACATAGACAAGTTGCGATGCGGCAAACAGTGTGATGATTAGCAGGGCAAGCGAGAACGTCTGATGAATATCCCAGGCGGCGATGAACGCAACGCTGGCAACAATCAATATTCGATAGCCGGTTGAATGGAGGCTTTTGTTAGCCAGGTCGAGCAGGCTCATAGTTGCTCCTCGACTGAGCTATAGATTCTTGAAGTCTCGGTGACTCTCATCATCCTCCCTACCAACATCCATCAAGCGGTTTTTGTGGAACGGAAGCCAGGCTGGGAGCAATTCAACCTGACTTCCGACCATTGTTGGGGGCAAGGGGGCGAGTTGGGCTCGCCTTGCTGGGTGAGAGCCTTGGAAATGGAGTGGCAGTCGGTAACGTTGCACCCTGCAACTTCCCCATTTCAGAAATTAGCGGCCCGGACTCCGTGCGGAGAGCCCGTGAAGCTTTTACGCCTCTGAGCCGCGATAATCCTTTGTCAATTGTTGTGCCGGATTGATGATTGATTCGGTGTCCGGTCCGAGCAACGGTGTATTGAGGTTTTTGAGGATTGTTCGCCGTCGACGATCAAGCGCGATGCGACGCAATCATTTTGATAGGTCAAGTTGAAAAGTTCAGTCAAACTGCAGCATTAACCAGTTGACAAAGGTTGAAACGTCGGCGCACCCTTCGTCTTTTGACCATTACTTCGAGCGAAATGGCGAAAGAGAATTCCGCTCACATCTCGGTTTGTTATCTGGTGACAAGTCTTTACAGGTGACATTGGTTAATAGGGTCTCAAGGTGGTGAATCCAGGTGTGAAGCGCTTAGAGATTACGCGGCCAGTCGGTTATATCGAGCTACTACGCGGTAATCGTGGTTTTCGCCAACTGTGGCTGGGGCAGGTGGTCAGCCAGTTGGGCGATTGGTTTGACACCATCGCCCTCTATACGATCGTTCTTAACTTGACGGGTTCGGGACGGGCAATCGGGCTTTTGTTGGTCGCGCGGTTTCTGCCCAGTTTTGTATTCGGCTCGCTCGCCGGGGTGGTAGCAGATCGGTTCAGTCGCCGATCAATCATGATCGTTTCCGATCTGCTGCGAGCTCTGGTGGTTTTAGGTTTCCTGTTTGTTAGGCGCGCCGATCAGTTATGGCTTCTTTACGTCCTGACAGTACTGCAGCTGGCCTTCTCGACGTTTTTCGAACCTGCCAAAACCGCTGTTATTCCGTCCATCGTTTCGGATCGGGAACTTGTAGCAGCCAATGCCATATCCTCCGTGACCTGGTCCGTGATGCTGACGCTCGGCGCGGCTCTCGGCGGGGTAGTAACCGGATGGTTGGGTACCGATGTTTCCTTTATCCTTGACGCCCTTACATATGTTTTGTCAGCTGCCCTCATCGCAAGCGTGCGCTTTCCAAAACGCGCACAGCGGGAAAAGGCCAAACTCACGGTATCGCGAGCTCTGGGTATCACGGAAACGGTTGAGGGGGCGCGATACGTAAAGCAGCGTCCGCGCGTTTTTGCTTTGCTGCTGGTGAAGCCCGCATGGGGTTTGGGTGGCGGTATTCTGACGTTGTTGGCTGTGTTCGGCGAAAAAGTCTTCCCTGTTGGAAAGAGTGCTGCAACTGGTATCGGGGTCCTGTTCGCCGCTCGCGGTATCGGCACAGCGATCGGGCCAATCGTGGCTCGCCGTATTGCCGGAGAGGGCAAGAAACGGATGCAGATATCGATTGGCATCGCATTTCTGATCGGTGGTGTCTTCTATATAGTTTTCGGTACAACTATCAGCTTTGCGGTCGCACTTATTGCTTTAGGAATGGCACACATGGGCGGAAGCATTCTCTGGGTCTTCTCGACAGTGCTGCTTCAACGTGGAGTCGAAGACGATTTTCGTGGGCGTGTTTTTGCCGCCGAACTTGCTTTGCTGACACTCACGATGGCCGTTTCAAATTATGCCACCGGTGAATTGCTTGATCGCTTTAGACTCTCCCCGCGAGTTGTCGCGATCGCAATTGGCGCGTTCTTTTTGCTGCCGGGAGTTGCGTGGTTTGTGACTCAAGGACGGTGGGACAAGGATAACGACAAGGAACAGCCCGTTGACGAAACCCCAAATATGGGTTCGGGAAATACAATAGATTCGGCGGCTGTGTCAGGTTAGTCATATCTCGTGTTGCACTTCTGTCGATATCTTTCGTACTAACAGACTCGTAGCGCAGACGTCAAGATTGGATGAAAACTAAAATTGGAATAATGGGTTCAGCAGCGGATGCTGTGCCCGTTGATCGTAAAGGGACGCTGGTGCAAAAAGCTACGGCCTTGGCTAAGGCTATCGCCGCAAGACAAGCGTTTCTTCTGTCCGGAGCTACAACTGGAATCGTTTACGTTGTCGGCAAGAGTGCACACGAGTCGGGGGCTTTCCATATCGGTATTTCCCCGGCTAGCGACAGCAGTGAGCACGTAACAAAATATAAATTACCTCTGGATGCGTGCGATCTGATCATTTATACCGGTTTCGGTTTGAAGGGACGCAATGTTGTATTGGTGAGATCTTGTGACATTGTACTGTTCATCGCGGGTTCAATGGGCACGCTCAACGAATTCACGATAGCTCATGATGAGGGAAAGGTGATCGGCTGTTTGACGGGGACCGGTGGAGTGGCTGACGAAGCTGACTATCTTCTTGAAAAGTTTACGAAGGAGGCGGGCGCCCGCGTCTTTCAGAACGACAATCCCGAAAAATTGTTGGACGCCTGCTTTGCAACGTTCAAATAACCTGAGGCTGTCACCGTGCTCGAAACGATGGACACTTAACAGCTACAGACGGCCGACTTTCTCTAATGGATGAAAACGCCGTAATCGAGGCACGCTACGCGGCTATTGGCGAGGGTGAATACATCCTGGCGCATTCGGAATGGGCCAGGACCAATCCCATTTCGATCAATCGTTACTGGTCGGGGGATCCCGCACCACCATCCAGGCACGCAGAAGGACGCATGCTATGGTCAGAAGAATGGCTTGCCATCCGCTTTGTTTGTAACCAAACCGGACCGCTCCTGGTCAGCAGCGATCCTCAAGTTCAGCAGAAGACGATTGGCTTGTGGCATAGAGACGTATGCGAGATTTTCCTCGCACCGGATCCTCAGCAGCCCAACCGTTACTTTGAGTTTGAAGCGGCCCCAACGGGCGAGTGGGTTGATCTTGCGATTGAACTTACCCCAACCGGACGCGTAACTGATTTCAAATTTCAGTCAGGAGTGACTGTCGACACTCGCGTCGCCGATAACCAACTGGTGATCGGCGTCGTTATACCCTGGAGCCATTCCATTGCAAAACCAGAAGCCGGTGACCGCTGGCGGTGCAACTTATTTCGATGTGTGGGGAGAGGGAATGAGCGTTACCTGGCGTGGCAACCTACTTATACTAAAGAACCAAACTTTCACGTGCCTGAAGCTTTTGGCGAGCTGAGGTTTAGATAGAAATGCGACGGGCGGATTATGACTTTTGGTCGGCAAGGCTGGCAACGTAGCGCATGAACCGTTCGCGATCCTCATCGGTCATCTCGAGTATCCTTGCTCCGATTAAATATCCAGTTTCAGTTTCGTGCTCGTCCAGGCTTTCATAGCGCACGGGAGACACCTTTAGTTGGAGCGAGTCGGCAGGCAATTCAAGCCTGACATTCAAGCTACGATTCTCACCTACTAAATGGTGCTCACCGAGAGTGATCGCCGGCACGATAAGGGCCAAGCCGCTCGCGCTAATATCTAATGTGTGGCCCTCCATAACTCTCGTACGTCGAGAGCCATTGGAACTCTTTGCGCGATCCGGAACTGAAATACTAAACGAGAGGCGTACCGTATACCGCTTGGCACGGCGGCGCTCCCCGACGTATTGCCGGAAGCGGGACACGATGGCTCGGGTGAATTCCGCCATTGTTTTTAGGTGACACTTCTGGCGCGGCAAAAGCGCTTCTTAGTTGATTGAGGAGGGACACAACCCCAGAACGCGCCGGAAAGGTCGCGTAGCCCATTCTAGTTAGCCTATCGCGTAGGTGCAATAGAAATGTGAAGTTAGTTTGCTAACCACGCACCGCTATTTAAGGGAGGCGCAAGTCAAGGCGTTGCTGCTCGTTGGTCGCCAGCACGACGCGCGGTGCGTTTACGGCCGCACTTCGAAAGTACTCGTCAGTAATAATGGGTGGTAATTCTTCGCGACGGCGGACTAGAACGAAGTACTCGCCAGGTGCTCCACTCACGGCAAACGTGCCATCTGGTGAGGTTCGTGTGCTTAGAATCGCCGTGCGAAACCGTCTTGCCTCCGGTTCAACCGGTGCCAGCAAGACTACAAGACCGCTTAATCCCTGTCCGGGCTGGTCAGAAACCACTCGACCTGTTAACCGACCCAAACCAGACGTGATTACTACCTGGACTGGGCCCGCTTCGGCTCCTTCAACGACCCTGAGAGGCACTCGTGTCAGGTCTACCCCGTCCGCCGATACTGATACTACCGCGTACTTGGAATCCGGCGGCAGCGCGAAGGAAAGATACATATCACCACCCTGAATACCATTGAAACTGAAAGAGCCATCCGGTCGCACACGAACAGGCAACGGTGGCCCCGGGCGGCTGCCGCCGCCTACCAGTTCGACAAAAATGACGAGATCTGATGGCAGCACCGCTCCGGTTTCATCCTTTACAACGCCCGTTACTGATCCTGGACCGGCGATTGGCACCGAGATGCCCGCCAGATCGGCGCCGGCAACGACGATATCCTGCTGAGCGACCAGAAATCTCTGTCGCGATTCACGGAATGACTGCTCGCGATCGGCTACATCTGCGCCAGGGAGCCTACTCGGTCTTGTAGTTGGAGCGAGCGCCGTTAACACGTACGTGCCTTCCGTGACATTACTGAAGGACCACTGGCCGTCTCCATCCGTCCGGGTTGTTCTCTGGCCCATGCCTGGAATGAGGGATCCGCTGAATTCCGAATCCTTGTTGCGCAGCAGGACCGTGGCGCCCACCCAAGGCGACCCGTCTTGCTGCCGCACAACCCCTCCCGAAACGGCATAGGAGTTTCGCTCAACGAGCGTGACATTAACCTGTCCAGTGTCCCGGCCCGGGTCAACGCGCACTACAATCGCGTCGCGCAAATTGATCGCTGCGGGATGGTAAGTG
>JBHENH010000016.1:35653-35991 GCA_046262135.1 Pyrinomonadaceae bacterium
CCCCTCGACTGTGACGTAATACTTTCCTGCAGCGAGATTATCGACTAGAAACTCGCCCCGATTGTTCGTGAACGCGACAATTCCTTTGTCGGGGCCGTTAGATCCGCCGCTACTCGCACTGAATATGCGAACGTTAATCCCTTTTAGAGGTTGTGCGTTGTTTTTGTAAACTACTCGGCCTTTAACTGTTGACTGGCCTGCGATCGTCGGGTTGGCAGTTGTTTGTGGTCGGGCAATGCCCGATTGACCTAACGTTGTGCGGGGGGAGAGGATCCCTACTCCGAGAAAAACAACTACTAAGACGTATCTGGAAAACTTTCGATTGAAGCGGGTAGCCG
>JBHENH010000017.1:0-34181 GCA_046262135.1 Pyrinomonadaceae bacterium
CAGGTTGAAGGAGCGGCTGGGCCTGCGACAACCGCGTCGCCTGCGACCGGAGCTTCGCCGGCTACGACAGCTTCTCCGGCGCGCGCGGCAACAGGTTCGCCGGCAAGCACGGCAACTCGTTCGCCAGCCGCAGCAGCCTCTCCGGCAACACCGGCAGCTAGCGCCACACCGTAAGTTTGCTATCTCATTAGTAGTATTCTGACCAACGTTTGCGATCGCGACTCACAAGTATGAGTACGTTCCTGCAGCAGTTAATAAACGGCGTCTCGCTGGGCGCCATCTATTCTCTTATCGCCCTGGGTTACACGATGGTTTACGGCGTGCTGAAGCTGATTAACTTCGCGCACGGGGACGTGTACATGGTGGGCGCGTTCATGGGCTACTATCTGGCGAATGGGTTGGGCGCGCGTGGTGCACAAGCTATTGGCGCCAGCGCAGACGGGTTCATTGCGCGCGGTTTACTGGGGAGTGGTGCGATGGAGCCATCCCTCGTCACAGCTTTGGTGGTGATGCTACTGGCAATGGCGATCTGCGCCGCATTGGGAGTTATCATTGAACGCTTCGCCTATCGACCCGTCCGCAAGTACTCCCGTCTTACCGCGCTCATCACAGCCATTGGCGTTTCGTTGTTACTAGAAAATGGAGGTCAGGTTGTGTTTGGCGCCGATCCAAAATTCTTCCCGGAGCTATTCCGCAAGCGGAACATCGATATATTCGGCGGTGCGAGCATAAACACCGCTGACATCGTGGTGCTGATAATTTCGCTGGCATTGATGATTGCACTGCAGCTAATCGTTTATCGCACTAAGACCGGACGCGCCATGCGCGCGGTCTCTTTTAATCTGCAATCGGCCAAGCTGATGGGTATCAACACCGATCGCATCATCATGTTTACCTTCGCCCTCGGCTCGGCGCTGGCCGCCGCCGCCGGAGTGCTGGTGGCCATCCGCATCCCGCGCATTGACCCGTTGATGGGGATACTGGTGGGATTGAAAGCGTTTGTTGCGGCTGTGCTGGGCGGTATCGGTAACATTCCCGGCGCCATGCTGGGCGGGTTGCTCATAGGTATTACTGAAACGATGGTCGTCGGATACCTGTCGCCTACTTACAAGGATGCGGTCGCGTTTGCCATATTGATCCTGATACTCCTTTTCCGACCCTCTGGCCTGCTCGGTTCGGTCGCGCAGGAAAAAGTCTGACGACGGAGAACAGAAGTCAGAGGTCAGAAGTTAGATGTCAGAATTAAAAACGGTTCGTCTTAACTTCTGATTTCTGACTTCTGATTTCTGACCTCTGACTCCTTGATTCCTATGCCGCGCTACCTGCGTAACCTGATCATCATCCTGATTGTGCTCGCCGTGCTCTACGCGCTGCACATCGTGTTCCAGGGGCGCATGATCAGCCCTTACTTCGCCCGCATCATCATGCTCTCCGGCATAGCGATCACGCTGGCCGTTTCGCTAAATTTAATCAACGGCTTCACCGGACAGTTTTCTATCGGACATGCGGGTTTCATGGCTGTGGGTGCTTATTCCTCTGCCTACTTCTCGGTGAACTACGGGGCAAATCTCGCCGCTGCCCTGGGCAACGGGAAACTGGGTTGGGCCATAGCGCTGGCTGTGGCTACGCTGATCGGAGCTGCAGCTGCCGGCCTGGCAGGCCTCGTTGTTGGCGTGCCCTCGTTGCGTCTCAAGGGTGACTACCTCGCAATTGTGACCCTCGGCTTTGGCCAGATCATCGTCGTCTTCTTAAACAACATCGAGGCCATCGGCGGCGCGCGTGGATATTCTGGTATTCCCATCGTCAAAAGCTTCTTCTGGATTTTCCTAATAGCCATGTTGACGATTGTCATTGTTTACAACATCGTAAACTCAGCCTTCGGACGTGCTGTGATCTCCATTCGCGAAGACGAGCTCGCGGCCGAAGCGATGGGCGTCAACACCACACGCTACAAGGTGATGGCCTTCGTAATCTCTTCGGCGATGGCGGGTGCGGGAGGCGTGTTACTGGCCCACTTCGATGGTTACCTCAATCCCAAGTCGTTCGAGTTTATTAAGTCGTTCGAAATATTGATTATGATCATCCTGGGAGGGCTCGGCTCAATCGTAGGATCCGTGCTGGGAGCAATTCTGCTGACGGTCTTGCCGGAAGCGTTACGCGGGTTTGCGGAATACCGCATGGTCATTTATTCGTTGCTACTGATTATTCTGATGATCACTCGTCCGCAGGGTCTGCTCGGAACGACCGCAGCCTTCAAAGGATGGCGCGCGCGCAAACGCACTAAGTCACGAACAGAAGCTGAGGAGATAACTGCCGAAGACACGCGCGATAGGAAATCGGTCGATAAAGCCACTCTCGGTGAGCATCAGAATGAGACATCGTTAAGAAAGGGAGATAAGGAGTGAGTTCCAGCACTACCACAACGGAGCGCAAGGGTTCGGCTGCGTCACAAAACGGAGTTTGTCTTAAGACTGTCAAGGCCACGATCCGCTTCGGCGGCCTGGTAGCTGTCAGCGAGATCGACATGGCGGTGCGTCCGGGTGAAATCTACGGCCTAATTGGACCAAACGGCGCGGGCAAGACCACCATCTTTAACTTACTGACCGGCGTTTACGAGCCCACCTCCGGTGAAATTTATTTCGACGGCACACGCATCGACGGCAAGCGGCCCTATGAGATTGCGGCCCACGGTGTGTCACGCACCTTTCAGAACATCCGGCTGTTCCCAAGCATGAGCGTGCTCGACAACGTGCTGACGGGTTGCCACGTACACACAGATCAGACATTGCTTGACGCTGTGCTGCGTACGCCACGCTTTCGGCGCTGCGAAAACGAGTCACTCGAGTTTTGCATGGAGTTACTGGCGATATTCGAGCTGGACAAGTTTAGAGATGAAGGCGGCACGAGTTTGCCCTATGGCAAGCAGCGCCGGCTCGAGATTGTACGCGCTCTTGCGACCCGACCGAAGCTTTTGCTTCTGGATGAGCCTGCGGCCGGAATGAACCCTTCCGAACAGGAAGATTTGATGCACTTGATCAAACAAATTCGAGACCGTTTTGGACTCACCATCCTGCTCGTTGAACACAACATGAAAGTGGTTATGGGCGTTTGCGAGCGAATCCAGGTTCTTGACTACGGAAAGTCCATCGCCCTTGGACTGCCCGAAGAGATCCGGAATGATCCTAAGGTAATTGAAGCGTATCTTGGAGATTAGAACTTTGTACTTTGAGCTTTGTTCTTTGAGCTTCGCGCCGGAGTTTAGATTCTGACATCCGTTTTTGATGTCGCGGCAGGCAGGCCAGGTACAAAGTTCAAAAAACTAAGTTCAAAAAGACCAAGGAGCAAAACGCAAGCCCAACTGCAGTTATGTTGAATTTAGAAAACGTCTCAGTTAATTACGGCGCCATTGAAGCGCTCACCGGGATCTCAATGCACGTTGAGAAAGGCGAAGTCGTGACCTTGATTGGTGCAAACGGCGCCGGCAAGACCACAACGCTTCGGACAATCACCGGCTTGCTTCAACCGCGCGATGGGACAATAAGTTTTGAAGGTGAGGATATCGGGGGCCGGCCTACTCATAAACTTGTTGCTAAGGGAATATCGATGGCCCCCGAAGGTCGCGGCGTTTTCGCCAATCTGTCGGTTCGCGAAAACTTGCAGATGGGGGCCTATCTCAACAAAGACAAACGAAAGATCGCAACCGATATGGAACGGGCGTTTCAAATGTTCCCGCGCTTGAAGGAGAGGGAGTCGCAGAAGGCGGGCACGCTCTCCGGCGGCGAGCAGCAAATGCTCGCCATTGGACGGGCGCTCATGTCAGAGCCGCGTTTGCTGCTGCTCGATGAGCCATCGCTGGGTCTGGCGCCGCTCGTCGTTCATACCATTTTCGAAGCTATCGATGAGATCAGAGGAAAAGGCACCACAATTCTTCTTGTTGAACAGAATGCGCACGCAGCCCTGGGCCATTCTGATCGCGCCTATGTACTCGAGACCGGCAGAATCGTAATGGAAGGTTCGTCTAAGCAACTCGCCACCGATCCCAGAATAAAAGAAGCCTACCTTGGTGAGTAATTCAGGAATTTTCAACCGTCCGGTTGTTAAGTTGAATCATCGTAAAACAATACAAAGCGCTGTTACGGTTCTCTCAGTGCTGGCATTGCTTTGCCTCACACTCTCGTGTGAACGGCAAAATCAGAATGCGGAAGATCATTCGACAATCAAGATAGGATTTTTTGGTGACCGTTCCGGGCCAACCTTCAACTATGGCCAATCAGCGATGAATGGCGTTCTGATGGCTGCAGACGAGATCAATCAGGTAGGTGGAATCAACGGTCGTAACATCGATATCGTCCTTGCGGACGATCACGGGAGTCCTGAAGTTTCGGCGCACGTAGCGGGCCGATTAATTGAGAACGATAACGTGGTGGCCCTCATCGGCGCCGGCGCCTCGGGAAATAGTTTGGCCGTAGCCCCTAAAGCCCAATCGGCCCGGGTGCCGCTTATCTCACCCTCCTCGACAAACCCGGCTGTTACGCAGGCTGGTGACTACATATTTCGCGCGTGCTTTATCGATGCATTCCAGGGCGAGGTAATGGCAAAATTTGCAGCCAATACTCTAAAAGCGAAGAGCGCGGCCATCATGCTCGATTTCAACTCGCCCTACAGCCGCGGCTTGACCGAGTTTTTTGAGTTTAGTTTCGCGAAACTTGATGGCCACACTGTGGTAAAGGAGTCTTACTCACAAGGCGACACCGATTACCGGGGCCAACTAAGCGCCATTAAAGCCGCGGGACCGGACGTAATTTATATTCCCGGTTACTACGGCGACGTTGCACCGATCGCGAAGCAAGCCCGCCAGTTGGGTTTGACTATTCCATTACTCGGCGCTGACGGTTGGGACGCTCCTGAGCTATGGGAACTTGCTGGAGACGCAGTAAATGGTTCGTACATCTCCAACCATTATTCGGCAGATGACCCCTCAGAAAACATTCAGAAGTTTGTGCATGACTACAAGCAGCGTTATGGAAATCTCACTCCTGACGCGCATGCGGCCCTTGCATACGACGCCCTGCGATTTCTCGCAGAAGCAATCAAAAAGTCGGGCACCCGCGGATCTGAATTGAGAAATGCCCTGGCCCAAACTCAGAACTTTGTGGGTGTTACCGGAATAATCAGTATGGACCACCAACGAAACGCAGTTAAGCCGGCAGTAATCCTGAAACTTCTCGACGGAAAATATATCTACCAGGAAACGATCCAACCGGGAGTCGCACCGCAACCCACTCCGAAGAAAACTCCTTCACCGTCTACACGCCGCCGCAGGTAGAATCAGGAAATTAACCCTAAGCGCGCTGCCCGCAGCGCTTCGGCAACGCGCTGTGGCGCCGTGCCTCCAACTTGAAATTTCGTAGAAAGTGTTCTCTCCAGCGTCAGCGAATCAAATACATCGCCTTCGATCTTGTCTGAGAAAGAGCGCAACTCCTCTACCGGCAGCGCGGGTAATTCAACGCCTTTCTCAACGGCCTTGATCACAATTCTTCCGACAATTTCGTGCGCTTCACGAAAAGGGGTGCCGCGGCGAACAAGATAATCAGCAAGTTCAGTGGCGTTCATGAGTCCGGAGGAGGCCGCGTCTCGCATTCGCCGTTCATTGAGCTCCATATTTCGCAAAACCAGAATCGCAACTTCCAGAGAAGAGACTGTAGTATCAAAAACGTCGAACGTCGCCTCTTTGTCCTCCTGCATGTCTTTGTTGTAAGCGAGCGGTAAACCTTTGAGCATCGTTAGCAACGATATAACGTGCCCGAAAACACGGCCGGCCTTGCCTCGAACAAGCTCCATCGAGTCCGGATTTTTCTTTTGTGGCATCAGGCTCGACCCTGTCGCCACCACATCGGAGAGTTCAAAAAAACCAAATTCTGATGTCGAGTAAAGAATCACCTCCTCTGCGAATCGCGATAAATGAACCATTATCAAGGCACACACGCCGGTGAATTCAATACAGAAATCGCGGTCGCTCACCGCATCGACGCTGTTGCGCGTGACAGTCTCGAAACCCAACTCGCGCGCTACTGCCTCGCGGTTAACGGGATACGACGCGCCCGCGAGTGCCGCGGCACCAAGCGGGCACACGTTGACTCGCTTTCGTGATTCCTTTAATCGTTCGCGGTCCCGAGCAAACATTTCAAAGTATGCAAGACACCAGTGGGGAAAAAGGATAGGTTGCGCATGTTGTAGATGAGTGTAACCGGGAAGGACTGCTTCCGGTTTGTTCTCAGCCAAATCCAGGAGAGCTTCCTGAGTTAAGCGTATCTGCGTTAACAGATGATCGGTAGCCTCTCTCAACCACAGCCGCAGGTCTGTTGCCACTTGATCGTTGCGGCTGCGGCCAGTGTGTAGTTTGCGCCCTGCATCGCCGATCAGCTCCACCAATCGCTCTTCGACGAACGAATGAACGTCTTCGGATTCTATTGCGTCGAAGTAATCCAGGGTGGTCAGGCCACGCTCAAGTATTGTTCGTAGGCCATCTTTGATTTTGCCGCCCTCTTCCTGGTTGAGCACGCCGGCAGCCACAAGACCATTGCAGTGGGCTATACTCGCGCGCACATCAACCTCAAACAATCTGCGATCAAATGAGAATGAGTTGTTAAATTTAGCGAACGCAGGATCTGCCCGGCTCGTAAATCGACCGCCCCACAAAGTTTTGCCTTCAGCCATGTTTGCTTCACCTCAAGTAAAAGGTTGACGACCAACCAACTGAACTGGTAGTTTATGCATCTATGCACAAGATATGCAGAGAAAGTGCATATCGTCGCGCCTATATGCAAAAAGATTTGCGTCAGAAAAAACTGTTAAGCCTGATCCAAGCCAAGCGGTTTGGTACGCAGGCGGAGCTACAGGATTCTCTCGAACGCGCGGGCGTTCCGGCAACCCAATCCAGCCTCTCACGAGATCTGGAAGAACTGGGGATTGTAAAGCATCGAGGGCACTATGTGGTGCCCAGGACAAACGGAGCTGCGTCGCGAGGTCCGCTAAGTCTCGACTTATGCGGCGAAAATCTGGTGATCGCCAAAACAGAACCTGGGTTGGCTTCGGCCGTGGCTGTGCAGATAGATGGTGCTGCAATTTCTGAAATCGCCGGGACAATCGCTGGAGAGGACACCATTTTCATCGCCGTCCCCGATCATAAAGCACAACGAGCGGCGATGAAAAAGATCTGGGAATTGTTTGCGTAGATAGTCAGTAGTTCGTTATCGGTTGTTCGTACTCAATACAAAGATTTGCACAACTGACGTCCGACCGCTGACTACTAACTACTGACCACTGACCGATAAGGGAGGGCAAGTGCCAGAGAAGATTAACAAGATCGTCTTAGCATATTCAGGTGGCCTGGATACTTCCGTCATGCTTCGCTGGTTGAAAGAGACGTATGGCTGCGAAGTCGTCTGTTACTGCGCAGATGTAGGCCAAGGCGACGAGCTGAGCGGATTGGAAGAAAAGGCTTTGAAGACGGGTGGTTCAAAACTTTACGTCGAAGATCTGCGAGACGAGTTTGTGCGCAAATACGTCTGGACAGCCGTCAAGGCCAATGCGGTCTATGAAGGGGTTTATCTTCTGGGAACTTCTCTTGCCCGTCCTGTAATCGCAAAGCGACAAATTGAGATTGCGCGCAAAGAGGGGGCTGATGCTGTCGGCCACGGCGCGACCGGAAAAGGTAACGATCAGGTACGGTTCGAGCTGACTTATTACGCTCTCGAACCCGACATTAAAGTTATCGCTCCGTGGCGAGAGTGGGATTTCAAGGGGCGCACCGATCTGCTCGCATATTCAAAAGAACATGACATACCAGTTACAGCTACGCACGAAAAACCCTATTCAACTGATCGCAACTTAATGCACATCTCGTACGAGGGTGGCATTCTCGAAGACCCATGGACCGAGCCGCCTGAAGACATTTTCCAACTTACGCGATCTCCCGAAAATGCAAAAACCGATGTCGAATATCTCGATGTGTCTTTTGAACATGGTGAGCCGGTGGCGCTTAATGGCAAACCGCTCGATCCAGTGCCATTACTTGAAACTCTGAATAAGCTGGGCGGCGATCACGGAATTGGCCGGGTGGATCTGGTTGAGAATCGTTTCGTAGGCATGAAATCGCGAGGTGTCTATGAAACTCCGGGGGTAACGATTTTGCAGCACGCGCACCGGGCTTTGGAATCGATAACACTAGATCGTGAGGTGATGCACCTGCGTGATTCCTTAAGTGTGAAATTTGCCGAAAGCGTCTATTACGGATTTTGGTTTGCCCCGGAGTTTCAGCTGCTCCGCAATATGGTTGATGAGACGCAACAAGACGTGACCGGCGACGTCCGACTTAAACTCTTTCGTGGGAACGCAATAGTTGTTGGGCGTCGCTCGCCCCTCTCCCTCTACGATGAAAAAGTGGCCACGTTTGAGGCAGACACTGTTTACAACCAGCGTGACGCTGAGGGATTTATCAAACTCAACGCGTTGCGACTGAGACTGGGGCGGGGAAAGATCCCAAGTAAGCCGGCCTTGATAGGAAGAGGAGGAACAACATGAAAACCGATATACACATTGTCGAGGCAGACAAGATCGGGTCAGCTACTTCTCCGCTTCATCTAAACAAGACAGTGGCAATGGTTCCTTCTACTCAGTCGCCTTTGGCAGGTGACGTAGTGGTGGTGCGCGCCCTGACCGACAGTGCCACCTACAACATGCTCGAGTTGCCCTCGGGCCGTCTCGCCAAGATCAATCCTGGGGATGTGCTCATTGGCGTTCTCGGTCGCCGGCGCGCATTGAAAGGCTTTGTGGGTGATATACCGCCACGGGTAACCGCTGGCGACGAACTGCACTTGCTAAACATGGGTGGCGTTATCGGGTGTTGCACCGGTCATCATTCGAGTCTCGGCGACGCGATCAAGGTTGAGGTGTTGGGTCTCGTGTGTGATGAGGACGGTCGCGTGCTGAGCATTGCTGATGCAGCCTTAGCTTCACGAACTGCGCTTGGCGAAACTGCGCCCCTCGTCATAATCGCGGGAACGAGTATGAATAGTGGCAAAACGTACGCTGCGACTGAGTTGATTAAGCAGGCGACACGCGCTGGGCTGCGGGTGGCGGGCGCAAAGCTTTCGGGAGTCGCGTGCCTGCGCGACACGTTGAACATGTCAGATCATGGCGCTATCGCCACGGCCAGTTTTCTTGATTGCGGTCTGCCTTCAACAGTGGACGCGGGGGATCTTTCCCCTATTGCAAAGGCAATCATTGGAAAGCTCAACGAGAGCTCCCCCGATGTAGTTGTGATTGAGTTGGGCGACGGTATTCTTGGAGGTTACTCAGTTGAATCTGTGTTCGACGATGCCGAACTGCGCGCCGCAACTGCCGCAATTATATTCTGCGCTTCCGACTACGTAGGAGCGTGGGGCGGTATTGAACTTTTCCGGCGACGTGGAATCGAAGTGGACCTAATAGCTGGTTCCGTTACTGATTCCCAGATGGGTCAGGACTACGTAGAAAATGAGTTTGGCGTACCGGCTGCGAATGCGCGCCGCGACGGAAAACTTCTATTTCAACTGATTCGAGCAAAACTGGAAGCGGCCTGCTCAAAAGTTAGCGCCTAGTTGCAACCGGCCTTTACTTCCGCAAACGACGCGGGATGACGAGCCCAATAACCAGGAAGGCGATGCCTGTGTAAATGAAGGCTCGCTGCCCGTTAAAGCCAATGGCAATGAAGGCGATGGCCAGAATTATGAACACAAGCGAAAGGTTCGGAATTTTGCGTTTGGTTTCCATTGAACGCGCCGCCGGGTTGGCCCTCCCCAGGTTTTAGATTATGTCTTGTAACACAGGATCTAAAGGAGAGTTAAACGCGAATGGCGGGTGACAAAATCAAGGTTGCAATATTCGGCGGTTCCGGGTATGGAGGGTCGGAGTTACTCCGCATTCTACTCTTTCACCCGAACGTCGAATTGCTCTTTGTCACAGCAAACGAGCAGGCCGGCAAGTCCGTCGGTGAAGTGCATCGCAATCTTTACGGGCTGACGGATCTGGTCTTTTGTGCCGCGCCCCAGGGCCCAGCGGCACTAAAAGATCTTGATTGCGTATTTTTTGCGCTGCCACACGGACAAGCGATGGATATTATTCCTGGCTTGCCGGCGCGTTTGAAGGTCATTGATCTGTCAGGCGATTTCCGTCTTCGTGATCAGGACATTTTCGAAAGGCATTACGGACGCACGCATACCGCGATGCGATCGCAAAGTGAGTTCGTTTACGGCCTCACGGAAACCAATCGAGAAGCCATCAGGAATGCACGGCTTATCGCCAATCCAGGTTGTTTTGCAACTTCCAGCCTGCTCGGACTTGCGCCCCTTGTGGCCAACAATCTTGTCAGCGGTCGCGTAGTAGTAGATGCCAAGACCGGCTCGTCGGGTTCGGGCGTTAAGCCGGCCGCTAACACACACCACCCGCAACGCATGAACTCGTTCTATGCTTACAAACCTTTCACGCATCAACATGTGCCCGAGATTGAACAAGAGCTGGAAAGTGTAGGCGCGTGGTCCAGCGAACTGGTTTTCATAACACACTCATTGCCCGTTTCCCGTGGCATCTTTGCTTCAATTTATGTAGAAACCCGGACCGACATGACCGATGAAACCGTTCGTACTCTTTTCAACGAATTCTACCGGGACTCGTTTTTTGTCAGATTGGTCAAGGGGTCGCCGGACATCAACTGGGTAAAAACAACCAACTTTTGCGACCTGGGATTTGCCGTTCGTGGGCGGCAGTTGGTGGTGTTTTCAGCTATCGATAATTTGGTGAAGGGCGCTGCGGGCCAGGCGATTCAGAATATGAATTTGATGTTCGGCCTGTGTGAAAAGACTGGATTAATGATCGTTGGTACTAATCCGTGAACTGATGGAAGGACTTTTCAACCTCAGGGCGAATTTCAAGACGCGCACCTCCAAAGGCAAGGAAGGACGCATGCCCCCGCTGTCGGTGCATGAGACCAGGCTACTGTCGAATTTGTCTTATTTTGTGGTCAGGAGACCAAAGAAGAAGAGCGGGGGCATGCCCCCTTCCTGATCCGGAACTATAGAGGGTGGATCGAAATAAATGGAACTGAATACCTCCACGCTGGAAGAAACGGTAGCGCTGGAAGAACGGTATCAGCTTGCTACCTACAAAAAGATGCCCGTCGCTGCCGCGCGGGGTGAGCGCGTGTGGATCTACACGAGCGATGGGGAACGGTATTTGGATCTGTATGGAGGTCATGCCGTCGCGGGCACTGGTCACTCGCATCCGCGCGTAGTCGCAGCGATCCGCGAGCAAGCTGAAAAATTGCTCTTCTATTCTAATCTGGTCTATTCAGAAACGCGGGCGCGGGCTGCTCAGAAACTGGTATCGATCGCTCCACAGACCTTAACAAAAGTCTTCTTTTGTAACTCCGGAACCGAAGCAAACGAGAACGCCATGCGAATGGCGCGCATGTCCACGGGACGAGAAAATATCATCAGTTTCTCGGGCGGTTTTCATGGGCGTACCGCTGACTCTATCAGTGCTACGTTCCTCGGTAAGTATCGCCAAATCGGCCGACCAAATGTGCCGGGGCATCTTGAAGCTGAATTCGGGGATTTAGAATCCGTGCGATCACTTGCCGACAAGTCGGTGGCAGCTGTCATCCTTGAGCCGGTTCAGTCGATGGCCGGAGTGCGACTGGCTGACCCACAATTTTATCGAGGTCTTCGTCAGCTTTGCGATGAACAAGGGATTGTCTTGATCTACGACGAAGTGCAGACTGGCGCAGGTCGAACGGGCCACTGGTTTTTCTCAGGCAGCGAAGCCGGAGCGGGAGTTTTGCCGGACATCATTACGCTTGCCAAAGCACTCGGCAGTGGCATCCCGGTCGGCGCTTGTCTGGTGACCGAGAAGATTAGTTCGCGCATTAAAGAGAATGATCTGGGGACGACGTTTGGCGGGGGAATGATCGCCATGGCTGCGGTAACCTCGACTCTCGAGGTAATTGAGGAGGACGGACTGCTTGAAAATGTGCGCAGAGTTGAAGCACATCTGCGGGGACGCCTGGCAGAAGTTCCTGAAGTAGCTTCCGTACGTGGACTTGGTTTCCTGCTGGGACTCGAGTTTAAAGGCACAGCCGCTCCGATTCATCAGGCGTTGTTGAAACGAAGGATCATCACGGGAACTTCCAGCGCTCCGAACGTACTGCGTCTTCTGCCGCCCTTATGTCTTCGGCTGCTGGAAGCGGATATTTTCATCGATGCGATAAGAGAGATTTTGGCTTCGGAAACACGCCCGTAACCGCAAAGGCGTCTTCTGCAGAGGCAGGCTACAGGGGCCCGCTCCATTCGAGGAACCAGGGAGGCAGAACTTGAGTTACAGGTGGTTTGATCTGGTAGGAAATATTGGCGTGTTGCTGATGGTAATTGCCTATCTGCTGTTACAACTCGAGAAGATGTCGAGTGCGGCAGTCAGCTACCTGTCACTAAATGCTGCCGGTGCGGTAATGGTTATCGTTTCATTGATGTTCCGCTTTAATTTGTCGGCATTTTTGATGGAAGCGTTCTGGCTTCTTATTAGTTTATACGGATTGACGAGGTCGTTTTCTACAAAGGCGAAAGCCCTTTAAATTTCAGACTACAGGCTTTAGCCTGCTGCTTACGAATCAGCAACCTGCAGGTTGTACTCGGAACCAGTGCGATCGAATGGTTGTACTTGCACTCCGCGAAGGGCCACGCGAATTATGCAAAACTTTCTGACAACGTCTGAATGGTCCCGCGCGCAGTTAGACGAGCTGATCGATTCTGCCCTGCGTTTCAAAGATGGCACAGATCAATCGAGGTGTCTGGCAGGCCAGTCCGTGGCTTTAGTCTTCTTCAATCCCAGCCTGCGGACCCGCGCCTCAATGCAGGTAGGCGTTTACGAATTGGGTGGCAACGCCGTTGTGTTGGAACCTGGGGGAACGAGCTGGACGCTCGAACATCGCGACGGCATCGTGATGGACGGCGATAAAACTGAACACATCGCGGAGTTTGTGCGCGTGCTGGCTCGTTACTGCGCGGCTATTGGCGTACGCACTTTTGCCGCGTTAAAAAACTGGCAGGAAGAGCGCGAGGATCCGGTAATAAAGGCTTTTGCGAAATATTCTGAAGTACCAATTATTAATCTTGAGTCGGCTATGCATCATCCCTGTCAGTCGATGGCAGACATGATGACGATACGCGAAAAACGGGGTGTCGGTTGCAAACGCGTAGTGCTCACATGGGCCTGGCATCCCAAGCCCCTGCCGATGGCCGTGCCAAACAGTTTTATGCTCGCGGCGGCCCAAATGGGCCATGAAGTAGTCGTAGCTCACCCACAGGGATATGAACTCGATGACGAGTTACTGGAAACAGCGAAAACACACGCCACTGCGGCGGGTGGGCGCTTGGACATGACCAATGACGTGGAGGCCGCTTTCGCCGGCGCTGACGTGGTCTACGCTAAAAGTTGGGGCGCCAGTGGGTTTTACGGGACGCCGGAAAAAGACGTGGCTCAGCGTGCGCAGTATCGCAATGCATGGATTGTGGATGAGCAAAAAATGGAGCGAACAAACAATGCCATATTCATGCATTGTTTGCCGGTGCGACGAAATGTAATAGTCACCGACGCTGTAATTGACTCCCACGCATCCGTCGTAATTGACGAAGCGGAAAATCGCCTGCATGTGCAGAAGGCCATCATGACGCGTTTGCTGACGGACAGGAAGACTGGCCGCGGATGAACGCCGATACACGCGGATCAGATCAAAAGAGCAGGCTGTCGCAGCAGCCCCAGGAACAGGCGTCAGGAACAGACAGCACGACGCTGATGGCAATCACATCGATGGGAACAGTATGTGCTTATTCATTTTGCATTGCTTAATCCGCGCCCATCCGCGTTAATCCGCGGCTGAATGTTTCTCGGTTTCGCTATGACGGTTAAGGATATGACGAATACCACTCAAGTCGGCGACCAGTTACGTCTTGATCTACTGCGGGAAGCGCTGCCCTACATCCAGCGTTTTCAGGGCCAGACGTTTGTCGTCAAACTCTCCGGAAAAGCGACAGAGGATCAGCGCAACTTGAGTTCGCTAGCCGAAGAGCTGGCTCTGCTTCACCAGGTCGGCATACGAATCTGCGTCGTTCACGGCGGCGGAAAACAGTTGAGCGACCTCGCGTCGCGGATGGGAATTGAACAGACGATCATCGAAGGCCGGCGCGTCACTGACGATGAAACGTTGGAGATGGCCAAAATGATTTTCGCGGGAAAGATTAATACGGACATTCTCGCCGCGCTGCGTAACCGGGGAATTGAAGCGGTTGGCCTGTCAGGAGTTGACGGCAATATCGTGCATGCCACGCGACGACCGCCGAAAGAAATCTTCAATAGAGAGACGGGCGAACGCTCACAAGTCGATTTTGGCCACGTCGGCGACGTGGTGGAGATCAATGCGCGCCTGCTTACCGTCTTACTGGGACAAGGTTATCTTCCGGTTATCTCCTCGTTAGGCGCAGATGCGGAAGGCACTGTGTTTAATATCAATGCCGACACTATAGCGGCTGAGATCGCCGCTCAGTTGAAAGCCGAAAAATTGATTCTGCTTTCTGACGTCGACGGCATATATCTCCGTCCTGGTGAGCCGGCAACCAAGTTATCACGAATTACCATGGCCGAAGCGGAAGCCATGATCAAAGATGGAACCGCAACCGGCGGTATGATCCCCAAACTGCAAAGTATCACTGCCCTTCTCCGGCGAGGAGTTCACAGCGCTCACATTCTCAGTGGCACTGCACGCAACACTCTGCTGGCAGAAATTTTTACCGATAGCGGCACCGGCACGATGATCGTGGCCTGAGCCACACTATTTTTCCGATCCGCGAGACCCCCGGGTGGGCATTGGTATCGGCCCACGGAAATACAGAATCCTGAGAAGTAGCGAACGTGTTACCGAGCGATGGTGTCCCACGCGAGTCTCGCTTGCACCTACGAACAACATTCGCAGAGCCTGTATTGACAGCAGAGTCTCAAACGCAGAAGATCTGCGGAAAATGAATAACGAATCGATCGCGCAACGGTTCTACCGTCTGGCCGCTCTCATGGACATTCGTGGCGATGATCCGTTCCGATTGCGCTCTTATCGAAATGCGGCGGAAGCAATTGAGACCTGGCCCACTCCTCTAAAGAAGATTGCGCAAAGCGAAGGCATCGCCGGCTTGCAATCAATTCCTGGAGTTGGGAAGGCCATCGCCGGGAAGATTTTAGAACTTTTGGAACGCGGGACTTTTGACGCCTGGGAAAGAATAATTGGCGAGACACCGGAAACTGTTCTCGACCTTTTGGAGATACCGGGCATAGGTCCAAAGACTGCGGCTAACCTGCATCAAAAGTTTAAAGTTTCCTCACGTGAGGATTTGAAAAAATTCATTAAGGGCGGCGGGCTTGAGATGGTGGACGGGATTGGTGCGAAGACGGCCGAACGGATCAAGGAAAGTCTGCGAAGTTAGACATCCCGAGTACACCTTGAGTTTATCCTGGAGGGAAACTAGAAATCCCCCGATGCTCTAGTAGTTCGAGTTCAAACTTCAGGACTGGCCGTGGTCCAGTGCCCGGGATTTCTCGAGGAAGTTGGGCACGAAAGAGCCAAGCAGATATGGCTGCAATACCCAATTTTGGACTACGGGAAGAAATAGGATATATAGTGACAGTTTCGAGCCGAACCAAAGAGCATTCTGCTGTTGCGGAGAACCGCAAACTAAAGTTTGAACTCTAGACTAGTTGAGCTTTGCCCGAGGTTACCCATGAACAGAAAAATCAAACGGCGAGACTTCATGCGACGCACGGCGGTGGCCGGACTGGCCCTCGCCGGATCCAATTCAACACCTTCGGCGGAAGGCGCCTCAACACCCAAGTCATCAGCCGATCAGTTTCCAAACATTCTGGTGCAGAGCGGCATTAAACCTATAGTTATCTCTTCCGCCAATGGCAACAAGTTCCAGAACGGCGGAGACATGACTGCCGTACAAAAAGCATTCTCCATGATGACGCAGGGCACGGACGTACTGGATGCCGTAATAGCCGGTGTAAACATTGTGGAACTGGATCCTCTGGACGATAGCGTTGGATATGGCGGATTACCGAATGCCGAGGGCGTCGTTCAGCTGGATTCTTCATGCATGCATGGACCAACGAAACGCGCCGGGGCCGTAGCCGCACTCGAAGGTGTACGTACTCCCTCGCTGATCGCCAAAGCGGTTTTGGAAAACACAGATCACCATCTGCTGGTCGGAAAAGGAGCTCAAGTTTTTGCCAGAAATATGGGTTTCAAGATTGAGGATGATTTGAACACCGATCACTCTCGCAAGCTCTGGCTTGAATGGAAGCGTCGTACCGATCCTTCTCACTATCTTGATCCAAAAACGCGGGCGGAAATCCGTCACCGGGAAGGGCTGAAGATGATCGCCGAGGGCCTGGTGGATCGAGAACATTATTACGGCACCATAAATTGCGATGGCATTAACTCGAAAGGCGAGATTTGTGGTGTCACCACTACCAGCGGCCTGGCCTGGAAGATCCCCGGCCGGGTTGGCGACTCGCCAATTCTGGGCGCCGGTCTATACGTTGATGGGGCAGTCGGCGCAGCGGGTTCTACCGGACGGGGCGAGGCAAATCTTTACAATCTTTGTTCGTTTCTAATCGTCGAGGAGATGCGACGCGGTAGCCATCCCAAGGATGCGGGCATGGAGGCCCTGCGGCGCATCAGAGCGAACACGACTGAAAAACGTTTGCTCAACAGCAAAGGTAATCCCGCGTTCGGCATAAATTTTTACATCATCAATGCCCGGGGGCAGTTTGCTGGTGTCACGATGTATCCGGGACCTTTATTCGCCATTTGTAACGACAGTGGCCCACAGACGCTTCCGTGCGATGCGCTGCTGCAGGGCAAACCTAATGAGTAAATCAAAAGCTAAAAAGCAGCGATGAGTATATGAGTACTGGAAATGATTGTCGCTGGGCAGCGTATGCCGCTTTAGTGTGCACCGCTCGCAGCCAAGCGTTTTGCCTCTGTCTGGCGCTTTACGATGACAAGTGTTATGTCATCGGCGGCTTTGGTGCCCTGAGAAAATTTGGTGAGTGCTGATTCGATGCGATCGCGAATTCCCGCGGCCGAGGCATCGACGTTGCGGGATACCACCTCATAAAGCCGCGTAGGACCAAACTCCTCGCCGCTTGGACTCGCCGCTTCCGTCACGCCATCCGAATAAATTACAAGTACGTCTCCCAATTGCATGTGCGTACGACCTTCGCGGTAATCAGCATCGGGTCTTATTCCTAAGGGCAGACCCCCTGAAGCCAACTGCTCAACTGTTCCTGCCGAGTGTACGATGAGAGGTGGATTGTGTCCCGCGTTGAGGAAAGAGACCGCACCGGATTCAGGATCAAGCTCCGCATAAAAGAGTGTCACGAATCGGTTCGGTGGAATATTGTCCGCGAGGTACCGGTTAACTGCAGAGATCGTTTCCACGAGCGTATCGTGTGAGCCGGTCTGTGCGTGAATCGCCGCATGCAATGAAGACATCAGAAGAGCGGCCGCAGTACCCTTGCCTGACACGTCTCCTAACGCGATAACGAGACGCCCATCCTCGCGTTGGATGAAATCGTAATAATCGCCTCCGATTTCGTAGCACGGAAAGCTTATGCCTTGCAGCTCATAACCCGGTACCTGCGGAGGGGCCGTCGGTTGAAATCGCTGCTGGATCTCCATCGCGAGTTGCAGCTCTCGTTCCAACCGTTCCTGCTGAAAACGCGCTTCAACCAGACGCGCATTCTCCACTCGTATGGCCGCAACTGAAGCCAGGGTTGTCAAAACCTTTAAGTGGTCTTCCGTAAATCGTCCTTCCGCGATCGGTGAATCAGCATAGATTATGCCGAAGACTTTTTCTGAAACGCCTAGTGGCACGGCAAGCACCGACCTTACGCCTTGCAACACCACCGTGCCGCTGGCAAACCTTGGGTCGTGTTGTGCGTCTGACGTCAGCACCGACTTGCCACGCATGACGACTTCGTCCATTACGTTGCGGCTGACCCGTATTTCTCCAACCTCTCCGGCGCGATCCCGCAAACGTGCCACCGCCACTCTCAAATCTTCGTTGGCATCGTCGCGCATCATCAGCAGGCAGCGATCGGCTGGAACAGCCTCGAAAACCAGCGAAACAATTTGTTCGAGCGTTTCCTCCAGCGTGGACGAACTCAGCAGTGTGATGCCCACCTTGCTGATTAAAGCCAACAAATCCCCTTCTCTCGCGACACGATCGGCGACGCTCACTTCGGGATTAGTGCGGGCGCCTTCAATCGCCTCGAGTAAACCCGATGTGGTCCGATCCCCTGAAGCAAGCGCAATCGTTGCTTCAGGGAGTGACGTCGAATTATCAGTAACCATCGTGGCGCCCATACTTGAGTTATAGGTGCCATCGTCAAAAACAATTTCAGTTTCGCCTATTTGTATACGTCCACCTGGCGTAAGCGGTACCGTGCCTTGCACAGTGCCACCGTTGTAGAGCGTGCCATTGGCTGAGCCGAGATCCTGAAGGAAATATTCTTCTCCTTCGCGCCGAACCTCAGCATGCACTCGCGAAGCGAACGGATCGGGGATGCACAGATCATTGCGCGCCGATCGACCTAGGGTTATCCGTAATCTTCCCAACGCAAATCGATCGGGCGTTCGATCCGGGTATTTAACTATTAACTCAGGCATGCTTTTTTTAGCTTGTGATTGTGTTATCAAACTCTGCGTCGTGTTTCAACACGGCCGGGACTACGCTGCGCGGCCGCCGGGCCATCCCGAAGCACGACCGTATCTGCAATGACATCGTGAAGCCCACGACGCCTCTGGTTAAAGGCAGCCGCCAGAAACCCAAGGCCGAGCGTAAAAAAGGAAAGCGGATAACCAATAAAGTGACGAAGGAACGCACGGCCCACTCCAATTTCCGTTCCGTCCGACCGACGAATCCGTAGACCGGTGGCCCACTTTCCCACCGTCATTCCAGTCAGACCGGGAAGGATTCCCAAATCGAATCCCGCGACCACGATGGCGAGAAGAATTCCCGCAGTCTCCGATGAACTTCCGGCCGAGCGCGCTCCGCCACCCAGCAGACGGCTGACGACTGTACTTAAGGCAATGATTGCGACAAGTATGATGTAGTCGATCAGGATCGCCCCACACCGCAAAGAAAAAGGAGCGCGAGATCGCATGGAACCCTGGGCTGACGAGCGCGTGTGTATCTTAGCTCCGCTCGGTGCTGTTTCAACTACTCTCGCAGTCATTAATATTCGTTTCGAAAACGGCTTGGTCCTGGGTCTTTGGGTTTTGAACTTTGTGCTTTGTTCCTGGTACTTCGTCGTTCTACAAGCCTGGGGATTGAGAGCGGACAGCACAAAGTTCCAGGCACAAAGATCAAAAACAAAGAACCAGTGATAAGACCTAATGCGCTACCCTAAAAGAAAATGAAGCGTTGTCTCCCCAAGGCGAAGCTTGTCTCCGCTGTCCAGAACGCGCGGCTGGCGCGGCGCGAGCCTTACCGAATCGTTGATTACGGTCCCGTTAACTGATCCCAGATCTTCCACGAGAAACGTTTCTCCTTCACGCCAAATTCGCGCGTGACGCCGTGAAACTTTGGTTTCAGGGTCGAATCGCGACAAGTCGATTTCGGGAAAAACGTTTGAATGCGGATCAGTTCGACCCAACAGGTTGCTGTCTTTTTGCAGGACAAAAGAGGCGTCGAGCTCAGTAGTACCGGCGACGACAAGTTTAGCGGTCGGGCGTGCGGCCCTCAAGGTTGCACTGGAGCCGACTCCGGCCATGGGCTGGCGCGCACCGCAGTGTGCGCAAAAAATGTCATCTGCGGCTATTCTGCCTCCGCAAAATCCACAATAGACCGTCTGCACCTGCACGGTCTCCCCACCAATCTGCGATGAGGGAATGCCGTAGCTAACCTGTCCAGTCGCCAACTTTTCGAGATGGGTCGCAAGAGCGTCGCGCATTGCGCCTGCCGAAATAAAGCGATCCTCAGGTTTGTACTCCACTGCGCGCATTAGAATCTGTTCCATCTCACTTGAGATGGATGGCGCGATCTGACGTGGACGCGGATTCTTTGTAAAGTCAAATATCAGAAGTGGATTATCCTGCGGGTCGGAACCGGTTAGCAGGTGAAACAAAGTCGCCCCAAGACTGTAAACATCGGAACGCGCCTCTACTCGACCACCAAAGAGTTCAGGAGGAGCGTAACCCATGGTCCCCACCGCGGTTACACCCTTCTCTTCTTGCTTGACCCAACGAGCAATTCCGAAGTCGATAACCATCACTCGTCCGGTATTACCGTCGATCATCAGATTCGCCGGCTTAAGATCTCGATAAATGATTGGTTTCGGCCGGCTGTGAAGGTATTCGAGAACGTCCGCGGCCTGCATTCCCCAGTCTGTCACAGTTTTTTCGTCAATCCGCCCGCCGGGCGCCGTACGAAGTCTAGTGGCGAGATCGCCGCCAGAAATAAACTTCATCACCAGATAGAAACGTCCCAGCACTTCATCATAAAAATAATCGTAGATGGTCGGAATCGAGGGATGTTCGAGGGAGGTTAGCAGAAGCGATTCCCGCTTGAAATCTCCAATTGCCTTTTCATGCTGATTGGGGTCGAGATGTGATTCAACCATCTCCTTGACTGCTCGCGGCGCATCCCCCAGATTTCGATCCTTAGCAAGGTAGACAGCACCCATGCCGCCTCCGCCTATGCGCCGAACAATCTCGTAGCGCCCGTTTAATACGCTCCTGGGATCGAGTTGTTTAATCGCGGGCTGGTGACCCGTTGTAGTTCCTTTTTTCGTCGTTTGCTTGACCTGAATAGGTAATTCGCCGGTAACTGTTCCACCAATTGATTCTGCACGGTGTAAGCTGACTTCTGCGGCCTCGGCGGATCCTTCGGCAGACGGAACAACTGGACCTGACGCCAGAGATCCAGAGCCAGCCCCCGTTTCCTCAGGTGTATCCGCACTCGAAACGTGTTGCGAGCCACAATTACTGCAAAACGCTTCGCCGCTCACTACGGCCTTACCGCATTTAAGACATTCAGGCATTTGATCTAAGACTCGCGGGGTCGCTGAACCCTTATTCGTCGCTATGTAAACGAGATTTTACCAATGAACTACTTAACCAGGCGGAACCGGAGAAAGGTTTTTCCCACAATTATCTCGTCGCCATCATTTAGGGGCTGGCGCGTTCCCGGCGACAGTCGCTTTCCTCGATTCACAAAGGTACCATTCGTAGATCCCAGATCCTCCAAAAAATACGTGCCATCGTGCAAAGTCACGCGCGCGTGACGCCGGGAGACCTTCGCTTCCGGGTCTTCTGAATCAAGGTCTACGTCCGGGAAAACACCCCCGTCGGCATCCCATCGACCTATCTGAGATTCTGAACGGAGCAAAAATTGTTTACCGACAGACTTTCCGCGTTCGATAACCAGCTTCGCGCGAGCTTCATCGTTTGTACTGATCGGGGACGAACGATTAACTGCAGGGCCGGCCTTCCCATCGGCCAGCTCGGGTTGAGGGATCTTGGAGGGTGAGCGGGAACCATTCTTTCCATCTGCATCCGCACGGGACAAAGTCGCCCCTGAGGGATTAGCGCCGGGGTTGGAGCGGAGGTTAGGTCGCAAATTCGGTCTTAGTGGCGCCCCGCATTCGTCGCAATATTGCGCGCCATCGAGGTTTTCGGTTTTGCACCTTTCACAAGTAATCATCGTTTTTCACGGCGTTTGCGACTTGCGCCCGATTCGGGATAAATTCTCAATTTGCACGCTATAGCTGAGTTCGAGAACGGTGGGTCATTCTAACGCGAAACTATTAGACTCGCCAACGAGCGTAAATTCCCGGGTGGCGTCCGAATTTGAAATTCTCTACGCATCCTTTGTGAACTCTGTGCCGCCGTGGTGAATGTTTCCTGAGTGGTTTCACTACTGAGACAAAGAGAACTCACAAGGCGGCGCAGAGGAAATCGAATTTACGACACGACCCATTCCGGCAATGCTCTAATGAGAACTACCAAATTCCGGGCAGTGGGATAGTTGGAATTTCAGCGGGCGATAAGGCGAATAAGCGTTAATCTGAAAAAGACGCTTACAATAAATGAGTCTCGAGGGATAGAGTACAAATGAATTTTGAAAGCCTGTCCAAGTCAACGGTCTTTTCCGCCTGGTCTTTCAGATTCGCGTTCATCGCCTTAACCCGCGGCTGAATGTTTGGGTGCGGCGACACCATCTGGAAAGTGTCCAACTACCTAAATTCCGGGGCGCAGGCGGGAGCGGCAAGCAGACAGCAAGGGCAGAAGGGCTAGGGCCAGGGACATGTTCCAAACGGACGGCCTCCTGACTTCTCGCGCCCTATATTGCCTCGGTCCTGCTCCGCTTATTTGAAACTGTAGACGGTTTTTTGACGTAACAGTTACTCGAATCAGACCGCTTTCGACGCAACGTGCTTCGTGCAAAATGCGCAGTATTTATTGATCTTAACCCCCAAAGCTAAGGAACCTGTTATGGCTTTAACCCGAAGGAAAAAAATTATTATTGCGGTCTCTGCAGTGGCCCTGTTGGCGCTAATTATTATCATCAGCGTATTTGCGAGCCGAAAGGAAGAGGCCGAAGTCAGCACAATCAAATTGGAAGTTAAACCGGAACTCCGTCAGACCGTCACGGCCTCCGGCGAGGTAAGACCAATTCGCTACATAAAGCTGACCAGCGAAGTGCCGGGCCGCATTGAGGAGATTTACGTCAACGCCGGCGACCAGGTGGTCCAGGGGAAACCCCTCGTTCGTGTGGATCCCACTCAGCTTCAGTCGAGCCAGGAAGCCCAGTTTGCTGCGACCCAGGCGTCTCTTAACGACATTCAAAGCGCTCGGAACGCCGTCGCTTCTGCTCAGCAGAGTTTGGTTGTGGCGGAATCCTCGGTGGCATCCGCTCGGCAGCAGCTGGTTGCCTTGCAAACCCAGGTAGACCGCGCGCAAGTGGATTTGAACACGGCCCAACGCGAGCTCAAACGTAACAACGATCTTATCGAAGCCGGCGTAACCTCCCGCGCCGAGTATGACGCCGCACGAGATCGTTTCGATCAGGCGAAGATCGCCGTACAGACCGCGAAGGCAAATCTGGAGTCCCAGCGAATCGCCGTCAAAGAGGCAGTAGAGAGAGTAAACCAGCAAAGGATTGCAGTGCAGGAGGCGAAAACAGGTATCAGGTCGTCCGAGATGCGCGCGAGCCAGCAACAGGCTCTACTTCGTGGGCAATCAAGTCAGCGTTCAAAAGCAACACAGCTATCCCCACTCACCGGCGTGATCGCGGATATTCCCACGCGCGTCGGCGAATATGCCCTTGCGGGTGTTTCGACTACGCCGCTAATGACGATCGCAGACATGTCCACAATCAATGTGGAAGTCAACGTAGACGAGACGGAGATATCCAATGTAGAAGTTGGGCAGCAAGCGAAAGTCAAGGTAGACGCCCTGGGCGAAAAAGAAATTACGGGGGTAGTCACGCAAAAGAATCCTCTGGCGGTCTCCAAGTCGGATACGCAGGGGGGTCTGTCTAATCGTGTGAATGTTCAGGAGGCCAAGGAGTTTAAAGTTACTGTTGAGCTACGAGACATGCCCGACGATGTTCGAAATGCCTTGCGCCCCGGTATGAGCGGTACGGCAACAATCACCACGAAGACAAAGAATAATGTACTGGCAGTACCGCTCGAGGCGATTGTTGAAAAGGCGCCGTCAACCCCATCGCCTGCGGCTTCGATTGCCGGTAATGCTCCAACTCCATCAACAGGCGAAAGGCCCAAGAGCGTGAAGGGTGTTTACCTGCTTGAGGGAAATAAGGTCCGCTTCGTTGAGGTAACTACGGGAATCACCGGTGAAGCTGATATCGAAATCACCAGCGGGCTCAACCCACAAATGGAGATTGTTAGAGGGCCCAGCCGCGTTTTAAAAACACTGAAAGACGGAATGACCGTGAAGCGACAGACGCGAAAGACAGGCGCAAACGCGAACGCCAACGAGGGCAGCTAATGAGCGACGTTACACTCGCATCCCCCCCGGCTTCGACTGCGGTCCAAACGGAGCAACCGCCCGTCCGGCCACACGATGCGAATTCGCTAATCTCCATGCGTGGCATCTGGAAGACCTACCAGATGGGGTCCGAAAAAGTGCATGCGCTTCATGGCGTCTCGTTTGACATCCCCAAAGGCGAGTACATTGCCATCATTGGACCATCCGGCTCCGGTAAATCCACCCTGATGAATCTGATTGGCTGTCTGGATACGCCCAGCCAGGGAGAATATTGGCTGAATGGCAAGAACGTCTCCGAGATGGACGACGATGAACTCGCGCGTATTCGCAATCAGGAAGTCGGGTTTGTGTTTCAGACTTTTAACCTGCTGGCACGGGCGACTGCGCTTCATAATGTAGAACTGCCTTTGATTTACGGCGGCATCGGATCGGTCCAGCGTCATGAAATGGCAAAGAAAGCGCTCACAGCCGTGGATCTCGCTGATCGCATCACTCACCGTCCCAATGAACTATCAGGCGGCCAACGCCAGCGTGTGGCAATCGCGCGCGCTCTGGTTAACCATCCTTCAATCCTTCTCGCTGATGAGCCCACCGGCGCACTCGACACGCATACCAGCATGGAGATTATGGATCTCTTCGGGCGTCTGCACGGTGAAGGAAACACGATCATTGTCGTCACGCACGAGCACGACATTGCCGCGCGAGCCCACCGTGTGATTTCTATTCGCGACGGACTAATCGAAAAAGACGAGAAAATTCGTTAGCGACATCGGGCTGGAGTGAGGGTGCGATGATACCCGACGAAACAGAGCCGCCTGCCTATGCATCCTCAGGTCAATCCTTAAATCCTGTTATCAAACGCTGGGTTTCGTTTTTCCGTGTCGTGGCCGTATGGGAGGCGTTTCTCGTTGCGGTTGGAAGTCTGCGTTCAAACAAGATGCGCACGGCGTTGACCCTCGTAGGTATCGTAGTAGGGGTGGCGGCGGTCATAGCAGTTGTAACTATTATTCAGGGCCTCGACAATAAAGTAGCCACGACATTTTCCTCACAGGGCTCTACAGTCTTCACCATTTCTAAAAGGCCTCAAATCATCAGGTCGCGTGAAGAGTTTGTAAAATTCAACAAGCGCAAGGACGTCACACATGAAGATGCGGACGCGATAGCGCGACTGTGCGGAGCATGCTGGCGTGTAGGAGTGGCCGCAAACGTTCGCGAGACTGTCAAACATGCTGAACAGAAATTCGAGAACGTCAACATTCGCGGCGTTACCCCCACAGCGATGTTCGACATCGACGGTCGCTCGCTCGATGCAGGACGTGTCTGGACAGATTCTGAAGGGATGTCGGGTCGTGAGATCTGCGTGGTCGGACCCGACGTGCTCACAAATCTCTTCGGTGGTGCGTCAGCCGACCGCGTCATAGGCCAGGAGGTTAGAATCGCCGGTCGCCCCTTTCAAATCATAGGCGTGCTGGAGGCGCTCGGCTCGATCTTCGGCGCTTCGCGCGACAGTGTGGCTTACATTCCCTATGCGACATATCAGAAGATCTACGGCGCACGCGACTCGATCGTCGTCTTCATTCAAGTCCCGGCGGCTGCGCAACTCGAACTCGCCGAAGATCAGGTTCGCACCGTAATGCGAAATCGCCGCGGGCGAACCTTCGGTGGCGAAGACGACGACGGCTTCTCATTAGAAACCCAGGATGTGTTTTTAGATCTTTACGGCAAAGCAACTTCCAACATCTACATCGTCACCATCGCCGTGGCGGCCATCTCGCTGGTGGTTGGCGGCATCGTGGTGATGAACATCATGCTGGTCTCAGTAACCGAGCGCACGAAAGAGATCGGTATCCGAAAAGCCCTCGGTGCGCGGCGGAAAGACATACTCACCCAGTTTCTGATTGAGGCAGTTACGGTCACGGCAATTGGCGGGGCCATCGGTGTCTTGACGGGTTTTGGTCTCGCTTATCTGATTGCGGCGTTGATAGGTTTTCCACTCTTGATCAGCGTCGCTTCGGCTGTACTGGGCGTAGGCGTGTCATCAATAGTCGGCATCATCAGCGGTCTCTGGCCAGCATGGCGCGCCGCGCGGCTCGACCCGATTGAAGCTCTGCGCGCGGAATAACCAGGAGCACTTGGCAGGAGGCAGGGGCCAGTTGCACGAAACGATGGTGAAGCAGCATGAAAGAGGGATTATCTTCCTGCCTGCTCCTGCTGACGCCCCTTCTAATCCATGAGACTCGACGACATCAAAGAATCCGCGCTGATGGCGATTGACACGCTACGCGCGAACAAGCTGCGTTCATCGTTGACCATTCTTGGTGTCAGTGTGGGGGTGGTGACAGTGATCTTTATGGTGTCGATTATTCAAGGGTTGAATAAAGCTTTCGCCGAACAGGTTGAGTCGCTCGGATCCAACACCATCTTCGTCTCAAAATTCGACCCGAGTTTCGGTCGCCCTCCGGGACCCGAGGAAATCCACCGGAAAGATCTGACGATGGAGGACGCTGAGGCATTGCGCCGTGAAGCTCCTTCAATCGCCGGCGTATCGCCGATTCATCGAATGATCGCAGTGACTGCTCGTTACCAGGATAAGCAAACAGACACGCCGATTCTTCTGGGTGTGACCCCTTATTACGAGTTTGTTCACACCCAGTATGTTGCGCGTGGGCGATTCATTAAAGAGTTTGATATGGATAACCGTGACAACGTTTGTATTGTCGGAGTCGATGTAGTCCACGCTCTGTTTCCATATGAAGATCCGCTCGAAAAGGAAATCCGGATTAATGGCAACCCCTATCATGTGATCGGTGTGATGGAGCCACTCGGCAACTTCTTTGGCCAGTCACGTGACAATTCTCTTTTTATTCCCATCAGCACGTTTGATAAGTACTACCCCGACCGGCCGTTTCCCGAAGTTGTCTTTTTCATTATCGTGCGTCCGCAATCGCGCGCATTTGTAAAGTCAGCCATCGACGAGATCACAGACATCCTGCGCCGGCGGCGCAGGGTGCCGCTCAGCGCGCCTAATAATTTTGGGATTTCATCTCAGGATTCGCTGCTGGATATTTACAACCAACTTACAGGGGCAACCGCTCTCGTGCTGACGGCGATCTCATTCGTGGCCTTGATGATCGGCGGTATCGGAGTGATGAACATTATGCTGGTTTCGGTCACTGAGCGCACGAAAGAGATTGGCGTGCGGAAAGCTGTGGGCGCCACGCGCCTCAACATACTTTCGCAGTTTTTGATTGAAGCCGTGGTGCTCACCGCAATTGGTGGGTTGGCCGGGCTTGGAGTCGGTGAACTGCTGGCGTTTATTATCAACCGGTATTCACCGTTGCCTGCATATGTGCCCTTATGGGCCATAGGCGTCGGTGTAGGTATTTCAGCGGCGGTGGGGATCGTTTTCGGACTCTGGCCGGCATGGAAAGCCGCGCGACTGGATCCAATTGAAGCGTTGAGATGGGAATAGAAGTCGGTCTTAGGGGTGTTTAGCCCGCGTTAGCGGGCGGCAGCATAAAGCCTGGGGTGAAGCGCAGCGGAACCCCAGGATCCGCAAAGCGAGAAAACCCAGCGCGCGAAGCGCCCGACAGCGGAAACGCTGCGACATACTTGTGATAACGCGCTGCCGCCCGCTAGCGGGCTCGGTTCTTTTTCCGTTTGTTGGTCCTGGGGTTCCGCTGCGCTTCCCCCCAGGCTTTATGCTGCCGACTGCTCCGCAGGCTTAAAACAACTACACTGCGGTTTTCGCTGAAACCGACCGTGCAACCAAACTGGGACAGAACCGTATTAATCTCACGTGAAATTCATTGAAACACTTAAACTTGCGATCGCTGCCATCTGGGCCCATAAGCTTCGCTCCGCGCTGACCCTCCTCGGAATGATTATTGGTGGGACCGCTTTCGTAGTCGTTGTTTCTCTAATCCAGGGGTTCAACAAGTATATCGACGAGAAGATCGCCGGGATCGGTTCTAAATCCTTCTCGGTGCAACGTTTCAATTTCGAAGACTTTAAAGATCTCGACACGATCGCGGCTGCACAGAGGAGAAATAAGGAATTGACGCTGGACGATTATGAATACCTGAAGTCACGCGCGGTACTAATCGACAAAATCGGGGCCAAGGCCCGCGCCAGTCGCTCCCTCGTGAAACGCGAGTCCAAAATTGCCGAAGATGTGGAAGCCGCAGCCAACTTACGAAATGAAGCTGGAGAATAACGTTGCGAAGATCATTCCCAGAATCAGGCCCAACACCCACAGCAGTATGGAAACGCCCCACGCTGCACTTGAGCTGACTTTGTCACCTGCATTCGCGAGTCCCTTGGCCCTTAACCATAGCCCGTAAAAAGAAAGTACTCCTATGGCAGACCCTAACACGAAGAGGGCCGGATGGTCTGCGGGCGTGAACAAAACTCCAAGGTTGTCCTGCACCAGCGTCTCCTGGCCCAGCACCGGATGAATGTCTTCCGGCGCTTTAATGTAGAGAATTAACAAACTCAACAGTTTGGAAATGACGGTAACCGGCACGTAGCCATATAGTGTGGCGGCGAAAGCCTGCCAAAAATTTATACGACCTCCGAATGCGAGCACCCCTAATAGACAAAGACCCGCAATGAAGCATCCCAGAACAAAAACGCCTACAAAGCTCTTGGCAGCAGTTTGAACTCTTTGGACGGGCTGCTTAGCTTGCTGAAGAGCGTCCTCCTTCATTTGGTCCATCCTGTCTGGCGGGGGCTTAATAGGACTATCAGCCATCTTCTCCATCGTGTGCTCCACGATTCGCTCCGGAGTCAGCCGCTGCACAAACGCTGCTGCATAAATCGCATTGAGCGCGCCTATCAACAAAAACGCTGCCAGCCAGTACGGGTGGGCTCTGAGATTTTTAAATACCCGCGTAGGCTCATAAAACATGCCCGCCAATTTTTGCGCACCAGACATCGGGGCTTCCTGATCGCCTCTGGGTTGTGGCAAACGAATGAAGCTAAGCGCGAAAATCAGGATCCCCCAGAAGGCAAACGTGCCGCCGGTACCCACTCCGCCCGGTAAAATCTTTGCGAATCCCGCTCCCAGGAGAATCAATCCGACAACAAATATTGCTATGGCAATGGGCCGCAATTTGACAGGTCGCGTCGCTTGAGGCTGCGGCGGAGGCGGTGATGGCACCTGAAAGTTTTCAATGTTAGGGTCGCTCATTAATTTATCCTCCGGTTTGAGAGAGGACGGGGAGAACATAGTCCGTCCGGGTGCTGTAGCTGCTTCTTAAGACGTGTTTGTTAAATCAAAGCTGATACGCGCGGGTTTGTATTATTGTTTCGCCAGGTGACTCCGGAGGCTAGATCACGCCTTCGGATCTGGCTGCCAGCCGGCCGTTGCCTGAAGTCATGTTCTTGGGCGGCTCCACGATGGGAGCTTCGGCCCAACCGGAAACACGAATGCACGCCACAGGATGACCAGGCAGTACTTCGCGCAACTCTGGATCAATGCGCGCGCAGTCGTCAATAGCGATAGGACAGCGTGTGCGGAAACGGCATCCGGATGGCGGATTGATAGGTGTGGGCACATCGCCTTGCAAGACAATGCGCTCCCGCTTGTGTTTAGGATCAGGGACCGGGATCGCCGAGAGCAGAGCTTTGGTATAGGGATGCAAAGGAGTTGCGTAAAGCTCTGCCGCCGTCGCTACCTCAACGATCCGGCCGAGGTACATAACCGCGACGCGAGTTGAGATGTGTTCCACTACTGCCAGGCCATGAGAAATGAAAAGATACGCGAGCCCAAACTCCTTCTGTAGATCCTGTAGTAGATTTACGACCTGGGCCTGCACCGACACATCGAGTGCTGAAACCGGCTCATCGGCGACAATAAGCTTCGGGTTGAGCGCGAGTGTCCGTGCTACGCCGATGCGCTGTCGCTGACCACCGGAAAATTCATGACTATAACGATTGCGATAATCCGGGTCGAGCCCCACTCTTTTTAGCAATTCAGCCACGCGGTCGCGTCTTTGCTGGCGATTGCCAACCTTATGAATGACCAAAGGTTCTCCCACAATATCGCCCACTTTCATACGCGGATTCAAAGAGGCATATGGATCTTGAAATACGATTTGCATTTCGCGGCGCACGTCGCGTAGTTCGGTCTTTGTTAATGACAGTACGTCGCGCCCCTCGAAAAGAATTTCACCTGACGTAGGCTCAATTAGCCGCAACAAGCAACGCCCGACAGTGGATTTGCCACAACCTGATTCACCTACGAGTCCCAGAGTTTCACCGCGGAAGATTTGAAAAGACACTCCGTCTACAGCGCGTACAACATCGTCACTTCTTTCCACAGGAAAGTGCTTCACGAGCGCGCGCACGCTTACCAGCTCGTTTGGTTGTGGTTTAGCTGTGGCTGTCAGAAATCCATTTTCCATTTTTATTATTATTTATAACTTTGACAAATGGAATTTTTTTCCTTAAGCGCTGCCTTCCGCCGGCACTTGGCCGTCGGCCTTGTGATCTGCCGTAACGGCTGCCGCCAGATCGAAAAGCACGCAACGTACTTGCGCGCCACTTTGAAGCGTGTACAGCGGTATCTCTTCGGTTGTGCAACGGGGCATCCGATATGAACAACGGGGCGCGAAGTGACAACCCGGCGGTAGGGCTGTTGGGCTCGGTACGGTGCCCTCAATCGTTTCCAACCTCTCTTTTTTCCTCACGTGTTCCGGTGTCAGCTTCGGCACTGACCGCAGCAAACCTTCTGTATAAGGATGTTTCGGACGCGCGAACAATTCATCAACGGATGATTCTTCTACGATTCGTCCCGTGTACATGACCGCTACACGATCGGCGACTTCGGCAACTACGCCCAGGTCGTGAGTAATGAGCAGAACAGCCAGCTGGCGTGTCTTTCTCAAGTTATCCAGGAGTTCGAGAATTTGGGCCTGAATAGTTACATCCAGCGCCGTAGTCGGCTCGTCGGCGATTAGTAGCTTAGGATCGCATGCCAGCGCCATCGCAATCATCACGCGCTGACGCATTCCCCCGGAAAGTTGATGTGGATAATCACCGGCGCGGCGAGCAGGATCGGGTATCGAAACTTCGCGCATGGCCTCAACAGCCGCAGCTCGCGCTGCTGTACGTGAGAGGTTCCGGTGCAATCGCAAGGCCTCCGCGATCTGTTCGCCTACTGTATAGACAGGATTAAGTGACGTCATCGGATCCTGGAAGATCATGGCGATGTCGTCGCCGCGAATCGCGCGCATCTCCGAGTCTGGCAACGTCAAAAGATTCTTGCCGTCAAAGATAATCTCCCCGCCCGCGATCCTTCCCGGGGCCGCTATCAATCTCATAATCGAAAGCGCCGTTATCGACTTGCCACAGCCCGACTCACCTACAAGGCCCAGCAATTCCCCACCGTCGAGATGAAAACTCACGCCGTTGACCGCGCGCACCAGACCGGCGCGTGTGGGAAACTGTGTCTCAAGGTTCTTGACTTCGAGTAGGTGCGACATGTTTACAGCCTGCGAAGCGGGCGAAAGCATAAAGCCCAGGGTGGAGCGCAGCGCAACCCTGGGTATCGCCGCAGTAGGATTCCGAGCCCGCGTTAGCGGGCGAAAGCGTTCTTAATCTACCCTCTGCCGCCCACTCAAGTGGGCTATCGACACGTTACTCTGACGAGTACCCAGGGTTCCGCTGCGCTTCACCCTGGGCTTTATGCTGCCACCCGCTTCGCGGGTTGATTGAGTTATTCATCCTACAGATAGCTCGCAGTTCAGCGCCCTGACAACTAGGACGCAACTTTCCGCTTGTGTTGTAACAGCCAATCGTAGATCTCTTTATTCTCATAAACATCGAGAATGAAATGATCTCTCTCCGGCAAAGCTGTCAGCTTAACATCCGCTCCTATTTTTTTCAGCGTGTCGACAAATCTCCGCGTTGTCTCAAATGGTGCGAGATCGTCTTTGGTGCCATGAAATACCCAGGCCGGAACTTTCGCGATTTGCCTGGCCCACGCGTCATCGAGCGGAGCGTCTGCCACTGGCACTATAGCCGCAAACTTTTCCGGGTGCTTAGAGGCGAGTAACCACGTGCCACGGGCTCCCATGCTGTGTCCGGTAATATAAATGCGTTCGCGATCAACAGCATAGCTCGACGATACGTGATCGATTAGCCTGAACAACAGTTCACTCTCATTCATCCAGTGCCGGTCAGCAGGACATTGGGGAGAAACGACTATAAAGGGAATCCTCAAATCCTTTTCGAGAAGCGCCGCCAAACCGTAGCTCTTCAGCATTTCGAGATCATTACCGCGCAAACTCCTGCCGTGAAGATAGATAATTAGCGGCCAACGCGTTTCGCTTTTGCCATACTCGTCAGGAAGGTACAAAAGATAATTAATTTTCTCGAACATCTCCGCCGTTTGGTGGGCGGGCGGATTTGGGACGTCGATCGGTGCCTGTTTGGAGTCGACCGTGACGACGTGCGGCGCATGACAGGAAATGAACGTTAATGCGGCGATGATGAGAAGAAACTTGATCACGATCCTCACGAAACCGTTCACCGAGCCTGCGTAGCAGGCGAAAGCATAAAGCCCAGGGTGGAGCGAAGCGGAACCCTGGGTATCATAGCGAGTATTTCTCTAGCCCGCGTTTAGCGGGCGACAGCAGATTCGATCGTCGCAATCTGTGGCCCGCTGACGCGGGCTACGAACCTTGCTATGCCACGCTGACCCAGGGTGGAGCGAAGCGGAACCTGGGCTTTATGCTGCCACCCGCTCCGCGGGGTTCATTGAAGCGTGCTGCCCATGATGAAATAGACCGCACATATCCTTACCACACTAGACGGTCATCGCTTCACGATATTCGCCCCAAATCGCCCGCAAACGATTACTGATCTCGCCCACAGTCGCATAGGATTCAACGCAATCAAGAATCGCTGGCAGAATATTTCCTGTGCCCCGGGCCGTCTCTTCCAGCTTTACCAGCGCTGCTTCTGTCGCTCTGGAATTGCGCCGGCCGCGGATTGCGCGCAGCCGTTCTATTTGTTGTTGCTCGATCGCCGGATCGACGCGCAACGTTGGGATACTTGATTCATTTTCACTTTGAAACCGATTCATGCCCACAACAATTGCTTCCTCGGTTTCGATAGCTCGCTGATAGCGATAAGCCGATTCCTGAATTTCTCTTTGCACATAACCCGTTTCGATGGCGCGTAACATGCCACCCATTGCTTCTATTTTTTCCAGGTACTTGCTCGCGCGATCTTCTATTTCATTGGTCAGTTGTTCAATCGCATAGGAACCGGCCAGGGGATCCGCAGTGTCCGGAACACCCGATTCATGAGCAATTACCTGTTGAGTTCGCAGAGCCAGACGCGCAGCTTCTTCCGTTGGCAGCGCCAGTGCCTCATCCATAGCGTTCGTGTGAAGTGATTGCGTTCCTCCGAGCACTGCTGCGAGAGCTTGAATAGTTGTGCGGACCACATTCACTTCCGGCTGTTGCGCCGTTAAGGAAGATCCGGCTGTTTGCGTGTGAAAACGCAGCATCAGCGAGCGGCGATCACGTGCATGGAAACGCTGCTGCATGATCCGTGCCCAGAGTCGTCGAGCCGCGCGAAACTTCGCGATCTCCTCGAGGAGGTTATTGTGCGCATTGAAAAAGAATGAAATGCGTGGCGCAAAGTCGTCTATCTCAAGTCCAGCTTGCAACGCCGCATCGACATAGGCAATGCCGTCAGCGAGTGTGAATGCTACTTCCTGTACGGCCGTCGAACCTGCTTCTCGGATGTGATATCCACTAATCGAGATGGTGTTCCAGTTGCGAACTTCGCGGGCACAATACGCGAAGGTATCGGTAACCAGACGAAGCGAAGGAGCCGGGGGATAGATGTAGGTTCCGCGCGCTATGTACTCCTTCAAAATATCGTTTTGAAGCGTGCCTTTGACCTTGTCGAAAGGTACATCCTGCTTGCGGGCGACGGCGAGGTAAAGGCACAGCAGCGTGGACGCGGTTGCGTTGATGGTCATCGAGGTGGAAACGGTGTCGAGTGGGAT
>JBHENH010000018.1:0-23874 GCA_046262135.1 Pyrinomonadaceae bacterium
GGATTCACGATGCCTTCAGACTTATAGCCAAAATCTATTACAACGCCGCGCTCGCTGATTCCCACGACTGTGCCGCGAACCACTTCGCCCTCTTGAAGAGACGCCTGCTCCTGCTCAAACTGCTCGAGTAGTTCTCCGAAGTCGACATCGCCGGCCGGACGCGGCTCCTCGTCGTCCTCCGAGCGCGCGGGCGCTGCAGAACTCGCAGTCTTAACGGCGGCGGATTGAGGTGATGTGGGAGGCGAACTTTCCTGTTCGCCGGAAGATGGGTTGTTGTTAGTCGTGTTTTTGTCGTTTAGCTTCGATTCTTCACTAGCCATGCAAACTCCTGTAACAGCCCCGGAAAATTCACTACCATCGATCGTGTCGGCTTACGACTGCCCCGATTAATTTAATCATACGATCTTAGGTCAGTGCTCACAGCAGCACTTGCATCGTTACCTTAGCAGTGATGTCGGGATTGAAGCTTGCGAGGAATGCGAGCCGTTTAGATTTGGAAAAGGAGGTTTTATGTGTTTCGATTTCCGCCGCGCCCGTAGTCACCCGCTTGGTCCGACATACACCAGCCGCTTACCGGGTAGGACGGCAATGTACACGGCTAAATGAGCGCATGTCAAGGTGTCGGCAGGCCCGAAACCTTGACGTAACTCTATAGTGCTAAACGACTATTTGATTTTCGAGTTGCGCGACTGACTAGGGGCTCGCTGCCGACAGACTATCCGAGCCGCGAGGAACAACATAAATCCCAGCCGAGTGAGATCCCACAAACAAGGTGTTCTGATCTCGCGAATCGAATGCGAGTGCCCAGATCCGCTGACTTGGTAAGCGTCGCTCTTTTGGATCAATACGCGTCCACGTCGTTCCCGCATTAGTGCTTCGATAGACGCCGCCCCCGATCTCGCCTGTCTGATAGGCATTGCCGACGAAGATTTCATCGCCATTACGAGGATTGATTAGAATACTCGTGAAATCTCCAAAAGGAAGGTTACCGCCGCGCCGGCTCCAGCTTGCCCCGCCGTCTTGAGATCGGTAAAAAGCCTGCTTCGTGCCCACATACATGTAATTCGGGCGTTGTGGATCCTGAGCAATCGTATTGACAGGAGCATCCATCGGGATGCCGGAAACTTGTCGCCAGGTCTTACCTCCGTCTCGAGAAACTAACGCTCCTCCAGAAGCAGTACCAACCCAGATCGTTTCAGATGTCCGCGGATCCGCCAGGATACAAGTAGTTTTGGAATCAAGACCGGTACCGTAAGGAATCTTTTGCCAACCGTTGGTGGGATCGGCGCTGCGGAACAATCCGAGATTGGTAGCCGCGAGGAAAATCGGTTGCTGACTATCCGCGTCAACGGTTTGCACGATGGCGATAACCGCATCGGACAATGCCACCACAGGTTCGGTGGAAGATATACCACCGGCGCTACTCGGCACGCCCAGCGCTAACAGCGTAGGTTCATCGAATTTTCCAGTAACGTTCAGCCGTCTGGCAGCCTGAAACCGTTTTAGTGCATTTAAGGTCTTCGTCCCGGCGCGACCGTCAGCGGCACCTACGCTAAAACCAGCGGCATTTAATGCTTGCTGCGCGCGGCGAACAGTATCTGACGATTTTTGTGCCACAGCAGCAGAGGGAGCTCGTTTCTTTGCAGCTCGGCCCTTGCTGCGAGCACCGGTGGTCTTCGCTGCGGTCCAAACAGGTGACCATGAAGCACCGCGATCGATAGACCGGTACACTCCTAGATTTGTACCCAGGTAAATTGTATTCGCATCTCGAGTATCCTGGAGGATGGAGTATGTAATGAGTCGCGATGGCATGTTGCGCATAGAGGGGCGCCAGGTCTCCCCATTATCAGTGCTGAGAAACATGAAACCGCCGCCAGTCGTCGTGTTGATTGTGGCCGCATAAATCCGTCCGGGTGTTTCCCGGTCGGAGACTATGACGTTAGCAAATCTTCCACTGTAGCCGCCATTGCTCGGCGCGAAGTTCTTGCCGCCGTCATTCGAGACCATTACGCCGTAGTTGTTTGTGGCGATGTAAATTGTTTGCGGCCGCGAAGGATGGATCGCGATGGAATTAATTTCCAGTTGCCGCGAGGTAGTGACCATCCAGGAGTCAGCATCGCCTCCGCGTTCGGAACGCCAGAAACCTTCCGTGGTGCCTGCGAAAACGAGCCCTGCGATGGAGGGGTGTTGAACGATCGCTCTCGTTCTTCGTGACTGGGAAGGAATTCCCTGCACTTTCTTCCACGAATCGCCGCCGTTTTTCGTTTCATAGATCCCACTGCAGGCTGAAGCGATCACGTGATTGGGATTCCGTGGATCAATGTCGATGGCAAAAATATCGGAGTCGTCGATGATGCCGTTCTTAATGCTGCGCCAGGTCTTTCCACCGTCAATGGACTTATATGGCAGATACCACGTGCCGGCGTAAATTGTGTTGGAAGTTCGTGGATCAATAGCCAGCGACTCTACGTGGACGAGGCCTGCGGTATTCTGAGTCGCCAACTGCGTCCATGAGTCGCCCGAGTTATCAGACCGAAAGATGCCGTTGAAGGTACCGGTAATCAAAACATTCGGATTTGACTCGGATTGCGTCAGCGAATGAAGCGCTTCATTTTTCAGTTCCGGACTCTCGCGCCATTTATGCCCGCCGTCAGTTGACTTGAAAAAGCCACCGGCTTCCTTATGCCGGTGAGCGGCAACATAAAGTGTCTTAGGATCGCGCGGATCGACGATTATGTGATCTACAAAAAGCTTTGGGCGGTTGAAGTTGTGCAAATATTGCCATGTCTTGCCTGCGTCGCCTGACGTATACAACTGGCCATCGAGAGTTCCGAAATAGAACCGGTCGGGATTGCTGGGGTCAACAACGAGGCTTCGCACGTCTCCTCCGGGAGGCCCGTTAGCTTTCCAGTCCTCGGAATAGGAAGGCGCTGCGAGCGCAATACACGGCATGGCGAAGGCCACGAAAAGCAGAAGAATCAGTTTTGATAATCGATTACTCATATTCTTAGAACAACCTCAAATGCTGTCGAACGTCAAAGTACCTAATTCGTAGTTTAAACTAATTTTCTCTGTTTGTATCGACAAGTTTTATTCCACGTCTAAGATGCATTCCTTCGCGTAGCAAGTTGTAAAGAGTAATTGTTTGCGGGAAAAGCAAAGCGGGCGTGATTCTCGTTCAAGAGAACAACGCCCGCTTTGGAAGGTTCGCGTCATTTTTTGTGACGCGAGAGTTTAGTTATTCGTCCCGACCTCGGCGGCGGGTTGCACGACGACGTGGTGCCGCTCTTCTGCACTCCGGGCAAGGCGAAATGATGTTGTCCATGCTGGCTGCAGGTGCGTTCGCACCAGTTGGTACGATCCAGAGCTCAACCGACAAGTCAGACCGGCAACCACCATCAACTGTAACCAATCGACCGGAATCGATTTGGCGCATGTTAACGAGGTAGTCCTTGGCGCGGTCAGCTCGCGTTTGTGCCTCACCCGCGCAGCTGCCGTAGGCGACGATGTAGCCCTGGGCACCTGGCTGGTTCTGCAGTTGAATCGCGTAGTTGTCGAGACGCGCCTTCTCATCGTTGAAGGTGATATTGCCGTACTCGTCAAACTTCTGAGCCGTTAGAATGTCCGCTTGAACGCTCGTAGAGCATGAAGCTGTTCTCGAGCAAGCGGGATCAAGTCCACCGACGTCTACAGTTGCCGTAACGGTTTGGCCACCCAGTCCGGCGGTATCGACGGTGATGGACGAAGTTCCTTGTCCACCAGTAATCGTTCCAGCCGAGACTGACCAGTTATAGGTTACGTTGTCGCCCGACGAAATCGACGCGCTAAACGTGATATCTGAACCCTGCCGGACTGAGTCCGGACAGCTAACTGAAACGGTTGGACATGCTCTGCCGCAATCGGTGCATCGAGCAACTGTCACGGTCGTGGTCGCAGGTACTGTGTGGCAGCATCCATCAGCAACTTCTACGCTCGCGGTGTAAGTTCCGGGCTGGACACCTGAAAGATCCCAGGTGACTGTCCTGCCTTCACCACTCAGCCTACCGCCTGTAACCGACCAGGTGTACAACAGAGTGTCGTTGTCCGGATCGCGGGCGTCAGCTGTTAGATCAACTGAAGTCCCGCCCACCGGGCAGTTTGTGTTGCCATCGATACAAGGGAGTGTGACTGTCGAATTAGACGCCGACACAACAACTGTGGGCGGCTGATTCGGCGGGCCTGGAACGATCCGCGCATTGCGATGCCCGACCCATAGTTGACCGAGAAATCCATGTGGATCCTCCGACGCACGAAAGCCGGATGGGAAGTTGGAGTCACCAAAGAAGCGATCACCCTGCTGATTCAGGTGTATGCGATATGCTGCACCGATTCCCCACCAGCGACTGGGATAAATCTTGATTCCGCCCAAGGCCTCAACGGGATTATTCTCGAAAGCGTTAGGCGTTCTGCCGCCGACGTACATTGTTGAGCGTCCCTCAGCAATAAGCTGTACGTGCTTGTTGATTGGGAAATCAAATCCTACACCCGCGATCAATTCATCCGGGCGATCCAAAAGAATTGAGTTTCCCATCACGCTGCTTTTTGGATTGCTGTTTAGAATGTAACCAACGTTGGCGGAAACGTTTACATGATCGCTCAGGCGAGCATCAACAACACCAATAAGACCGAAGTCGCCCGGGCTTGCGCCGGCACCCGCACCACGCTGCATCTGATTAAATCCTGAAAAGTCATTAGCCTTGTCTGGCCAAAAGCGGTAGAAGGGGATAATCGCTACCCCCAGCGGGTTATTAGGACCGGTGAACCGAATTTTTGCGCCCGCGACATAGTTGGTAAAGCTGGATTCGCCGTAGAGCCGGTTAATAAAAGGAGCGTCCGGCAGGTAAGTGGGCGCGATCGTGAAAGTCGCCGGGACGGTTATTGCCAATTGAGTGTTGTTTGGCGGCGGCCGCAGCGTCGTGGTAAGAACTATGCCGGGCAGGATGCTGCCGAATGCCGATCCGATACCCGGGAAATTTGACGCGGCGCCAAAACTTCCGTTGCCGCCAACGGGCGTGCCCAGCCGGCTTACAAATACCGGCGCAATGACCGGGTTCGTCAGACCAAAGTTTGGACCGGGGCCGGTGAACGGAAACTGTGTAAAGCCCTGGCCACCAAATGCGCAGGGTGGACCAGCGGGCCGGAAAACGGCGCCGGTCGGAATCGTAGGTCCACTAACTCGCTCAGGAGCCAGAATAATCGCCGGACCTGTGCACAGCCGCCCGCCAATGAAGAGCTGCGAGTTTGGCAAATAGAAGCTTGACAGATTCTGGGGGGTATTAACCTTGATCCCCCGATACCCGTCAGTCTTGAAGAACAATTCAACATGATCGTTCAGGCCGACGTTGAAGCTCAGTGGGATGATGGTTAGGTCCACGTTCCCGGGATCGCGATCATAATTGCTGTATGCGACACTGAACGTAAACTCACCTTTACGAATCGTAGAACCGTCGTAGATCGTGAACAGCCCTGTCGGACCGCCCTCAGGCCCTCCGGTGCCAACCGCCGGAGACTGGTTCCGTGGATCGTTAGAATCTCTTAAAGTCTGCGCCGATACCACGGCACATAGTACCAATGTAACGAGCGCGGCAATAAGCGCCCTTGTTGCGAGTCTCATCGCAATCCTCCTGCGAAATGAGTATAGAAGTTTGATTATGAATGCCACCGGGGGCAAGGAGCCAGCTTTACAATTAAGCCGGGCGTGTCGTCCCTGCAATTCGGAGGCGCCAACTACAAGCTAACGAATCGAAACGCTCACGCTCTCGTTCCAACTCTTAAAGTTCGAGCTGGTGAGTCAAAGCGTTGAGTAACAGCTCCCGACAGCGTTGCCGCCAGGTTCGATCCATACGCCCGAGAAACCTAAAACGCCACTTCTTATACGAAAAGTGCGGTTTAGTGTCAACGATTCGGCACTCAAACACTGGCCCAGGGCCAAAATTTCTTCACACTAGTCCGAGGTACAAAATCACGCCAGACCATACTCTACCTTTTTCCGGAAATCAACCCCTTTTAAAACTTTAGCCCGAATTCTTTATGTTTTTTCCGTCACGCATAGATCCCCCGCATCCGTGTATCGTAGGCCACGCGGTCTATTGCCAGCATGTATGCCGCCGTCCGAGTGTCAACCGCATGAGAATCCGCGTAGCGGCACAGATCGTTGAAGCTGGCCACCATGGTTTCCTGCAGGCGCTGATTGATAACGTTCTCCCGCCAAAAATATCCCATTCTATCCTGCACCCACTCGAAATAAGAGACGGTTACACCTCCGGCATTAGCCAAAATATCTGGTATTACAAAGATGCCCTTTTCATGTAAAACTTCGTCTGCCGCTGCCGTCGTGGGACCGTTGGCTCCTTCCGCGAGGACTTTACATTTGATCCTGTCGGCATTTTGCGACGTGATCTGGTTCTCCGTTGCCGCCGGAACCAGTACGTCACACTCGAGTTCCAACAATTCACTGTTCGTCACCTTTTCCACCCCTTCATAATCTTCGAATGATCGAGTGGCGTAAAGATGTTTGAGTGCGGCGGGAATATCGATACCCTGCGGATTATAAATGCCGCCATGGATGTCGGAAATGGCAACGACTTTGTAACCCGCTTCATGAAGCAGTTGCGCACCTATGCCCCCAACATTCCCGGATCCCTGTACGACAACGCGCGTATTCTGCGGCGTCATACCAAATCTCTTTATTGCTTCGTTGATCACAAACAAAATACCGCGCCCGGTAGCTTCGCGACGTCCTGAGGACCCACCCAGATCGATCGGCTTACCCGTGACTACTGCTGTAACTGTATGCCTGGCGTGCATCGAATATGTATCCATGATCCAGGCCATCGTCTGCTCGTTCGTATTCATATCCGGCGCCGGAACATCTTTTTCCGGACCTATAAAATCGAGCAGCTCAGAAGCATAGCGTCGAGTCATGCGCTCAAGCTCGCCCATCGACATCTGCTGCGGGTCACAAATGATTCCGCCCTTGGCGCCTCCGAAAGGGACATTGACCACCGCGCACTTCCAGGTCATCCACGCGGCCAGTGCCCTCACCTCATCGAGGTTTACGTCCGGGGAATATCTAATACCACCTTTGGCCGGCCCACGAGCGAAGTTATGTTGAACCCGATATCCTTCAAAAACCTGGATTCGTCCGGAGTCCATTCGGGTAGGGATATAGACTTTCAGCTCGCGATTGGGAACACGCATAACCGCGTACAGATCCGCGTCCAGATTGAGTAGCTGGGCGGCCCTATCGAATCGCGACATCATCGATTCGAAAGGGTTTTCCTCTTTTATCTCGCGGATGTCATCTACATAGACTGTGCTTTGCATAACTGCCATCACATCTCCGGGAAGTTTCAGCGTGGAAAACTTAATATCGGAAGAGTGTTCGAATAAACGGTTGCCTCAAATAATACGCATAGATCTGAGCCGAAGGTATGGATAGTCCTTAATTAGGTAAGTACCTGGCCCAGCACCTCGTTCATGGAACCACTGCGATAGCCGTGAAGATCCAGAGTTACATATTTAAACCCCAGTTGGCGAAACCGATCGGCAAGTTCCTTAATGACCTCGGGCTTTAAAGCGTTCGCCATTTCGCCGGCGGAAATCTCCAGCCGGACCAGGTTGTCGTGATGCCGCACGCGAAATTCTCGAAAACCCAGTTCACGAAGAATCTCTTCGCCTCGATCTACGGTCGACAATCGTTCGATAGTGACAGGAATACCGTACGCTATCCGCGACGAAAGACACGGGCTGGCGGGTTTATCCCATGTAGGTAAGCCCGCCCTTCGACTTAACAGCCTAACCTCTTCTTTGTTGATGCCGCTTTCAATAAGCGGGCTTCTGACACCGTGCAGCTTAGTGGCCCTGCGACCGGGCCGGTAGTCGCTAAGATCATCAACGGTCGATCCGTCCACAATAAATCCCACATTTCGCTGGCCCGCCAGAGTTTTCAGCTTCCGGTAAAGCTCATCTTTGCAAAAATAACAGCGAGTTGGACCATTAGCGATATAATTACTGTTCTCGAGTTCCTGAGTTTGAATCACTTCTCTACGCCATCCAAACTGCCGGGCCAATTCGGCGGTTGCGTTTTCCTGGCTGGAAGGCAAACTCGCAGATTCGCCGGTAACGCATAGCGCTTCCTCACCTAACTCGGAATTGGCTATATACGCTACGTAGCTACTATCAACTCCACCGGAAAATGCAACGATGACCGAACCCATATCGCGAAATAATTCGCGCAGTTTTTTTTCCTTGGTTAAGGTCGAAAAGTCGAGAGGAGTTGTGGGTTTGATTTCGGTGTCTTCCACCAACGAATTGCTCACCAAGTACTGGGCCCTCCGGCGACGGCGACACGCGCCCTCGCATGGCGGTTCCTCTATTTATAATGACGGGATTACGGGCGGCAATGTTATCTCAAGCATCAACGCAAGCGCAACCAGCATCTCATAGCTGTATAAGTCGTAGGTAGAACGGCGTAATTTGGACGCCATGACTTTTAGCATGCTAAGATCAATATCTCCTCAGACACTTCTTTCACACTTCGGTTGGGACTTGTTCTCATGAGCTACCGATTGCCAACTACAGTTTCGCCACGTTCTTCGGCAGTTTGCTTCACGGCGATCCTGATTTTGGTGCTGAGTTTCACCCACGCCATAGCACAAAGCGAAGACGTTTTTGGCGACACAGCCGCTGACCCGGTGAAGTTGTTTGAGCGCGGGCAGAATGCTCACGCGCGTGGCGATTTGCTCAAGGCCGTCGAGTTCTACGACGAAGCAATCAAAGTCCGTCCCGAATTTGCAGAAGCCGAGTTTCAGCGCGCCAACGCCTTTGTTGCCCTCAGTCGTTCGAGTGATGCTGAAGCGGGATTTCGACACGCGATAGCCCTAAAGCAAAATTGGTCACTTCCCTATTCAGCTCTGGGCGCTCTTCTCGTGCGGCTGAACCGTGATTCGGATGCGGAATCTGTTTTACGTCAGTCCGTTAACCTCGATGCACGAGACAACGTAGCCCTTCGTATCTTGGCAGACATTCGGCTGCGCGCCGGTGATGCAAAAGAGGCGCTAAAATTCGCCCGGCTCGCAACCGACGACAAGGATTCTCCACTAGCAACCTGGCTGTTACGCGCATTGGCCGAACGCGCGACAGGTGATACCGCTGCTGCATCTGCAAGTTTGGAATACGTCCTCAAGAATGATCCATCGAACGTCTTTGCGCTGCTGGAGCGCGCGGAAATCCAACTCGCAAGCGGAAACAATGAGATTGCCATCAGGGACCTTCAGGCCGCGGAAAAACTTATTAAAGGAGACAAAGGCGGGTTATCGCGAATCGCCATCGGTTATGAACGCGCAGGAAAGCCGGACGAAGGGCGGCGGGTCGCGGGTTCGGCAGGTCTGGTTAAACCCGATCCTGCAGTGAAGGGTGTAATCCAGGTAGAAGGCACACCGGCAGAGATAGAAGCGGCAAACAGTGAGGATCCGCTTATTGCCCGTAATGCGCTGGAAGTTTTGCTGAAAAAGAATCCCACAAATCCTATGCTGCTGGCCCGGCTCGGTGCGTCTTATCGCACGATTGATCCAACTCGATCGCTTGCTTTGTACTACCAAGCCACAAAGCTTGAGCCCAATAATTCTGATTACGCCACTGGATACAGCTCAGCGCTGGTGCAAGCGCGACGATTCGCAGATGCGGTGGCGGTGCTCCGCAGAGTGATTGCCGTCGTCCCAAATAATTATGCGGCGCATGCTAATCTGGCGACGGCCTTATATGAACTGAAGCAATATCCTCAAGCATTGGACGAATATGAATGGCTGCTAAAGACAAAACCGGATTTGACCGTTGCTCATTATTTTATTGCTACCGCTCATGATTATCTTGGAGAATACGAGCCGGCGTTGCAGGCTTACGAGAGTTTCCTCGCGCGCGCAGACCAGAAAACGAATCAACTTGAAATCGAGAAAGTAAAATTGCGGCTCCCATCTTTGCGGCGACAGATACAGTTAGGCCAGGGGATCAAGCGCAAACCTGAACGACGCACGCAGTAGCCCGCATTTTAAACACCTGATGAAACTCCCTGGAATTCGGCCGCTCGCAATTCGTGGCATACAGGCTATAGTTCTGTTAGGTGTGTGCTATGCGCCTGTAGTAAGGGGTCAGGATCCTAACCTTCAGGAAACCGTCGCCCCCCCTCCTTTGAAGATTATCCTGCGAGCCGAGCGTGCTCAGATAAGCGAGGCGAAAGATGCCAAGGGCCGGCTGCGCATGACGCTTGAGTTGGCCGGGGCACATCTTGCCAATGCTGAAACTGAGACGGCTAAACAAAACTACGATGGTGCGGCGAGCGAAGCCGGCAGGTACTGGGCGTTGGTAGAGGACTTGTTTGCGTTTCTAAAGACCACAAAACGTGATAGCGACAAAACACGGGATCTCTATAAGCGGCTGGAACTAACACTTCGGGCTCAAGGCCCAAGGTTAAGCGCGATGCGTCGCGGCACTCCTTCCGAATATGCAGTTTGGATTAAGGAGATCGAAGACTTTGCCCGGAGGGGACGCACTGAAGCGCTAAACTCATTCTACGGAGATACGGTTGTTCGCGACAGCGTGCAGAAGCCCTCAGATCAAAAGAGCGCTAATAAATCGCTTCAGAAGGGTGCGATAGTACCGGAATGAAACAATTTATCACTATGGGAACGCCTACTTTAGTTTCCGTGATCGCGGCCACCTTGATTTTGAGTGTTGGCGTGCCCATCAGAGCTCGCTCAACGCAGGCCCGGGAACATCTGACCCCGCAAGAAATAGAGATCGTCAAAGAGGCGCAGATTTTGGATAAGCGCATCGATGTTTTCGTCAAAGCCGCGGAGCGCCGTATGCTCGTGATAACAGGCGCCGCATCAACTAATGCAAAGCAACTGAAAAAAGACTCCGAGAGTTGGGGAGAGCTTCCTGCGGGCACGCGTGCCGAACTGATAGGCGACATCGCAAAGATCCTTGACGAGGCAATAACCAATCTCGACGATGTAAGTGCACGCGACGAAAAGAATCCCCTCATCCCGAAATCACTTCGCAAGCTCGCAGCCGCAGCGTCACGGATAGTGGAGCAACTGTCACCGCTGGAAGCCCAGGTGAAAGGCGATACAGAAGCGAGCAATTTCGACCAGCTGGTTGAGAACGCTGAATCAATTCTTCAAGCCGCAAACAAGCTTCCGCCGCCCGTGGACAAGAAAGGGAAAAGCAAGACCGAGAAAAGTAAAGACACGAATTAACGCCCGTGTTGTTACGTTCCTCGGTCTCAGCCCAGACGCTACGTGTCGTGTTTAGCTGCGGCTTTTCTTCCGCACCTCTGCACTAACAATTCTCGCTTCTTGTTCTATTGCGGTGCCAGCGCTCGCCTCGTCACCTTCTTCTTTGGCGCTTGCCGATGACTGAAGTCGCGGAGAAGTTTCCGTAACCGCAAAAAGCTTGAACTCGACTTTCGATTCAGTTTTATCAATGCCGCCTACACCGGCCACTCGGCCAAACATTCCACCAAGCTTCTTGGCGGCCGATGTCTTTAATGCCGTTATGTCAGTATAGAGAATGAAATCACACTGCTTTGCTTTGGCTTCCTCTTCTGCTTCTCGCGGCGTGGTGGCGTTCAAGGGTATCGCTTCAACCCCACTTACCCGAATGTTGCCTATGAGCCGCCCACGCAGTGATTCGGTGGAAACCTGGTGGTCAGTCTTGTTATTAATCTGGACTACACCCACGCGGGTAGTGCCCGGCGCCTTAACATTGGCTGTCTGCGAAATGTTGCTCTGACCGCTATCGGCACGTTCACCCGGAGTCATTTGACTGCCAACGTCCATCGAAGGCATGTACAACTCCTGCGTGTTGGTCGTCTCCACATAACCTGCCGGCACTTCAAACAAAGCAGCATCCAACGGCTCGCGTGAAAGCTCAAGAACTTCCTTCGTAGATGTGAACATCGCTCTTCCATCCGCGCCATACATAGTCGTCGTTTCCATCAATGGAAACCCCGTCCGTCCCGTTCCAACTCGTTTGGAATTAATCCGATCCCGACAGCCGCCTTGCGAGGGGCTCTGGGCCGTCATACTCGTTCGACCAAGATCACAATTGAAGGTCGCAGAAAAATCTATGTACCACCCGTCCGTCTCAGTGCGCTGCTTTATTTGACTACAGGCATCCGGCGAAGACTCCATCGAGGTCGTGGTCTTAACATGACGCGCAGTAAACCCAAACATTTCTTTACGCTCACCGGTATCGATAGAGGTCGTTACATAAGTAATGACGCCGCCGCGGGTTGTGGCGGATGGGGCGGACACACTGTTTGATCCGGCCGCACTCGCGCCCGAAGAATCGCCACTATCCATCGGTGTAACGACATACTTTTTCATTTTGTCGCTGAGCTGGATTGTCCTCTTTAAATCGCACTGGGTGATGGCGACCATTTCCATGCCGGGGGCCAGCTGCATTTCTGAGCGCTCCCGCGGCCCTCGAATCATAGTCGTGCTTTGTGACGTGTGTCCGCCCATCGTCGTTTTATAAGTGACCTTCAGATTCGTAACGGGCGCGGGTTGAGCGACAGGCCGATTGCGCTGCCGCTGCGCAAAAAATGATGACGCCGAAACTGCTAACAAAACCAAAGTACCTATAACGCTAATTCCAACAAATCTTTTCCTCATGACACCTCTCCTCATTGTTCGTTGCCAGTTTTGATTCACACGGATCAGTAATCTGAAACAGGCTTTGGCCAAAACTTTACTCAGTCGCGGGATTTGCGTAAGACCTGCGTGGCCCGATTAATTGCTTCCACTACACGGGCCAGGGCACCTGCTGTGTTGGTCTTACTTCGATCCTCCAGTCCCTGACGAAAATCAGGGAGCGGTTGGGCCGCGTAACCGGTATACGTTCCGGGCGCATAAATCTGATGCGTATACCACGGGCGGCCACGTAAACCGCGTTCGTCGGTCAAAGCACGTTCGGCCATTATCAATGAATCATTAATGCGTTCTAGTCTCGCCACTGCGCGCGGATACCGATCATTCGCCGCCACACGTGTCGTCTCGATCTCACCAAGCGTTTCCTGCCGCGCTTTTTCCACACGCTCTGCTTCCTGCGCAAACTTCTGCAATGCTTCTGTCACCCCCCTGTCGTCTAAGCCTACGGCAAGGTTGCGGCGGCGCGCGGTTTTCATACTCTCACTGTAGAAATCCTTCACCTGCGATGCGTAATCCCTGTAATCCAGCGGAAGCGCGGCAGCATCCGCGAATCGCATTAGCATCGTTCCCAACAAGCGCGCGGCCGTCACGTGATACGCAAAGGTGGGATCGCCGAAATGGGCCATCCAGTGAAAAGAGTCATAAGCTGAATGGTAAACGCCGTAGTCACCGCCGAATCCCATGTCCGCCGAGGGTATTCCCAGATGTTGTAGAAACGGAGTGAAATCGGACCCGGATCCTAGCGCCCCAATGCGTGCCTCGGCAATTCGCGCGTCGGAGCCGACCTCTGCCTCAGTCAATTCCGCGTCAGGTTGTTGCTCGCGCGAGCGCTGCTGCCATCTCTCATAAAGCGTTTGGCCCGTTTTTGGATCCTTAATATCCCTCGTCGCGCTCCTAATTAATTTCCACATCGAGGGGACCGAAGAGGCGCCAAAGTTTGGACCGGATACAGCGGAATCAACGTTAAAATAGACCACAGCCTTCTGTCTTAACGCGTCTGCGTGTTCTTCAACCCACTCGGTCGACCCCAGCAGTCCATATTCTTCGCCATCCCAGCTGCAAAGTATGATTGTGCGTCGCGGCTTCCAGCCCTTCTTCAACAAGGTCCCCAATCCGCGAGCAGTCTCGAGCATCGCGGTCGTGCCACTGTTTGGATCAACAGCGCCGAAGGTCCAGGCATCCCGGTGGTTGCCGGCTATTACCCAGCGGTCCCTTTCGCCATCGCCTTCGATCCGCGAAATGACGTTCCAGATCTTGCGTACCTGGTAATCCATTTGCGTTTTCAAATGCACTCGAACGTGATCAGTTCCTCCCACGTGATAGGAAAAAGGTAATCCACCCTGAAACCCCTTCGGTCGCACAGGGCCCTGCAGAGGTTCAAGCAAACGTCTGGCGTCGCCGTACGAGAGCGGTTGCACCGGTATACGTGGCAGTCCGGTTACCTCTTCCATTTTCAGTCTCGGTACACCGGGCACAGACGGTCTTCCGGGCGTTAACGGATCGCCCGGTGCTTGAAATATGAACTGAACCGATCCTCTCTGCGCCGAAGTTGGTGGTCGCCAGGGTCCCTTTGGATACACATCACCTTGCGTGTAACCGTCATCGGCGGGATCTGAATAAATGATTAGCCCCGCAGCGCCATTGTCTTCGGCGACTTTTGCCTTCACTCCACGAAAAGAGTTGCCGTAACGAGCAATTGCGATCTTTCCTTTAACTTCGATGCCCAGGTTCTTCAGCGCCTCGTAATCGGGAGGCAAACCGTAATTGACATAGACCAGCGGTGCGGTCACGTCGCCACTCGGGCTATAGCCATTGAACAAGGGAATGATGTCGGGGTGGGAGGACGAGGGATCCTCAACGATGGTTTCTTCCTTAAGGGCCAACCGTTCCCGAACCGGGCTCACTAATTCCACTATGCTCGGCTGGCTCGGATACGGCAGCAATACTTCATATTCTTTCAGCTCCGATGAAATACCGAATGCCCGAATCTGATCGCGCACATATATCGCCGTTGCGTAATCCTCTTTTGTGCCGGCCACGTGTGGCACGGCGGTCAAACGACGTAGATGTTCCCGCGCCGCGTCCGGCGCCGGTACGGCCCGAAACTCTTCTTCCCAGCGGCGCTCGGTCGCCGAACCTTCGCGGGTGAAGCCATCCAGATTGGCCAATGATGGCTGAGAGCTCTGCGAGAGGACCTGGCGATTAATGCCAATACCCAGAAAGATCACAACCAGCAGGATGACGGCCAGGCTTCGAATGGATTTCATTGAAGTTTCCTCGTTGCAGACATTTTCAAATGAACAATGGTTCCCTTCCAATCGTAGAACCCAGACGAAATTGAAAGGAACCATTATGGACAGCAGGTATTATCCGGGCGTTGAAGCAGATTTTCCCAAACTGATTGCCGAACTTCGCGGGCTTTTCGTAGAAGATTACGAAGTGCAAACAATGCACGTTTCGGCCACCACTGTTCTGCAAGCGCGAAAGTCTAGCACGTTGCGCGATCTTACCGGTTTGTCTGCCGCATTAACAATCAAGCTGACGCCTGAACAGGGCGGCACTCGCGTTGAGATCGGCATGCAAAAGTGGCTGGACAAAGCGGCCATCGCCGCAGTCGCCGTCCTACTTTCTGCAGGACTGTTAGCTGCGCTACCCGCGCTTGGCGCTTACTGGCAATACAAACTCACCGAGGACGCATGGAAGATAATAGAGGACCACATAGGACGCCAAGCCGGTGGATATGTTCCTCCGCTACCGGGTCGTTGTGGCAATTGCGGTTCAGCGAACACCGCGGGAGCGGGCTTCTGCTCTTCCTGCGGCGCCGATCTTCAAGCGGTTACGTGCGGATCTTGTGGAGTAGTTCAAAAGGATCCAGCCGCGCGTTTTTGTAACCGGTGCGGAAAACCGCTGGTGGCATCCAGTCGCTGAAGGACAGCTAGCTTACCAGGTAACTCGGAAGCAGAATGCCTATCGGTTACAGAACCGAGCGCGTTAGCGCCGGATGCTGGAGACAATTTCACCAACACATAGTTCCCGCGTTGTTTAATTTGGCTTATCAAGAAAAGATAATGAAGAGCGGGAGCAACCCCCGCCTTCCTAACCTCGAGACTCCGCGACTTGATTGGCCCGTCGATCGTTGCTGCCTTACCAGACGTGCATTGCTGCAGACTAGTCGTGCCGCAGCGCTCTCACAGGATCGATGCGCGCTGCGCGGGCCGCCGGGTAGAGAGCGGCGAGGATTGATATGAGCAGAGCAAATAGAATCGCGCCCCCCGCGAGCCATGGTGGTAACGAGAAGAAGTCGACGAATGACGCTCCCTGCGGTTTCAAGATAAATCGATAAGCCAAACGGTTTGCGAGGCCATCGATACCCCAGGCTACCATGACTCCGATCACTCCTCCCAACACTCCAATGACGGCCGCCTCAAGAAAGAAGATGGTCTTGATTTCACGATCTTCCGCACCAATGGCCTTCATGATTCCGATTTCGCGTGTGCGCTCAAGGATCGACATGATCATTGTGTTTGCGATGCCAAACGAGGCCACCAAAAGCGAGATCCCACCCAGAAGTCCCAGTACGGAATCGATGATTAAAAAGATAGTACGAAACTTGTCCAACTGGTCGACGATGGAGAAACTACCAAATCCAAGCTCCGAAATACGCTTGCGCACATCGGTTAGAACAATGGGATCCGTCACTCTTACTACGGCAGAGTCGTAGCCCTCCGGTTCGTCCTCTCCTAATGCGCCACTGCCGCGAGCCAGAGCAAGTTCCACCTGGTCCATTGGCGCCCGGTGTTCAACGTTCCACTGGTGCGCGCTTTGAAGTGAAATATATATTCTCGCGGACGGCATCAGACCGCGAATACCTCCCTGGCCCGCGCCTTCTTTAACCTCCGTGTTCAATACACCTACGATTTTGAAGGTGCGCGCGGCCAAGCCTGGAGCCTGCGACCAATCAGGTTCCTCGGTATCAAGGGGGATGCCGAAAAAATTTGATTGACCTTCATCAGCTGCAGCCTCAGATTCCTTGTTATCCGGTTTGCCGTTTTTACTGCTACGGTCGTTTTCGGGCGCAAGGAATTCAAGGCTTTTGCCTACAGCATCCGCAGGTTTGTCGTAACCAGCATCGCGCACAAACCGGTCCGTGACCAGCGCTTCATCGGCGGTGGGGCTGCTCATCATGTTGCCGGCGAGAAAATCCTTAAAGCGAGATGAAGAGTTAGGGACTGCAGCTCCACCTACAACCTGTGTCAGGAGAGCCCCATTGGAGCGGACGTAAACGTAAAGATTGATATTCGGTTCGACGTAGGCAACGCCGGGGATTTTTGAAATCTCCGCGATCGCATTATCGTCAAGTATATGCGTTGGAGCGGTATCGGGTTTCAACGAGGCGCGTCGGTCGCGACCATCGCGGTCTGTTCTTCCAGAGTTCTTATTCATTCCCGCCGTAATCAAGCTATTGAGGCTCTGGCCAAAAACCCTGATTTCATTGAAGAGATCCAGCGCTCCGAAGCGTGCCAACATGTTTCGCTGCAAACCGAGGCCAAACGAAACCATCGTAACTATGACGGCCACACCAACAATGACGCCCATCGTCGTGAGCGTTGCGCGTAGTTTTGCCTGACGAAGATTTCGCAGGGCCAGTTGTAGAATGTCGAAAAAACTCATAGTAATTAAAGGATGAATGATGAATTCATAAATCATAATTCATCATTCATTATCTTCCTTCAGGAAAAGACATGGTAAACGGCATCTACAGTCCAGTCCGCAAGGCTTGGGGTAACGACGTCGGCCCCCGCCCGTCGCAGCTCATCAGCCGCAACTGTATTGGTAACCCCAAGTGAACGCATGCCGGCGCGCCTCCCGGATTCAATTCCAGGCGGCGAGTCCTCGATTACGAGACATTCCTCCGAGAGTAGCGGCAGCAGCCGTCGTTCCCGCCGCTTTTCATTCAGGCGGTCCAACGCGATTCGATAGCAGTCCGGCGCGGGTTTGCAAACCGTCACATCGTCCGCAGTCACAACCACAGAGAACAAAGACTGCAAGCGAGCTCGAGTCAAGACGTATTCAATTTCGCTGACCGTCGCCATGCTAACAAGTCCAATCGGGTAGCGACGGGATGTCGCTTTCAGGAAGGTAACCACGCCCGGAAACAACGGCAGCTCATCCTCAATTAATTTTCGGTGCCGAATAGTTTTGTCCTCGAGGATTGCGGTCAATAGTTCATCGGTCAGGTTTTTATCAGCACGCTGAAATGCGGCACGCACGAAATTCTTATCGTCCATGCCCAGCGAGTCGTAATAATCACCCTCAGTCAGCTCAATTCCCTGTTCCTGAAGGATCTCCTGATAAGCCGACATTTGTAATCTTTCGTCATCGATGATGACGCCGTTGAAATCAAAGAAGATCGCGTTAATCATCACGTCTAGTCCAATGGGCGAAGACCAATGTCCAAAGTCCAACGTCCAACGTCCAATGTCCAATGTCCAATGTCCAAAGTCCAACGTCCCAAGTCAAAAGCGTTCGGGGCGTTTAGTGTTTAAGGTAGGTATGCGTTGACTCTAAGTTAGGTATGCGTTGACTCGCGTGTAGCGTTAATTAATTGAGACAACCCTCAAGATCAGCGCCCGACGTTGGACATTGGACCTTGGACATTGGACGCTGTGGGCGCCGTAGGATTTTGGACACTGGAGGCTGAAATCTTCGAGTTTTGTTCCTCAAATAATTTTGGTAATCGTTCACTTTCCAAAACGTCCAGACGACGCAACACCTCAGCGAGGGACAATTCGTTTTTTAGATTCACGCGATAATCGAGGTCAGCGCGTAACCGGTCTTTCTCGCCTTGGCGGTTTTGCGACATCATGATTATCGGGGCCTGCATTCCAGCAATCACCGCCAGCACAAGGTTCAGCATTTGATAAGGCGCCGGATCGAACCCCCTGATCAAAATATAGGAATTGAAAATGATCCAGAAGATTATCAGGCCAATGGAAACGCCAATGAATTTCCAGCTACCGCCAAACTCGGCAATCATGTCCGCGGCCCGATCAGCCATCGTCGCCCTCTTGCGCTCTTCTTCATTTGCGTTCCTGGAAACGCGCGAACGCAGCAGTTCATCAGTTCTACGCAGCCTGTCAGTAAGTGCGCCCAGCATTCCCAGAGCGACATCCGGATTCGAACGTACAAATGCTAGAAAATCGGGCCGCGAGAGAATAGCAAACCGCGCGTCCTCTACGACACTTGCATCAGCCGACCTCTGGCGGCCGTCGATCAGAGACATCTCTCCGAAGAAATCTCCCTGTGCAAGCTCAGCCAAGGTGATCTCGTGTCGATCTTCGTCGGTAATACTGATTTTTACCCGGCCAGTCTCGATCAAGTACATTGCGTTGCCCGAGTCGCCCTTAAAGAAGAGCTTCGTACCGGCAGCGAAGTTTTCCGCTCTGAGCAGACTACGGAGAGTTGTGGCAGCTGCATCGTCGAGCGAGGCGAAAAGGGGGACTGAACGCAACGCCTCAAGGGTCATTTCCGCGGCTTTAGTTGACATGCGTCACCTCAGGGGATGCTGAATGCTAAATTGAGCACTCATCAGTCGTTGTTCATAATTCATAATCATCATTCAGCATTCTTACTCACCACTCTTCCATCTTTCATGAGAATGATGCGATCGGCAAAGCTGGTTGCAAGTTCATGATCGTGGGTCACCATCAATACAGTTAACGAATCTTTGTTAACCATTTCCCTAAGCAGCGCCAACAGCTCGTGGGCACGGGTTGAGTCCACGTTTCCGGTCGGCTCATCCGCGAGCAAGACCTTGGGATTATTCGCCAACGCCCGCGCAATCGCCACACGTTGTTGCTCGCCACCCGAAAGTTCTGAGGGCCTGTGCGTCAGCCGATCAGATAGCCCCACACGGTTTAGTAACTCCATCGCGCGGCTGCGACGCTGGACGCCACGCAGTCCGCCGAAAGCGAGCGCAAGCCCTACATTTTCTTCCGCGCTCATCGTAGGGATTAAGTTAAAGTTCTGGAATATCATCCCCACGGAATACCGGCGGTAGCGCGCTAATTCCTTTTTGCTGAATGGTCCCAGCGCTTTGCCGTTGAACAGCACGTCACCGGCCGTCGGGTGGTCCAGCCCGCCTACCATATTCAGCAGAGTGCTCTTCCCCGATCCTGACGTTCCCTGTATTGAAACAAACTCGCCTTCCTGAACGCTAATTGACACCTTGTCGAGCGCGGTCACGCTGGTGCTACCCATCTGATAGACCTTTGACACTTCGCGCGCTTCCAGGAGTGCTGCCATTTTACCCGTTGCAATCCGCTGCGCTCTTTTCGGCGGTTTTCGAAACTCGCCACAGATGAAATGTCTCGTCTTCAAACCCCTTCAATAACATTTCAAGAGGCGTCGCTCGCAGATTCGCTGATACTAACAACTCCTGTACACCGGGATCATCGTAAAGAGTTCCCGATACAACTACATCGTTTCCCGTAGACAGCGCCTCTAATCGGGCGGCAATGTTTACGGTCGAGCCAAAATAGTCGAGACGATCATTCAGCGTGACGGCGATGCATGGCCCGGTATGGATACCTGCCTTCAAAGTCAGCGGCGCGCCGCCATCTACGGGCGAAGCCAGCTTGCGTTGCGCGTCTAACATTGATTTCAGAGCTGACGCAGGTTCGCGGAATACCGCCATTACAGCATCACCGATGGTTTTCACCAAAGCACCGTCTGCTTCTAAGATTGCTTTTCGCAATACGTCGAAGTGATTCATCACCCGGCCGAAAGCCGTGGCGTCACCAACCTGGCGGTAAAGCTGAGTAGAGTGACGCAGATCAGTAAACAGCACCGTCAACGTACCCACGGAAATCTGCTCGCCCGGACGCAGGGCCTCGGTCGCAAAAAGGTCGCGAAAGATTTGTAACGCGGTTACCTCGGCTGCGGTCGCTGAATTGTCGGTCCACGCCAGCCGTTCAAGGATGAGTAGTTGTTCAGCCTCCGTTTCATTACGCAGGTCGAATGACGCTCGCAGGGCCACTGCTAATTCTTCGCGCGGCCAGCCATGGTCGGAAATCGAGACTAATGCGGAGTCGCGGCCCTGTTCAGAGACCTTTACTTTTTGCTCCCCCGACAATTCAAGCGCACGAAACCGGTAGTTGCCAGGTTCGAGCGGCATGGTGAGAAGCCGCTGGGTTTGCGCCGGCAGCAATTGTTGCGCGACAACATGGGGCGTCCTTTGCGGGCTTCCCATGCAATAGTTTTTAACTTCCACCACGCGAATTGAGGCATTGGGACGGAAGGTAAGTTCCACGAAGCGTTCGAAGTCGGCGGTGAAATCGATACGACAGGTTTCGCAATGGACCTGCGGATCGATGTCTCTTAAAGAGTTTCCACTTTCCTGGGGTCCTCTACATAAAGGACACAATAAGTCCCATTGCAGATCAAGGAGTCCCACTCGGGTTGCACGTAGACAGGTTTCCAGGACGGTCCTGCGAGATAATTCCCAACGGTCGGCAAGCTCATAGGGCCTGATATGCGCGAGAGCAAAGTCATCAGCCTTTTGAATAAATTCGAGAAGAAGATCCGCAGCCTCTGCATCGGCTGCGTCGGCAAGCAAGCGTTCACGAATGGCGGCCAGGCGAGTATCCGCCGTAACAGACAGGGTGGGTGCATATTTTTCTTGCACTGGCCCCGTATCGGCCAGCGCCTGTTCATCGTATTGCTCAAATGCCTGCGTGAACCTGCGAGAAGCGAAAACCCCTATTTGTATTGGAATCGTGAGGAAACCGAGCAAAGATTTAGGCGTTACCCAAAGGTCATACGTAAATTTGGTGTGGCCGTCCGACTCAGACGAAAGTTGGGCCAGCGCTTTCATTTCCGCGACAGGTCCTTTGCTGTAGGTGCGTCTGACACCGAAGCGGTGAGGCCGAACCCATTCGAATGGCTGTTCCTCCCATTCGATGGGCATTCCTAACATTGAGAGTCGAACGTGACGGCGCGCATTTCGTAGCCTACCTTTACCCGATTGCAGTTGAACTGCAGGAACGTTGGTGTCGCGGTTAAAGCGATTGGTATCAGCCACAAACGGCCATAACTTTTCCGGTCGAGCTTGGAGATCGTATTCCCAGTGATAGTGAAATTCACGATACGACATAGAGAACAGAGGTCAGATGTCAGAGAACAGAGAGTCAGAAGTCAGAATTGGTTTGCCTGTCGCCTGCCTAATGCGGTGATTGGTGTCGATGTCCGCGGTCTGACCTCTGACCTCTGAGCTCTGACTTCTGACTTCTGACTTCTAAACGTCACACTTCTTTGTATTCCGAATCTACGTCCTCGCCGGAAGAAGCGACGCGGTAATTTCTTGACTGAACCTGCTTAGTAATTAGTAAGTCGTCTTTCGTTTTGAGAAGGTCAGCCCGGTTGTAGACTGAAAGCTCAAAATTATAGCCGTGCGTAATTGCATCCTTCGGGCAGGCTTCGACACAGTAACCACAGAATATGCAGCGGCCATAGTCGATGTTGTACACCTCGGCATAGCGCTCATCGACACCGATGCGTTCCTCAGGTAAACGCGGGTCATCTTTCGCAACGATATAAATGCATTCGGATGGACAGGCAGCGGCACAAAGAAAGCATGCTACACATTTTTCCCGCCCCAGTTCGTCAACATGTAATAAGTGTTGTCCGCGATAACGCGGTTGCATGGTCACAGGATCTTCCGGATACTGAACAGTCCATTTCCGTTTAGGTATATAGGACAAAGTCACACTCATGCCCTGAATGATGCCCTTAGTTGATTCGATTACGTCGCTAATGATTGACATTTTATTAGTCGGTGGTCCGTAGTCAGTGGTTCGTTGTTAGTATTTTGTTGGTCCGTTACGAATGTTATACCTTGACTGAACCCTTGGTTCTGCTCCTGCGTCTGCCGCCTGCTTCTGCTTTACACCTCTGGCTCCTGAGACAGAGGACTGACTTCCGAACCCGTTGCTTGCCACCGATTATCGCGCCAGACAAACTTATCTGTGAAACGATAGGCGACCTTCTGGTCTTGCACAACTAAGCGGATCACGCCCGTGAGAGTCGCGCGGTCGCCGTTCAAAATTAGTCTTAAATCTTCAAAATCCCATTTCTCAATTGTGGTGTCGCGCTCAACTGTTCTCAGGTAGTCAGCCTTGCCTTGAGGTTTCCCTTCCAGGGTCCCCACGTAATCGTCTGCGAGAATGCGATTCAGTTTCTTTTTGTCAGCGTTGATATTAGCGACTGTCCACTCATGCTCCAAATTCGTAAGGTCTGTAAGAACTTCATCTTCATTTGTCGGTGGAGGTCCGCTCTCTCCTGCAATTGAATCATTGCCGCGATTTTTGTCCTCAGCCGACCCTGACTCCGAGTTGGAGTTAGCGCTCCGCTCCACATTCGTATTGGAATTGGGGTTGTCGCGGTTCGACAGGGCAGTTCTCAACCTGGGGATTAGAAGCGCGCCTCCAATTCCAAGACCCGCGAAGACAAGCAATACAATGACCAGAATAGCCATCAACCAAGGCCATGTTCGTCGTTTCTGTCGACCGGCCGGAACGTCAGCTGAACTACCTGGTGGAACATAAGACCCGGGGGGCGCTGAGCGAGGAACGGTGCGCCGGCCTGACGATACTGTTTGGAGCGGATCTGCCGCTTGTTCTTCATTTCCGGGCAGGAGCAGGGTCTCGGCTTCGTCGCCGGCAGATTGATCCACGGGCACAAGCGGCGTTCCGTCGTCAATGCAAAAGCTAAGATTTCGATCGGTAAAAGTTTTATTGCAGGTTGGACAGCGTTTCAATTTGAATATCTCTCCTGTCAACAATGCAAATCATAACCGGAAAGAATGCGAAATCCGACTCGCACGCGACGCGAACAGGTTCCGGGCAAGGCAAAGGAAGAGGCTGCGAATGGCACGCTACCTGATGCCATTCGCCAGGAAACTGAGTCCATAGATCAAGATTATCAATGCCAGCAAGACGAAGTAGAGCCCACCGGTGACAATGCCGCCAATCGCCAGCCCTTTTCCACGATAGCGTGCTGGATCGTTTTTCGCTTGCACGAGTGAGTAAATTCCGAGCACGACGGCGATCGGGCTGGTCAATAC
>JBHENH010000018.1:23884-33938 GCA_046262135.1 Pyrinomonadaceae bacterium
AATAACAACACCAACCGATCGTTAAGCTGACAATCCCCAAGACAAGCGAAGCGATAGCGAGGCTCTGTTGTGGCGCAGTGGAGTAGGCGGGGGGTGGTGGTGGATTCCAACCCGGCTGCAGCGACTGCTGCTTAATGATCTCTGCTTGTGGAGGTTGGTAAGCTTCCGGCAAATCCATTGTGGGTTGCTCGCTCGGGCTGACGCTCGGCGGCATTGGCGGATAAGCGAGCGTCGGTGGTGGCTCATATGGAGAGGTCTGCACTTCAACCAAAGACGTACCGTCCTGGGTGCAGAAAGTTAGCCACTCATCCGTAAACTCCTGGTTGCATGTTGGGCAACGCTTCATCTTTAGGGGTCAGACCATTTCAATCTGGCTGAAGAAATATGCGATCTCTATGGCCGCGTTCTCCTCGGAGTCGGACCCGTGAACGGCGTTTTCTCCCAGCGAAGCGCCAAAGTCTTTTCGCAGGGTGCGCTCGGCGGCATTCGCAGGATCGGTAGCTCCCATGAGATCGCGCCATGCTCTCACCGCGTCTTCTTTTTCAAGGACCATCACAACACATGGACCACCAGACATGAATTCCGTCAACCCTGAAAAAAATGGACGCGCCCGGTGGACGGCGTAGAAACCTTCCGCTTCTCTCAGAGTCAGGTGCAGCATCTTCATGGCGCGAATCCCGAAGCCACCCTCGGTAATACGTTGAATGATGTGACCGGTGTTTCCCGCGCGTACCGCGTCGGGTTTGATGATTGCGAACGTAAAATTCCCCATCCCGAAATTAGTTTCTCCTTATGAAGATCCTTTTACTGATTTAGCGGCATCGCTTAAAGAGAGAAGAGACTAAGCACGACAACGTGCCTTAACATCTTAGTTTAAGCAGCCGAACCAGCGCCTAACGCCTGTTTCATTCCGGATCCAATATCGGCCGGTGACCTCACCACATGGATACCCGCCTCTTCCAGGGCGCGCATTTTCTCTGCGGCAGTTCCCTTTCCGCCCGCGATGATGGCGCCGGCGTGACCCATGCGGCGCCCCGGAGGAGCTGTTTGCCCGGCAATGAAAGCGACAACCGGCTTCGTCACGTTGACTTTTGCAAACGCGGCCGCTTCTTCCTCGGCAGTACCGCCAATTTCCCCAATCATGACGATTCCGTCGGTGTCATCATCTTCCTCGAATAGTCGAAGCGCGTCGACGTGCGAAGTACCGACAATCGGATCGCCACCAATGCCTATAGCTGTGGATTGGCCTAACCCCAGCGCCGTGAGTTGGCCCACGGCCTCATAAGTCAGCGTTCCGGAACGTGAAACGACTCCTACGCGCCCTTCCCGGTGGATGTGACCCGGCATGATTCCTATCTTGCATTTACCGGGACTGATGATGCCGGGGCAGTTTGGCCCAATCAAACGCGTTGCTTTGCCTGCGAGATACTCTTTCACCTTCACCATATCCAGCGTGGGAATACCTTCCGTTATACAAACCACCACGCTGACTCCCGCGTCCGCAGATTCCATTACGGCGTCCGCCGCGAAAGCTGGTGGTACATAAATAACTGAGGCATTAGCGCCCGCTTCTTTGACTGCGTCAGCGACAGTGTTGAATACGGGAATGCCTTCGTGTGTGGTTCCGCCTTTTCCGGGAGTAACACCACCAACGATGTTCGTTCCATACTCGACCATCTGCCTGGTATGAAACGTACCCTCTTTGCCGGTAATTCCCTGCACCACTACCCGCGTGTTTTTATCGACGAGAATGCTCATGATAGACAGTCAGCTTTACGTTATGGCGTGCATCTTAGGCATGGGTCACCTATTTCCTGGCGGCGCAACGCGAGTGGGAGTTTCGAAACGAAGTAAAGTTTGAAGAGCTGCTCACTTTACAACTACCTCTCAGGAAAGTTCAAACCGCTGACCGTAAACGGGCACTTCTACGGTCCAACCGAACCTCTCTTTGATATGGGCCGCCATTGCATTTGACGCGACCGGCTCGCCGTGAGTTAAGAATGTGCGACGTGGGGCCGAAGACAAACCTTGCAACCACTGGAGGACCTCTTTCCAATCCGCATGGGCCGAAAAGCTACCGATGCGCTGGATGCGACAACGGACGGGCACTCGCTGGCCTAGCACTCTAACTTCATGTTCACCGTCAAGAATGCGGCGGCCGAGCGTGCCGGCCGCCTGGTAACCCACAAAAACCAACACGGCATTCGGGTCCGGCAGTAATCTCAAGGCGTGATGGAGGACGCGGCCACCTGTCATCATGCCGGAAGCGCTGATAATTACGCGAGCGCCCTGGGCATTATTTAGTTTCTTCGATTCGTCTCTCGAAGAAGCTGCGATCATTGAATGCGTTCGCAGCGGATGCTGACGCCTCGCCAGCACGCTCGCATAATCTTCGTCCTGCTCCTCAGTGCGATTTGCATAAGCGACAGTTGCGGCCGCTGCCATGGGGGAATCGACTGCAACAGGAATCACGGGGATCGCCTTTTCATCTTCCAACTCGCGAATTAAATAGACGATTTCTTGAGTACGGCCGACCGCGAATGCAGGAATTAATACAGGCGCATTCCTGCGCGCAGCATCTTCAATGATCCGTTTTAACGCACCTTTTGGATCTTCAGGATCGTGGAGACGATCACCGTAAGTTGATTCAACAAGTAAATAATCGCAGGCCGGCGGAGAAACAGGGTCGCGAATTATTGGCTGGTTATAGTGACCCAGATCGCCTGAGAACAGTATGCGACGCCCGGCGCTATCATTGCCGGCTTGCTCAACCTCCACTAATACGAGACTTGAACCAAGTATGTGGCCAGCTACGCGAAACCCGCCTTGAATCCCTCTGGCTACATCGACGGGTTGGCCCGTGTTGGGGACCGGTCGAATGAGTTTGAGGGCCGCAAGGGCATCCTTCTCCGTATACAAAGGAAGCGCAGGTTTGTGTTTGGTGAGATTATGGCGATTGCGATATGCAGCGTCTTCTTCCTGTAAGCGACCGGCGTCGGGCAGTAATATTTTCAGCAGGTCCGCAGAACCGCGAGAACAGTAGACAGGCCCACCAAATCCTTGAGCCACGAGGCGAGGCAGGTATCCCGTATGATCGATGTGTGCGTGGGTAATAAGGACGGCGTCCACCTTGCGCGGATCGAAAGGTGGTTCCTGCCAGTTGCGTTCCCGCAACTCCTTTAGTCCCTGGAAAACTCCGCAGTCAACCAGCACCCGAGCTCGATCCGTTTCGATCAGATATTTTGATCCGGTGACTGTGCCAACGCCGCCCCAGAATGAGATTGTTGCCATTCGTTCCGATCAGACCCGATAGTTTACGTAGATCTTCGATAGAGTGCAGACGACGTAGAAAGCATCTTCCACTGCTACACCGGTGCCGCAGATGATGGGCGGCGGTAACCGAAAAACACGATTATCGCGGGCAGAAGCAAGGCCAGGTTACGTAGGGCGGTTTTCAAACCCAACTGGCTTCCAATAATGTTTCCGAAACAACCACACTCTAGCGGCTCGCCGTGCAACACGTAAACGTAGTAAAGCGCGTAACCACTGAAGGCCATCAGTAACGCCGCAGACAATAAAGCCCCAATCCTGACCGTGCGTGGGATCAGTAGGAGCGCAGCGGTGACAATTTCGATCCCGATGACGGCGATGGTCACAGGCCACATCCAACGCGCGTAGTTGAAACCTGATGCGGTCAGAAGGTCGCCTACGTTTGCGGCAAAGGTTTTGACTATGGACAGTTTGGCGCCGGCGGTAATTAGAAAAAGCGCGACCAGACCTAGGCGGCTAATCAAAACTATGACGCGGAATATTTTGCGTCGCCGCTTGTAGTGTACACGCCCTATATCCAATGAATGATCCGGTATCAAGTAATGTGGATCTCTTATCCAGTAACGAAATTGGGGAACTCTTATGCCCGCGAAATCTGCGGCTCTGTCGCCGCGCAGCGCGGTGGCTATGCCTTAAAGACCAGGCTTGTTGTGGGTGCAGACGCCACCTCGGCCAGGGCTCCGGCGGCAAAGCCTCAGTTCATGGTTACGCCTCCATGGAAAGGCCAGCCTTTCCACACTGCATTGTGGTTGGGCCCGCTCTTAAAACGCGGTGGGCCCTGCTTGCTACCTGGCCATGTTATTGTGGCCCATCCTCATGCTGAGCGCGTCTATGCGGCCAGCGCGACCACCTTGTCCGCAGCGTCCTTCATTCCGTTGGCAACCGTAAAGTTCAATCCCGACTCTCGAATCACGCGCTGGCCCTCTTCAACGTTCGTTCCCTCAAGACGGACCACCACTGGAACTTGTATCCCGAGGTTCCTCGCCGCCTCAACAACACCTCGCGCGACCATATCGCAACGGACGATGCCGCCAAAAATATTTATCAGAACTGCCTGCACATTTTCGTCAGCCAGCAAGATACGAAACGCCGCTTCAACTCTCTCTTGAGAAGCTCCGCCACCAACATCAAGGAAATTTGCAGGCTCGCCGCCCGCCAGTTTAATTATGTCCATGGTGGCCATCGCGAGACCCGCGCCATTTACCATGCAGGCAATGTTGCCGTCGAGCTTAATGTAGTTGAGATCAAACTTTGAGGCTTCGATCTCCAACGGTTCCTCCTCGTTAAGATCGCGCAGGTCTATAAACTCCTTATGTCGAAACAGCGCGTTATCGTCAAAGTTCACCTTCGCGTCGAGAGCCATCAGCCTCTTGTCTTTCGTAAGAAGAAATGGATTTATTTCCATCAACGATGCGTCCATCTGTTCATAGGCCATATAGAGGGACTGCATAAACTTAACGGCCTGCCCAATCAGCTCTGATCCAAGACCCAGGCCGAACGCAAGTTTGCGCGCCTGAAATGCGCGGAAACCTACTGCCGGATCGATTGTTTCTTTCAATATCTTTTCCGGGGTCTTTCCAGCTACCTCTTCTATGTCCATGCCGCCGGCTTGAGACGCCATGAAAACTGGACGTCCTGTAGCGCGATCCAAAACAATACCGAGGTAAAACTCATTGTCGATGGGAAGTCCCTCTTCAATCAACAACACACGGACCTCGCGACCTTCAGGGCCCGTCTGATGTGTGACCAGATTCATACCCAATATTCCGCCCGCGATGCGCTTCGCCTCGTCCGGGCTTTTCGCAAGTTTCACACCACCACCCTTGCCGCGGCCCCCGGCGTGGATCTGCGCTTTGACAACCACAATCTGTGTCGCCAATTCCTTCGCAGCGTCATAGGCTTCTTCAATCGAGCGCGCCACGTAACCTCGCGGCACTGGAACGCCAAACTTCTTGAGCAGTTCCTTACCCTGATACTCGTGAATTTTCATGCGTGGCCCTCAAGTGATGAAACATCCTGCGGACAAATGTTGGTTTGGAGCGCAAGGAGTGTAGCCGCACAAAACAGATGACTGCAAGCAGCGGTTAAGAGCAGAATGGTCATCATCGACTGGTGGAGGTTTTGGAATGTCGGACATATTAGTCACATCTCTTTCAAACTTGAAAAACGAAGTTCGATATGAGAACCACGTATTGATTACAGACGAACCGTTGTCTGTGGGTGGGGAAGACGCAGGCCCGGATCCTTACACCTTGATTCTCGCGGCGCTGGGCAGTTGCATATCAATGACGGCGACTCTTTATGCCAGAAGAAAAGCCTGGCCGCTGGAACGTGTTACCGTGCGTTTACGTCAAAAAAGGATTCACGCGGCCGATTGTGCCGAGTGCACCGAGATTACGGAAGGATATGTGCATCGGATCGAACGCTCAGTGACGTTTGAAGGAGAGTTAGATGATGCACAGAAGATGCGCCTCCAGGAGATCGCTCACCAGTGTCCGGTGCATAAGACCTTAACTTCCGCAATTGTAATTACGGACCTGAAGTAAGATTCTGATCGAATCGCACATCTCAGAACTGTTAGCCGTCTAGCAAAAGGGCTTTCAATCAGAATTGATTGAAAGCCCTCACAACTGGTCGGGACGCCGAGATTCGAACTCGGGACCTCACCCACCCCAAGGGTGCGCGCTACCAGGCTGCGCCACGTCCCGTAATCTCTATTAGTATCTCCGCAAAAATCTTCTAGCGCAAACCGTTGGTTTGCGTTTTCAACTACCGGCTCTTCGGGTTGTGCGTTCCCTTCTCAAGGAGCGAAAGCAGCTCACGCAATTCTGAAGTCACCTGACGCAGAGCTTTACGCTCTTCGGCGGTCTTCATGCCGGAACCTGATGAGGCGGCAGCTGCCTTCGAGGCGCCTCGTACCGACCCGGTAACAGAACCACCGGCTTCCGAACCTTCTGCGCTATCTTCGGACGAAACTATTTTCAGCTTACCGCCGGCGCGCAGATCGTTTGCCAGTCTCTTCTTAGCCCCGGCGATCGTGTACTGATCCTCATAAAGAAGTTCTTTAATTCGCAGCGCTATTTCGACGTCGCGCTTTCGGTAGACTCGCTGACCGGCGCGGTTCTTTTGCGGCGCCAGCATCGGAAATTCCGATTCCCAGTAACGCAACACATGAGCTTGTACTCCGGCCAGTTCACACACTTCGCCAATCTTGAAGAAGAGTTTTTCAGGTATGGCTACGGCAGGTCGACCCATAATCCAGAACCAATCGACGATCGAAGACGTTCTTCCCTGGCTAAGGAAATGTATTAGGAGACTGATTGCGAGTTTACCAGCAGCCCGGTGAGCCGACATGTTACTGCCGTTCCATTTGGCGTGTCAACACTTACACTTAGCTAACCTTAGTTAAAACTGATTCTTTAAGGTATCGCCTAAAGGTATGACACTTGAACCGTTTCCAAGGATTATCGTGATACTGCTGCCGGAAAACCCTTAGACGGTCCGTGTGTAATTCCGATTTGCTATCGCCGGGCAGAAGCCGCAGTGCTAATGACATCGCGTCGCGTTTCACGTGGCTTAATTTGGAGTGCGGTGACCTCTAAGCGCTTTGGCCCGTGGCAGTCCGCCGCGGCGCTTCGTCATCAGGCGTGGTTCGAAACGCTTGCTGCGACATGTCGCGCAGTAACCGAAGCGATGACAGGTCGTCGCACTCCAAATTCAGGCACTACCACCGCGTGGGTAGTGGTACCGTTTGAATCTCATTAGCACCGCACTTCAGTGCGGTGATCGGGGAGCGTAGATCTCTCTTCAACCGTTTCAACGGTTTTTGCTGGGAAACCGTTGAAACGGTTGCACGGGAATTCACCCTCATGGATCACCTGACTGAAGTCAGGTGCTAATGAGATTCTCAAACTGAACCAGTACCCACCGCGTGCCGTTGGTAGACTGCCTACGGTCAGCAAGCTATAATCCGCGTTCTACTCCACATCCACTGGCATCAACGAAGGGTAATCTCCAATAGTGACCGCCTCTCCAATGGTTTTCCGACTTGCCTCTCGTCTGGATGATATTGGCTTCTCCGACATCGTAAGTATCCGCAACCGGATAATGAAACTGCGCTCGCAGGGCGCAACAGTCCACCAGTTTGAAGGCGGCGAGCCTTACATGCACACACCTGCCTTCGTAAAGGAAGCTATGGTCCGTGCGCTCCATGAAAACAAGACGCGGTACGCTCCCTCGTCGGGAATACTCGAATTGCGATCCGCGATCGCTGACAAGGTCCGCACGAAAAACGGGATTTCTGCCCAGCCTGCAGACGTGATCGTTCTAAACGGAGGGATGCAGGGACTGTTTGGCGCTTTTCAGTCGGTGGTGAATCCGGATGACGAAGTGCTGGTATTTTCACCTTACTGGACACCGATCAAAGATCTAATTGCGCATTGCGAAGGCAAGCCGGTGCTGGTTCCGACCGTAGAAGCACGTATTCAGGGCCTGGAAATAACACTGGCGCGGTACGCTAGCGAACGCACGCGGGCCATCTACTACAACACGCCCCAGAATCCCACCGGCGTTGTCTTTACCCGCGAGGAGGCGCGTGCTGTTTCGCGTTTTGCGCAGGAGCGCGATTTGATTGTCATCGCCGATGAAGCGTACGAAGATTTAGTTTACGAAGACGCGCATTGTTCGATTGCTTCCCTGGAAGGAATGTTTGAACGGACGATCAGCGTGTTTACTCTTTCAAAATCCTATGCCATGACCGGCTGGCGTCTGGGTTACACAGTAGCACCCGAACCCTGGATGACCGGTTTGCGCAAGACCACGCTTTACTCATCCAATGGAGTATCTACACCGACTCAATGGGCCGCACTGGCAGCGTTGACTACTGAGTCGGACATGCTGGAGACGAACCGCATTGCTTACCAGCAGCGACGCGACTTGCTTTTGGCAGGACTCAGTGAGCTGAATCTCGTCTGCGAGAGACCAGCGGGCGCGTTCTATGCTTTCCCTGACGTGTCTCGTATAAGCAAGAACAGTCGAGAAGCCGCCGAGATATTATTGGAACGAGCACAAGTCGCCACCGTTCCGGGCGTCGTTTTCGGCGAACACGGCGAGAGCCATCTGCGGTTTTCTTTCTCCACCTCAATTGAAGCGATAGAAGCCGGCCTCGATTCACTTCGCAAGAACCTTTAGTTCAGGTTCCTTCTTCAGGTGACATGTTTGCGTCAGCTAGCGAAGCTTGACTCTCAACACGGCCATTACATGGACGAGTTCGATTTCATAAACAAGATAAAGCGTCGAGTTGAACAGAACAAAAGTTTTGCCTCCTCCTTCGCCACATATCCGTCATCGCTTATAAAAGGTATTGGCGATGATGCGACAGTCATTAGCGGCCAGTCTGGCAAGGACATAGTCGTAACTACCGATCTGCTGGTAGAAGATATTGATTTCCGGCGCGACACAACTCGGCCGGAAATGCTTGGCCATAAAGCTCTGGCTGTTTCCCTTTCCGATATCGCAGCCATGGGCGCGTCTCCACGCTGGGCACTGATCTCCATCGGACTTCCAAGGGACGTTTGGGATTCCGATTTCCTCGACGGCTTCTATGATGGCCTTCTCAAACTAGCCGGCCGCTACAACGTAACACTGACTGGCGGCGACGTTTCGCGCACGCCGGAAGGCGTTGTTATTGATTCAATCGTTATCGGGGAAAGTATAGAGGGACGCGCCGTCTATCGCTGCGGCGCGCAGCCAGGCGACCAAATCTTTGTGACCGGATATTTGGGAGATGCGGCCGCTGGTCTGCGTTTGATTGAGCACGGCGCACGGTTGCCTCATCGTGAATCGAGTTCGCACTCGATAGACCCACTGTTACTTCGCCAGCTACAGCCGGAACCTCGCGTAGGTTGGGGTCTAACAATCGGAGAACGGGGACTGGCGACAGCAATGATCGACATAAGCGATGGACTATCTTCTGATCTGAATCATCTTTGCCGCGCCAGCAAAGTGGGCGCGCTCATTCGAGCATCACGCATTCCCATCGACCATCTTGTAACTGAACTTTGCGGACGGCGCGCCCTTGATCCTCTCATGCTCGCGCTCAACGGTGGAGAAGACTTCGAGCTTTTATTTACAGTGAAAGCGGAGAACGTCGGCAAGTTGCCCACAAGAGTGGACGGGGTTCCCATCACCCGAATTGGACAGGTGACAGACGCATCAGCTGGAGTCCGAATATCGGAAGGCTCGAGGATTTGGGATCTCGAGCCCGGCGGTTGGAAACACTTCAAATAACCAGCGGTCAGAGGTCAGAGGTCAGAGGTCAGACGACAGAGGTCAGAGGTCCCTCACCCTCTGACCTCTGTCCTCTGTTCTCTGTTCTCTGGTTTGACTCGCAACTCGTCCTTACCTAGACTGCAAATCTGCGCGTCCTTGAATCACAAGGGCGCGTATCTTCTAATACGAAACAAAATGCTTAGATTTCGCAACACGCTGTCAGGCAAAATAGAGGAATTTCGGCCCATGGTAGAGGGTGAAGTCCGGTTCTACTATTGTGGCCCAACCGTCTGGGATTATGGTCACATTGGTAACTTCCGTTCAGCCGTTGCCGCTGACATTTTGCGGCGTTACTTGAAATTCAAAGGGTTCAAAGTAACACACGTAATGAACATCACGGACGTCGAGGACCGGATCATTGCCAAATCGCAGGAGGCGGGTTTAACCATTGATG